>JAFASF010000242.1 GCA_019244745.1 Solirubrobacterales bacterium | reverse complement strand
GGCACAGACCTCGCCGGGCACGACCAGGCCGAGCTCGACCGGGTCGCAGCCGAGCTAAACGGCCGACCCCGCCAAACCCTAGGTTGGGCCACGCCAGCTGAGAAGATGGCCGAGCTGTTGCGTTGACCGCCTGAAGCCAGCCCCCATAGGAGCGACCACGTCCCCGGGCGATCGACCCAAACCCGCGCCGTCAAGCCGTCAAGCCATCAAGCTCTCTGGCTCCCGAGCCGGCCCCGCCCCCGCGCACAAGTAGGGCGGCCCTAGGGCCGCCCTATCTCAACAGACTTCGGAACGCTCGTTACGAGCTGGCGCCCACCGGCTCACCGCCGTTGCCGGCCGGCTGCTGCTCGGCCGCCGGCTGCCCGGTCTCGGAGCTCTCGATCGTCTTGGGCGCCCCGCCGACGGAGATCGCGACCTTGCGCGGCTTGCGCTCCTCGGGCTTCGGCACCCGCACCTCGAGCACGCCGTTGCTGAAGCTGGCCGAAACGGCCTCGGCGTCCACGCCCTCAGGCAGCGTCAGTGAGCGAGAGAACTTCCCGAAGGACCGCTCCACGCGGTAGTAACCCTCCTTGCGCTCCTCGTGCTCGGCCTTGCGCTCGCCCGACACGGTCAGGACGTTGTCCTCGAGCTGGACGTGCACGTCCTCGTCGGACAGACCCGGGAGGTCCGCCCTCAGAACGAACTCGCCCTCGGTCTCTACGAGATCCATCGCCGGAATCCAGCGGCGCTGAGTTCCGCCACCGGTCGGCGCCGGCGAGTCGAAGAACGTGTTGAACAGCCGGTTCATCTCGCTCTGAATCGTGTTCAGCTCACGAACCGGTTCCCAGCGAATCAATGCCATCTCGAACCTCCCATTTCGGGTTGGAAGCTTACGTGCGAGAGTATAGAAATCTAAGTCGACCCCTGTCAAGTCTTATTCGCGCCTCTGCGTGAGATATCCCGGTTACGCGGCGCCGCACGGCGGCGTTCCGACTCGGGCACGACACGAGGACAAGAGAGCTGAGCGGCCACCGTCCGCTCGCACTCGTAGTCCCGGTGCGCGGGCACGGCGGCACCGCCGCGCCCTAGCGCGCGCGAACTGTGGCGCCCCCGATTAGAGAGCGCGCCGTCATCTCCGCCGGCGGCTTGATCCCCAGCACCTCCAGCACGGTCGGCGCCACGTCGGCCAGGATCCCGCCGTCTCGCAGCGACAGCGCGGGGATGGTGACCACGAGCGGCACCGGATTGAGCGAGTGGGCGGTGTTGGGGCTGCCGTCATCCTCGAGCATGTGGTCGGCGTTTCCGTGGTCGGCGGTCACGATGCACGCCCCGCCGGACCCGTGCACCGCCTCGACCACCTTCCCCAGGCAGCCGTCGACGGTCTCCACCGCCTTGATCGCGGCGGCGATCACTCCCGTGTGTCCGACCATGTCGGGATTGGCGAAGTTGATGATCCCGAACGTGTACGAGTCTGCGCGCCAGGCGTCGACGAACGCGGCTGCCGCCTCGGGCGCGCTCATCTCGGGCTTCTGGTCGTAGGTGGCGACCTCGCGCGGCGAGGGCACGAGCTCGCGCTGCTCGCCGCTGCAAGCCGCCTCCTCACCGCCGTTGAAGAAATACGTCACGTGAGGGTATTTCTCCGTCTCGGCGACGTGCAGTTGGCGCTCTCCGCGCGCCGCGATCACCTCCGGAAGCGTCGTCGCGGGGTGCGAGGGCTCGAATGCAACCGGATACGGCCAGTCCTCCTCGTACTGCGTCATGGTCGCGTACCGCTCAACCGGTGGAGCACCCGCGCGATCGAGCGGCTCAGAGAACCCCGGCTCCGCCAGGGCCCGCGTGATCTCGCGCATCCGGTCGGGCCGAAAGTTGAACGCAAACACCGAATCGCCGCGGCGGATCCGCGCCTCGTCCCCCACCACCACCGGTTTGATGAATTCGTCGGTCTCGCCGCGCTCATATGCGCCCTCGGCGGCCTCGCGCGCGCTGGCCGCCGACGCCGAGGCCTTTCCCTGCACGAGCAGGTCGTACGCGAGCTGGACGCGGTCCCAGCGCCGATCTCGATCCATCGCGTAATACCTGCCCACGACCGAGCCCACCCGACCGGCGCCGGCGTCCCGCATCCATCGCTCCACGGTCTCGAGATAGCCGGCGCCCACAGTCGGAAGCGTGTCCCGGCCGTCGGTGAACGCGTGCAAAACCAGATCCGGCACGCGCAGCTCGGCCGCGAGACGGATCAGAGCTTCCAGGTGCGACCAGCCCGAATGCACGCCGCCGTGGGACACGAGCCCGATCAGATGCACCCGCTCGGCGCCCGAGAACGCCTCGCGCAACACCGGGTTGGAGCCCAGCTCACCGTCCTCGACCGCAGTGTCGATCCTCGTCAGATCCTGCACCACGACCGCGCCGGCCCCCAGGTTCAGGTGACCCACCTCTGAATTGCCCATCTGGCCCTCGGGCAACCCGACCGCCCCTCCGCACGCGGTCAGCTGCGTGTGGGGATACGAAGACCACAGCGAGTCGAACACCGGCGTGCGGGCGAGCGAGACCGCATTACCGGGCCCCGGGGGCGCGAGTCCCCAGCCGTCGAGCACGATCAACGCGGCCGACGGCGTCGGCAGCCCCGGCGGACCAGGAACGACCGCCATCAACCGGTGGCGTTGACGATCGTGGCGAACGACTCGGGGTCGAGGCTCGCCCCGCCTACGAGCGCCCCGTCGATGTCGGGCAGCGCCAGCAGCTCCTGGCAACTCTCGGCCGTGACGCTGCCCCCGTACAGGACGCGCGTGCGCTCGGCCTGCTCCCGGGAGCGGTCCGCCACCAGCGCGCGAATAAACGCGATCGCCTCCTGAGCCTGCTCCGGCGTCGCCACCAGCCCCGTGCCGATCGCCCAGATCGGCTCGTACGCGATCACCACCTCGCCCAGCCGCTCGGCAGGCACCCGCGCCAGGTCTTCCTGGATCTGGTGGCGGAGCTTGCGCTCGGTGTCGCCGCTCTCGCGCTCCTCCTCGGTCTCCCCCACGCACAGGATCGGCGTCAGCCCCGCGTCAAGCGCCGCCGGCACCTTCTGCGCGAGCGCGCGATCGGTCTCTCCGAACAGCTCGCGCCGCTCGGAGTGGCCCACGATCGTGCCATGGACCCCCAGCTCGAGGAGCATCGGCGGTGACACCTCGCCGGTGAACGCCCCGTGTTCTTCCTGGTGCATGTTCTGGGCGAACACCTGGACTCGCGAGCCGCGGGCGGCATCGACGGTGGGCTTGAGCGCCGGAAACGGCGGGCAGACTCCGACGTCGACGCGATCGGTGGCTGCCACCAGCGGGAGGAGCGCCTCGATGAACCCCTTCGCCTCGGCGATCGTCTTGTGCATCTTCCAGTTGCCGGCGATCAGCGGCGTCCGACCCGCGCCTGCAGAAGTGCTCACGAAAGTGCCTCCACTCCGGGGAGCGTCTTGCCCTCGATCAGCTCGAGCGCCGCCCCGCCGCCGGTCGACAGATGGGTCACCTTATCCGCGAGCCCGAAGCGGACGAGCGCCGCCGCCGAGTCGCCCCCGCCGACCACGGTGGTCCCGGAAGCCGACGCCACCGCTTCGGCGACCGCCCGCGTCCCGGCCGCGAACGGCTCGACCTCGAAGGCACCCATCGGCCCGTTCCAGAACACCGTCCCGGCGGCCGCGACCGCCTCGGCGTACCCGCGAGATGTCGCCGGCCCGATGTCGAGCCCCATCATCCCCTGCGGCACGTCGACCCCGTCCGCGACCCTGGCCTCGGCATCGGCCGCGAGGCGGTCGGCGGTCACCAGGTCGCGCGGCAGCTCGAGCCGCGCCCGGGAGCCCGAACCCGAGGCCGAGCCGAGGACCTTCCGCGCGAGCTCCACGTCCTCCGCGATGCACAACGACTCCCCCACGGTGTGGCCCTGCGCCGCGAAGAACGGGAAGCACATCGCGCCGCCGATCAGGATCGTGTCGGCCACATCCAGGAACCGCTCGATCACCGCGATCTTGTCGCTCACCTTGGCCCCGCCGAGAAGCGCCAGCAGTGGCCGCGCCGGGTCCTGCAGCATCTCGGTCAACGACGTCACCTCGCGTTCCAGGAGTCGTCCGGCAGCGTGGTCGGAGACCAGCCTGGCCACCCCCTCCGTGGACGCGTGCGCCCGATGCGCCGCGCCAAAGGCATCGTTGACGTACACATCCGCGAGCGAAGCCAGAGCCCTGGAGAGCTCGGGGTCGTTCTTGGTCTCCCCCGGCTCGTAGCGGACGTTCTCGAGCACCAGGATGTGCCCCGGCCCCAGGTTGTCCGCGAACGCGCGCACGTCGTCGCCAACGACCGCCGGCGCCAGCGTCACATCCGCGCCCGTCAGCTCGGCGAGGCGGTTGGCCGCCGGCCGCAGCGACAGCTCGGCCTCGCGGTCCTTGGGCCTGCCCAGATGCGAGACGAGCACGATCCGGGCCCCGCGGCGCCGGAGCTCAGCGATCGTCGGCAGTGCCGCGCGGATCCGTGTGTCATCGGCCACCGCCCCGTCCTCGAGCGGTACGTTGAAGTCAACTCGCACGAGCACGCGCTTGCCCTGCAGGTCGCCGAGATCGTCGAGCGTCCTCAAAGCACCTTCTGGACCACGTCCACGCAGCGGTTCGAATAGCCCCACTCGTTGTCGTACCAAGCGATGAGCTTCACCAGCGTGCCGTCCATCACCGAGGTCAGCGCCGAGTCAAAGATCGAAGAGGCCGGATCCTTGACGATGTCCGTCGAGACGATGGGGTCCTCGGTGTAGCGCAGGAGCCCCTTCATCGGGCCGCCGGCGGCCGCCGCGAACGCGGCGTTGATCTCTTCGACGCTGGTCTCCCGGTCCACCTCGGCAACCAGGTCGACAACGCTTCCGGTGGGTACCGGGGCGCGCATCGCCATGCCGTGAAGCTTGCCGTTCAGAGCCGGGATCACCAGTCCGATCGCCCGTGCGGCGCCCGTCGAGGCGGGGATCAGATTCACGGCCGCGGCCCGCGCCCGTCGCAGGTCCCGGTGCGGCATGTCCTGGAGCCGTTGATCGGCGGTATAGGCATGGATCGTGGTCATCAGCCCGTGCTTGATCCCCACGGTGTCGTGGAGCACCTTGGCGACCGGCGCGAGACAGTTGGTCGTGCATGAGGCGTTGGAGATCACGTGGTGGCGCTCGCGGTCGTAGGCCTCATCGAAGTTCACCCCGAGCGCGACCGTGACGTCGGGGTCGGTGGCCGGTGCCGAGATCACGACCTTGCGGGCGCCCGCCTCCAAATGCTTGGACGCATTCTCGCGGTCGGTGAACAGCCCCGTCGACTCGATCACCACCTCCGCCCCGAGCTCATTCCACGGCAGGGCGGCCGGGTCGCGCTCGGCCAGCACGCGAATCTCCCGGCCGTCCACGGAGAAGCCGGTATCGGTCGCCTCAACGCGGCCCGGGAACGGGCCATAGTTGGAGTCGTACTTGAGCAGGTGCGCGATCGTCTTCGGGTCGACGACGTCGTTGACCGCCAGCCATTCGATGTCCGCGCCCGCCTCGTAGGCGGCGCGGAAGACGTTCCGGCCGATGCGACCGAAGCCGTTGATCCCGACCCGTACGGGCATACGCGTGCTCTCCCATCCTGATCGCCAGCAAAAAGAGGGGGCCGACCTGCGCCGGCCCGCGCGAAGGCTACCGACTGACCACCTCTACCCGCAGCCCATCCGGATCGCGGAGGTAGGCGGCGTAGCACGTGCGACCGTATTGCGGGCGCTTCCCGGGCACGCCGTCGTCCTCTCCCCCGTTTGCCAGACCCGCCGAGTGAGCGGCGTCCACCGCCGCCTTGCCACTGGCGGCTAGCGCCAGGTGCCCGTACCCGGGACTGGGTGCTCGCCCCCGCCTGACGATCCACACCTGCGGCCAGTTGACCCCGTACGCGATCGCCGCCTCGGAGTTCACCATCCGACGCGCGCCGAGGGCGTAGAAGACCGCGTCGTAGAACCGCGCCGACCGGCCCAAGTCCTCAACCTCGAAGCCGACGTGGTCGATCACGCCGGCCGGCTGACGTCGCGGTGCGTCACCTCCACCAGGTACTCCGCCTGCCGTCCGTACCGAGCGGCGAGGTGCTCGGCGATCGCCACCGATCGGTGGCGACCACCGGTGCAGCCGATCCCCACCACGAGGTGGGCCTTGCCTTCCGCGAGGTACTGCTCGAGCAGATAGTCGAGCAGCGGATACAGCCGCGCGTAGAAGTCGTCCAGCTCGCCGTCGCGGTTGATGAACTCCACCACCCGCGGATCGTCCCCGGTCATCGGGCGGAGATCCCGCTCGTAGTGAGGGTTCGGGAGAAAGCGCACGTCGAAGAGCAGGTCCGGATCGCGCGTGGGCCCGTACTTGAAGCCGAAGCTTTCGAAGGTCACCGCGAGGCGCCCCGGCATCGGATTGGGCAGCAGGTCGTCAGCGAGCTTTCGCCTCAGCATCGCGGCGGTCAGCCCGCTGGTATCGACCACCACGTCGGCGCGGGAGAGCAACGGCGCCAGGATCTCGCGCTCGCGCGCGATCCCGTCCGCCACGCTCCCCATGGGCGCCAGCGGGTGGCGCCGGCGGGTCTCCTTGTAACGCGTCAGCAGCGTCGCCTCGTCGGCGGCGAGGAACAGGACCCGGTAGGTCACCCCGATCGCCCGCAGGTCATCGAGCATCGCCGCGAGGCCGCCGAAGTAGCTCCCACCCCGCACGTCCGAGACCACCGCCGCCTGCGCCACCTTCGATCCGTCGTGCATGAACAGCTCGATCAGCGAGCGGATCATCTCGGCCGGAAGGTTGTCGACGCAGAAGTAGCCTTCGTCCTCGAACACCGCCATCGCCGTCGACTTCCCGGCGCCGGAGAACCCGGTGATGATCACCAGATCCCTCAGCGCCGAAGTGGCGCCTTCGGGTTGAGGGGTTTCGGCTCGAGCGACGTCCACGCTTTCAGACTTCCATGGTAGAAGGCGTGACGGCGCCGCAAATGAGGCGGTATGTCACCATGCCCGCGTGCATCGCCGCGGCGGAGGGATCCTGGCGCTGGCGCTGGCGGCGCTGGCGCTGGCTGCCTCGGCGGCCCTCGCTGCGGGCGCCGCCGCGCAGACTCCGCTGCAGGCCACCGTCTCGCCCGCCACCGTCGGCCAGCCGATGGCCCCCGGCTTCGTCGGACTCTCGCTCGAGTACAGCGCCCTGCACGTCTACACCGGCCGCGACCCGCTTCAGGTCAATCCGGTCTTCGAGGCGCTGGTGCGGAACCTCGCGCCAGGACAGGCCCCCGTGCTCCGGATCGGCGGCGGCAGCGCCGACGCGACGTGGTGGCCGGTCCGCGGCCTGCTCCCGCCGGGCGGCGTCGACTACCGGCTCACCCCGGGCTGGCTTCGGACCACCAAGGCGCTCGCGAGCGCCCTGGGCGCCCGGTTGATCCTCGGCGTCAACCTGGCCGCCTCGCGACCCGCGCTCGCCGCCGCGGAGGCACGCGCGTTCGTACACGGGATCGGCCAGCCGTACATACAGGCGCTCGAGATCGGCAACGAGCCCGACATCTACAACGTGATCCCGTGGTACACCGACAAGCGGGGACGGGTGTTCTTCTCCCGCGCCGGCAACTACAACTTCTCCCGGTATCTCGCTGAGTTCGCGCGCTTCCGGGCGGCCTTGCCTCCGCTGCCGCTTGCCGGCCCCGCGACCGCCGGCCTGACCTGGCTCGGCGGCCTGAACCAGCTGCTGGCCGCAGAACCCAGGCTGCGGGTCGTGACGGTCCATCGCTACCCGCTGCGAGCATGCGTCACGAACCCCAGCCAGCCCGGCTTCCCGTCGATCCCGAGCCTGCTCGCCGACCAGGCCTCGAGCGGGCTCGCCCAGGGCATCGCGCCGTACGTGGCGGTTGCCCACGCCCGCGGGGTGCCGCTGCGCCTCGCGGAGATGAACTCGGCCTCGTGCTCGGGCAAGAGGGGCGTAAGCGACACGTTCGCCTCGGCGCTGTGGGCCCTCGACACGCTGTTCAACCTGGCGAGCGTCGGCGTCGACGGCGTCAATGTCCATTCGCTCCCCGGCGCCGGGTATGAGCTGTTCACGTTCACCCGGCTGTTCGGCCACTTCCTGGCCTTCGTCCATCCCGAGTACTACGGGTTGATGCTGTTCGCGCAGGCGTTTCCGCCCGGCGCGCAGCTCTTGCAGGCCAGCGCTCCCGGTGGGCCCGTGAAGCTCTGGGCCACGCACGCGCCCGACGGGCACACGCGCGTCGTCCTGATCAACAAGGACCCCAGCGCCGCGCATGAAGTGGCGGTTTCCGTGCCGGGGGCATCCGCGGCGAGCCTCGACTGGCTGACCGCACCGAGCGCGGCCGCGACCAGCGGGGTCACCCTGGGCGGCCAGACGTTCGGCGGGGAGACTCCCACCGGGTTACTCGGGCCACCCCAGACCGTTCCGATCTCGGCCGTGGCCGGCGCGTACGCGGTCAATCTGCCGCCGGCGAGCGCGGTGATGCTCACCCAGTAGCAGCATGACCGCCGGACGACGCGGGCGCCGCGCAATTAAGCGAGGCTGGATGCCGAGCGCGCGGCAAGCCCGCGCCGCATGCGGGCCCCGGCCGGGCGGTGCATGCACCGCCCGGGGCCGGGCTGCATGCAGCCCGGCCTCCCCATTACTACACCCCGGTCTTGTGAATCTCCCGGTAGACCTGGCGGGCGAGCTTCCCCGAGATCCCCGGGACCGCCTCGATCTCTTCACTGGAAGCCGCGAGGATCGCGTCCGGGGAGCCGAAATGCTGGAGCAGCGCCCGCTTGCGGGCCGGCCCCACGCCGGGGAGCTCGTCGAGGATCGAGGCGGTCATCGCGCGGTCGCGCCTGACCCGATGATGCGTGATCGCGAACCGGTGCGCCTCGTCGCGCACGCGCTGCAGCAGCTGGAGCTCCGGGGTGTCGTGCGCGAGGAGCAGCGGCTCGCGCCGGCCGGGGATGAACACCTCCTCGATCCGCTTGGCCAGCGAGATCACCACCACCCCCCGCTCGCGGAATCCCTGCAGCGCCCGGAGCCCGGCCGACAGCTGCCCCCTGCCGCCGTCGATCACGACCACGTTCGGCAGGGCGGCGAAGCTGGGGTCGTAGTCCTTGTCGTGGGGCGAGACCTCGCGCTGGCGCCCCCACCGGGCGAGCCGGCGCGAGAGCACCTCCTCCATCGCGGCGAAGTCGTCGGGAGCGGGCGCGGCGATCTTGAACCGCCGGTAGTCGGACTTCTTCGGCGCGCCGCCCTCGAACACGACCATCGAGGCCACGGTGTTCGTCCCCATCAGCGTCGAGATGTCGAAGCACTCGATCCGCAGCGGGATCGTGTCCAGCCCGAGCGCCTGCTGCAGGCCGTCGAGCGACTCGACCCGCTGTTGGCGCCGGCGCTCGGAGCGAAGCTTCTCCTGGTCGAGCGCGAGGCGGGCGTTGCGCTCGGCGAGCTCGAGGATTCGCCGCTTGTCGCCCCGCTCCGCGGCCCGGATCTCGACCGACCCGTCGCGGCGCGCGGTCAGCGCCTCCGACAGCGCCTCGGTCGAGCCCACCTCTCGCTGGACGATCAGCAGCGGCGGGACCATCATCGCGCTCGCGTAGTACTGGAGGATGAACGCCTCGGCCACCTCGGCGATGCCGCCGCCGGCTTCGTTGTCGAGATAGAAGCTCTGGCGGTCGGAGAGCACGCCGTCGCGGACCTGGAACACCTGGGCGTTGGCCTCGCCGTCCTGGACCGCGACCGCGATCGCGTCGAGCGTGCCGACGGCCTCGTTCGCCACCCGCTGGCGTTCGAGCAGCGAGCGCACCGCGCGCAGGCGGTTTCGCTCGCGCGCGGCGTCCTCGAAGCGCTGCTCGGCCGCGGCCTCGCGCATCGACTGGTCGAGCTCGCGCTCGATCGCCCGGTAGCGGCCGGACAGGAAGTCGATCACCCCGTCGATGCCGCGGCGGTAGTCCTCGCGGCTGACGTATCCCACGCAGGGCGCTTCGCAGCGCTTGATGTAGTAGTCCAGGCACGGCGAGCCGCTGCGGCGACCGGGCTCGGACCCTTCGCACGAGCGGAACATGAACACCTTGCCGAGGACGTCGAGCGTCGAGCGGACCCGCTTGGCGTTGCTGTAGGGGCCGAAGTACGCGCGGTCGCGGCGGTGGCGCTCGCGCGTGAAGTACACCCGGGGAAAGTCCTCGTCGAGCGAGATCGCGATGTAGGGGTAGGACTTGTCGTCGCGCAGGCGGATGTTGAACCGAGGCTTGTACTGCTTGATGAAGTTCTGCTCGGCCAGCAGCGCCTCGGACTCGGTGTGGACGACCAGGGCCTCGACGTGGTCGATCATGTCGACCAGGTCCTGTCCCCCCCTTGTGCTGGGATGGGTGAAGTGCGAGGCCACGCGCTTGCGAATCGACTTCGCCTTGCCCACGTAGATCACCTTGCCGCGCGAGTCGCGGAACAGGTACACGCCGGGCTCGTCGGGGAGCTCGCGGCGCTTCTCAGCCGTGATTACCGCCATCTGCGACCGAGGATAGGACGGCCGGTAGTCCTTCCCGCCGTAAGTACGGTCGCATGGAGAGTGGTCACGGGCGGATGGATGGCGAGGACGCAGGAGGCGACGCGCAGCAGCGCTGCGCGAGCCGACGAGGACGAAGCCAGACGCCGCCCGGGGCCGCTCGGATGTGACCGTATTTGCGGTGGGGAGGACTTACTCCGCCGTGAGCGACAGCGCCAGCCCGCCGATCGCGGCTCCCAGCGCGGCGATTGCCACCGTCTCGCCCACGCCCGCCGTCGCGGAGCTCGGAAGGTACTGGGGGATGCCGGCCACCGGGTTGAGCACGTTCGCGTCCGAGGTGGGCGGAGCGCCGAGCGCGCGCAGCGCGAACGCCAGGCCGATCCCGGCGGCCACCAGGCAGCCGAGGCGCGCGCGCCGCCCCCCGATCAGTGCCGTCAGCAGCAGCACCGCGGCCACCAGCGCGAGGAACACCTCGGTGACCGAGTACACCTGCCAGGCCGTGGGGTTGGCCGGCACCCCGGGCGGGAGCACGACGCTGACCGCCTCGGCTGGACTGGGCGCCTGATGGCTCCAGGTCAAAAACAGCGAGACGAACAGCCCGACCGCGCCGGCGACGATCAGCCAATCGCCGATTGCCTCTCGCGCGTAAGCCCGCACCATCGGAACAGTAACCTCCGCGAACGTCATGTCTTCGGGCGGCCTTCGCACAGCGCTACGGACATGCCCGTTGTGCGAGGCCACATGCGGGCTCGAGTTGACCCTCGCCGGCGATGAGCTCGTCGCGGTCCGGGGTGACCGCGAGGACGTGTTCAGCCGGGGCTTCATCTGCCCCAAGGGCTACGCGCTCAAGGAACTCGAGTCCGATCCCGACCGCCTCCGCACCCCCTTGCTGCGCCAGCGGGACGGAACGTTCTCCGCCGTGTCTTGGGATGAGGCCTTCGCGCTGATCGACAGCCACCTCTCCCCGATCCTCGCCGCCGACCGGAACGCGGTCGCGCTCTACCTGGGGAACCCCAACGCACACCTGCTCGACAACATGCTCTACGCCCGCGTGCTGACCCGCGCCCTCGGCACGCGCAACCTGTACTCGGCCAGCACCGTCGACCAGTTCCCCAAGCAGATGGCGTCCGCGCTGATGTTCGGGACCGGGACGACCGTGCCCGTCCCCGACCTGGACCGCACCGATCACCTGCTGATGCTGGGCGCCAACCCGCTCCACTCCAACGGGAGCCTGATGACCGCTCCCGATGTCCGCGGGCGGCTGCGGGCGCTGCGCGCGCGAGGAGGAAAGCTCGTGGTCGTCGATCCCCGACGAACCCGGACCGCCGAGGAGGCCGACGAGCACCACTTCATCCGGCCGGGGACCGACGCGCACCTGCTGTTCGCGCTGGTGCACGTGCTGTTCGCGGAGGATCTGGTCCGCCTGGGCGAGCGCCTGCAGGCGATCTGCGACGGGATCGACGTGGTGCGCGAACTGGCCGAGCCGTCCACGCCCGAGGTCGCCGCGGCCGTTTGCGGGATCGAGGCCCCGGAGATCCGGCGCCTCGCCCACGAGCTGGCCGCCGCCCCCCGGGCGGTCGCGTACGGCCGGATCGGGACCTGCGCCCAGGAGTTCGGGACGCTCGCGAGCTGGCTCGTCGACGTGCTCAACCTCCTGACCGGCAATCTCGACCGCGCCGGCGGCGCGATGTTCCCGATGGGGGCCGCCGGACACTCGAATGCCGCCGGCACGCCCGGTCGCGGCCGGGGAGCCCGCTTTGGCCGGTGGCGGAGCCGCGTGCGCGGGCTCGGGGAGATCTTCGGCGAGCTGCCCGTGGCCTGTCTAGCGGAGGAGATCGACACTCCGGGTGACGGTCAGGTGCGGGCGCTGATCACGATCGCCGGCAACCCCGTGGTCTCCACCCCCAACAGCGAGCGGCTCGATCGCGCGCTGGGCGATCTCGAGTTCATGGTCAGTCTCGACGCGTACGTAAACGAGACCACGCGGCACGCCGACGTGATCCTTCCCGCTCCCTCGGCTCTGCGCCGCTCGCACTACGACCTGGCGCTGTATCTGTTCGCGGTCCGGAACGTCGCCCACTACTCGCCGGCGGTGCTGCCGCCCGACCCCGAGGTCCCGGACGAGTGGGTGACGCTTTTGCGGCTCACCGGCGTGGCGTCGGGCCTAGGCCCCGATGCGGACGTGTCGGCGCTCGACGAAGGTGTGGCGCGGTTTCTGGTGGAGCGCGAGGTGAAGATCCCGGAGTCCCCGGTCGGCGGTCGCGACGTCGACGTGCTGCTTGACGCGCTCGCGCCGCGCGTCGGTCCCGAACGGTTACTCGACCTGATGCTCCGGGCCGGACCCTACGGCGACGGGTTCGGCGCTCGGCCCGGGGGCTTGACTTTGGCGGCGCTCGAGTCCGCCCCGCACGGCGTCGACCTGGGGCCTTTGCAGCCGCGGCTGCCGGACGCGCTGCGCACCGCGAGCGGCAAGATCGAACTGGCGCCCGCGCTGATCGTGGCCGACGTGGAGCGGTTGCGTGCCTCGCTGGGTAACGGTGCCCGGAACGGAGACGGGGTGGTGCTGGTCGGCCGGCGCCAGCTGCGCTCGAACAACTCGTGGATGCACAACCTGCCGGTGCTCGTGAAGGGAAAGCCGCGGTGCACGCTCCACGTCCACCCCGACGACGCCGAGCGGTTTGCGCTGGCCGACGGTGAGGCAGCCGTCGTGCGGTCGCGGACAGGCGCGGTCACGGTTCCGGTAGAGATCACCGACGCGGTGATGCCGGGCGTGGTCAGCCTCCCCCACGGCTGGGGTCACGACGTCCCAGGGACACAGCAGCGAGTTGCCCGCAGCCACGCCGGTACCAACAGCAACCTGTTGGCCGACGAGCTGGTACTCGACAAGCCCTCAGGCAACGCCGTCCTTAACGGAATCCCGGTTACGCTGGCGCCGGTGCGAGGGAATGACGCGTTCTTCCGTCGTATAGCGCGGGAAGAACGTCACGCCTCGACGAGCGAGACGCCGGCGAGCCTCTAGTACTTACGCGCGGCCCAGAAAACCGCAAACACCGCGTACGCGGCGCCGGCCATCAGCGCCAGCCACACAACCGAGCCGAGCCCGGTCGCCCACAGCCGCGAGGTCGCGGTGAGGGTCAGCATCGCCACGCCGGCGGCCACGTACACGATGGCCCGGCGCCGGTCGCCGAGGCCGTACAGCGTGCTTCGGTGCTGGCGGTACTGGATCGTCCCGATCCACGCGATGAGCGCGAGGAACACGAGGCCGGCGGCCTGGCCGGCGACCGCGGCGGCCGTGCCCCCGCCCGGCACGATCGCGACCAGGGCCGCGATCGCAAGCACGATCAGGATGTTGCGGGCGGTGGCTAGCGACATGGCTGCCTACTAAGAGTACGCCGTCACGAGATCGTGCTGATCGTGCTCGGGCTGCGGCTCGGCGACGCGCTCCGGGGGCGCCGGCGCGTCAACCGGCTCCGCGGCAAAGCGATACCCGACCCCAAAGTGCGTGTGGACGTAGCGCCACCCGGGAGACGCAAGCTCGAGCTTCTGGCGCAACTTGCGCACGAACACGTCGACCGAACGGTCTCCCCGGACCATGGTGTAGCCCCACACTCGCTGGTAGATGTCCTCGCGCTCGAGCACGCGCCCCGCCGCGGCCGCCAGCTGACGCAACAGCTCGTACTCCTTGCGGGACAGCGAGGCACTGCGGCCGCCGGCATAGGCATCGAAGCGGTCGGGACGTATCTCGAGCTCGCCCGCGACGATCGTCGAATCCTCAGCCGGCAGCTCTCCCGCCCGGCGCCGGCGCAGCACCGCCTCGATCCTCGCCACCAGCTCCTCGGGATGGCACGGCTTAGGGATCCAGTCATCTGCCCCGCCGCGCAGCGCCCGAACCCGGGCGGAGACCGTCGCCGGGCGACTGCACACGATCAGTGCCAGCCCCGGGAGTGCGCCGGCGAGCCGCTCGACGTAGCCGAGGCCGGTGATCTCGGGATTGACGACGACCACGTGTAGGCGCAGAGCCGCCAGATGCTCCGGCCCGGCCGCATAGCCGATCACCTCCCTCTCCCAGCGCAGAGCGGCGAAGCGCCGGTCGAGCACCGTGACGAGCCCGCTGTCGTCATCGATGATCGCAACCCGGATCGGGGACGCACCTGCTGGAGGCGTCATCTCAACCTCAGTGTAGAGGCCGCTCAGGACCCCCCCCGGCTCATGGCGCCGGGAACGCCACCTCTACTTCGAGCCCGCCCTCGGGTCTCGGGGTGGTGGACAGCCGGGCGCCGTGGGCGGTTGCGATGGCTCCCACCACCGACAGCCCGAGCCCGAGCCCCCGAGCGTGTCCCCGCTCGCCGTTCAGGCGCCGAAATGGCTCGAGGAGCTCGTCGGCCCGCTCGGGCGGGACCACCGGGCCCGTGTTCACCACTCGCAACGTCGGCCAGCCCTCCCGAACGCCGGTCCAGGCGGTCACCCATCCGTCAGACTCGTTGTGCCGGAGAGCGTTGTCCAGGAGGTTCGCCACGAGTCGCCCCACCAACGCCGGATCACCGGTGGTGACGGCTTTCCCGAGCTCCGCGTGCACGGTGACTCTGCCCAGCGGCAACTCGTGCAGGGCCTCGCCCACGGCTTCCTTGAGGTCGATGGCCTCGCGGGACGCGAGCCCGCGCTGGCTGCGCGCCAGCGTGAGGAGCGCGTCGATCAGCCGCTCCTGCTGCTCGCCCGCCTTCAGGACCCGCCGGCAGGCGTGCTTTAGGGACTCGACGGTGGGGTGCGGTTCCGCCAGCGCCAGCTCGACGAGCGTCCGCTGGAGGGTGATCGGCGTGCGCAGCTCATGCGAGGCGTTGGCCACGAACCGCCGCTGTGACTCGAACGCGGTCTCGAGCCGGGCGAGCAGGCCGTCGAAGGTGTCCCCGAGCTCCTTGAGCTCGTCGTCGGGTCCGTCGAGCGCCAGCCGCTCGTGCAGGTTTCGCTCGGATATCCCTCGGGCCCGGGCCCCCATGATCCTCAGGGGCCGAAGCGCTCGCCCCGCCATCAGCCAGCCGAGGCCGATCGACACGAACGCCATGATCCCCAGCGCGATGCCCGACCAGGTCAGCAGCGCATCGAGCTGGGCCTGGCGCTGATGCGCGATCGCCGCATTCGTGAGGGATTGCACCTTCGAGGTGAACTGGCGCACTCGCGTTGGCAGTGTGCCCGGGGCGGGTACGGGCAACTTCGTGGTGGAACCAGGCCGTGCAGAGAAGTAGATCGTCGCACCGGAGGTGCGGGAGCCCACGATCGGCGGCACCGCCGCCACGCCCGTCACCTTGACCTGGGTCGTCCGATCGACGACGTTGTGGGCAACGAGCTCGTAGGTGATCCCAAGCAGCACCGCCCCCGCGACCAGGAACAGCCCCCCGTAGAGCAACGTCAAGCGCAACCGCAGCGTCCAGCGCGGTCGGCCCGGTCGCGGACGCTCAAAGCGAATCATCCCGCGCGGCCATGCGGGCCGCCAGCGCTCAGATGCGATACCCAGCACCGGGCACCGTCTCGATGATCGGCGGCTCGCCGAGCTTGCGGCGGAGGCGGCTGATCGTGACCTTGACCACGCCCGAGAACGGGTCGGCGGCCTCGTCCCAGGCCCGCTCGAGCAGCTCCTCGGAAGAGATCGCAGCGCCCCGGGCCGCGAGCAGGAGTTCGAGCACCGCCAGCTCCTTGGCGCTCAGCGCCAGCCGACGACCGGCGCGGTGGGCGACCCGCTGGGCCGGGTCGAGCGTCACGTCTTTCTTGCGCATGACCGGCGGAAGCGCGGGCTGCGCGCGTCGGGTGAGCGCTCGAATCCGCGCCACCAGCTCCGCGAACGCGAACGGTTTGGGCAGGTAGTCGTCGGCGCCCAGCCTGAGCCCCCCGACGCGGTCCTCGATTCCGGCCGACGCGGTGAGCATCAGCACGCGCGCGCGGTTTTCGCGCGCGACGAGGCCCTCGCAAACTCGGTCGCCGTGGACCGCGGGCAGGTCGCGATCGAGCACTATCACGTCGTAGCTGTAGACGGCCGCGCGCTGGAGCGCCGCCTCCCCGTCGAGCACGACGTCGACCGCCATGCCTTCACGGCGGAGGCCGCTCGCCACGGCCTCGGCAAGCTCCTCGTGATCTTCGACCACAAGTACGCGCATTCGCCTCACCAAGTGTGGCGGGTCGCCACCGTCGACAGAGGATGCCTCGCACTCGGTTACGCGTGGGTAACAGCGCGCGTTGCGCTCGTGTAACCCCCTCGCCGCTATCACTCGGCCATGCCCCGATACGTATCAATCGTTCCGCTTTTGGTGGTCACCGCGATTCTGGCGGCCGCCTGCGGCGGCTCCTCTTCCGGAAGCGACCCCGGCACCAACGCGACCAAGCAGAACAGCGGGATCGCGTTAGCGGAGTGCATGCGCTCGCATGGCGTGCCCAACTTCCCGGACCCGGGGAACAACGGCCACGGCGGCATCCTGATCCAGGCCGGCCAGCGCGCCGGTTCGGGCAATTCGATGACCGTCAACGGCGTCTCGGTCAGCGCCCCTGCGTTCCAAGCTGCGATGCAGACCTGCCGCAGGTATCTCCCCAACGGCGGCACCCCTTCGGCGGCCGAGACCGCGAAGATGAAGGCCGCGGCGCTGGCCATGGCGCGCTGCATGCGCTCGCACGGCGTCCCGAACTTCCCCGACCCGGTGTTCGCGACCGGCCCCGGCGGAGGCGCCGGCATCCGCTTCGGAGGCCCAGGCGTCGACATGAACTCGCCGGCGTTCCAGGCCGCTCAGAAGATCTGCCACCCGTTCGCCAAGGGCCCGTGAGCTAGGAGGCGACCTCGGCGTAGCGCTCGTAGAGCTCGTCGACCGCCCGCCTGGCCTCCTCGTGGCGGGCGGTCGATGCCGCCGAGCGCTCCGGCGTCGACCACGCGACTGGATCTGACAGCTCCTCCTCGAGCGCGCGCAGTGTGGCCTCCGCCCGCTCGATCTCGCGCTCGAGGCGCGCCTGGCGATCGGGTCTGGTCTTCGGCGGCCCCGCGGCCTTGTGCGCCTGGCGACGCTCCGGCCGCGCCGGCGGCGATTTGACCGCTCCGCGCCGGGCACGCTCATCCCTGACGCGCAGGTACTCCGGCCAGCCGCCCAGATAGGTCCGCAGCGTCCCATCCTCGATCGCCACCGTCCGCGTCCCCACCGCGTCGAGCAGCGCACGATCGTGCGAGACGAGCAGGACCGAGCCCGGGAACTCGTTCAACGCCTGCTCGAGCGCCTCGCGGCTCTCCAGATCGAGATGGTTGGTGGGCTCATCGAGGATCAGCAAGTTCGCGCCGGACTGCACGAGGATCGCCAGGGACAGCCTCCGCAGCTCCCCGCCGGAGAGTCCGTCGAGCGGCCTCTCCGCGTCCTCACCGGAGAACAGGAAGCGGCCCAGCAGCGCCCGCGCCCGGTTGGGGGTAAGCCGGGTGACGCGCTGGGTCGCCTCGAGGACCGTACGAGCGGTTCCAGCCTCGAGCTCCTCAGCGTGCTGGGACAGGTAACCGATCTTGACGTTGTGGCCGATCCGCAGCTTCCCGGCGGCCAGCTCTCGGGTGCCCGCCAGCGTCTCGATCAGCGTCGTCTTGCCGACGCCGTTGGGTCCCACGAGCGAGATGTGCTCGCCCCGCTCGAGCCACAGCTCGGCTTCCTCGAGCAGCAGTTTGTCACCGGCGGCGATCCGCCCGTCCTCGAGCTCGAACACGACCCGGCCACTGCGCTCGGGAGGCTTGAAGGCGAACTCGAGCGTGGCCCCGTCGCCCGCCTGGCGTTGAATGCGATCGATCCTCTGGAGCTTCTTTGCCCGCGACTGCGCCTGGCGCGCCCGCGTACCCGCCCGGAAGCGGGTCACGAACCGCTCAAGCCGCTCGATCTCCGCCTGCTGGCGCTCGATCGCCCGTCCGAGAGCGAGATCGCGTTGAGCCTTCTCCTTGCGCCAGGCGTGCCAGGGCCCGGGGAAGAACTTGCCGCGCCCACCCTCGAGCTCGAGCACCGACGTACCGACCGCCTCGAGGAACCACCGGTCGTGCGCAACCAGCACCACCGCGGCGTCGAGCGCCACCAGGTGTTGCTCGAGCCATTCGAGCGAAGCGATGTCGAGGTGATTCGTGGGCTCGTCCAACAGCAGGAGGTCGGGGTCCCCGGCGAGGGCGCGCCCCAGCGAGGCGCGCGTGAGCTCGCCGCCGGAGAACGTCGCGAGCTCCCGGTCGAGGTCGGCGTCGTCGCGGAACCCCAGGCCGTGCAGGGTCGACAGGGCGCGCTCACGCCAACGGTAGCCACCGGCGTGCTCGAGGTCGGCCTGGGCCTGCGCGTAGCGGTTCAGCGTCGCCTCGTCGTGCGCCCCGCCGGCCATCGCCTGCTCGAGCGAGGCGAGCTCCTCCTCGATCGCCACCAGCTCCCGAGCGCCGGACAGGATGTAGTCCCGCAGCGAACGGCCCCGATCGCGCGGAGGCCGCTGGTCGTGCAACGCGACCTTCACCCCCTTCGCCAGCACGAGCTCGCCCCGGTCGAGTGATACCTCGCCGGCGAGCATCCGCAGCAGCGTCGTCTTACCCGTGCCGTTGCGCCCGGACAGCGTCATCCGGTCGCGGCGCTCTAGCTTGAACGAAACGCCGCGCAGCAGGGGTTCCCCGACGATGTCCTTGCCTAGGTCGGAGGCGATCAATACAGCCATCGCCGCTCATGGTAGGCCGGAGGCGGTATCCGGCCCGGAACCGGCGCCGGCAGCGTGCAGCGGCGGCTAGCATGCCCGCGATGCGGGGAGTGCCCTGGCCACCCGAGCCTCCGATCGAGATGCCCCCGGCCAGGACGGTGAACCTGCCGCGCCGCGGCGAGATGTTCCTGCGCGACACCGGCGGCGACGGGCCCGCCGTGATGCTGCTGCACGGGTGGATGGCCAGCGCCGATCTGAACTGGTGCGGCCAGTACGGCGATCTCGTCGACGCGGGCTATCGGGTGCTGGCCATCGACCATCGGGGCCACGGACGCGGCCTGCGGCCGCTTGTGCCGTTCCGGCTGAGCGACTGCGCGGAGGACGCCGCCGCCGTGCTCCGCCGGCTCGGCGCGGGACCCGGGATCGTGGTCGGATATTCGATGGGAGGCGCGATCGCCCAGTTGATGGCGCGCGATCATCCCGACGTGGTCAACGGGCTGGTGCTGAGCGCGACCAGCCAGCACTGGCAGGACCCGCGCACGCGACGGGCGTTCAGGTGGATGGGAGCGCTGGGGCTGATGCTCTCGCTGGCGCCGGGGAGGACATGGCGCTCGGGGTTTCGCCGCCTGGGGCTGCCAGAGTCCCGCGAGACGGCGTGGCTTCAATCCGAGCTGCTGCGCCACTCCGCTCGTGACATCGCCGAAGCCGGACGCGAGCTTGGGCGCTTCGACTCCCGTCCGTGGCTCGAGTCGGTCACGGTGTCGGCTGCCGTCGTTGTAACCACTCGCGACGAAGCGGTGTGGCCCGGCAAGCAGCGCGAGCTCGCTGCCGCGCTGCGGGCGCCGGTGTTCGAGGCGGAGGTCGGCCACTTACAGATCAGCAGTGAATGGGGCCGCTATAACCCCGCGTTGCTCGAGGCGCTCAGGGCCGTCCGCAGCGGCCGGGACGCGCGC
>JAFASF010000181.1 GCA_019244745.1 Solirubrobacterales bacterium | reverse complement strand
GTACTGCAAGGCTTGCCATCCCGGTGCGATCGAGCGGAAGTGGACGCGGGAGCTCGTGATCGCGGCGATGGTGCGGTGGCGCGAGCGCTACGGGCGGCTGCCGAGCTCCTACGACTGATCGGGGACGCACGCGCGCCGGCGCGGGGGAGAGGCACCCGCACGGCTGGCCAGCGGGCGATGGCCTGCTGCGAGCGTCGTTGCCAGCCGGTTCGGCACGTGGGCCTCCGCTCGGGCGGCGGCGCAGCACGGCCTGGCGGCGATTACCAGCGAGTCTCCGGCCTCGGCGTTTCGATTGGGCACAGAAGCGAGGTCTGTGCCCAATCCAACGGAATCCGCCGCAAACTCCGATGGTCCGAGAGGAGGTGCACCCCACGTCCCATGTCTCGATTTGCAGCGCTTTTCTGAAATCGACCCGATGTTTGCACGTTATTCGGGTCGCTGAGGTCCCCGGTTCAAATCCGGGCGCCCCGACTAGAAAGCCCCGCAAATGCGGGGTTTTTTATGCTCTGATAGCCGGTGTTATAGGCATTTTGCAGGCCCGGCCGGCACTGCTCGCCGAGTCTCGGTCCAGAGGAAAAGTCCTGCAAAGCGCCGATGGGATCGAGCGGACCTGGGCGACCAACCATCTCGCGCCGTTCCTCCTGACCGAGCTGCTGCTTCCCCTGCAATAGCGAGGTTGCCGGGGCATCGCAGCGCGCACCGGCGCTTTCGGTGGGGTTCCTGGGTCTGCTTTGACAGCCGGACCAAGAAATCCCTGGTAAATGAGCGATTCGCTCAGGGGCCCGAACGAAGCCGATCGCCCTCCCTGACCAATCCCTGTCTAGACCCCGGCCAGGCAGGATCGTGCTCGCCGCCCCACTCGTCGCGGAGGTGGCCAGATCGCCTCGCCGCTTACTCGCGTTTGAGTGTGAGGGCCAGGCTGGGGACGATGAGCGAGGCGAGGTAGACCGGCCAGATCTTGGCTCCGTTGCAGCGGAAGTTGACGGCGTCGCCATCGGCGACGTCGAATGATCGGAGTCCGCTTGTGTAGCGTCCGGTCCGGACCTGGAGCCGGTGCTGGCCCGCCGCGATCGGTGCCTCAAACGTCTCATCGCGCCTGATCGAGCCGAGGGTCGCGCCGTCCAAGGTGATCTGGAACGTTCCGCGTCGGAGCTCCATGAGGCCGCGTGTTTCTCGCTTGACCGTGAGTATCGCTGGCACCGCTGCCCTCCTCATCATCGATTTGTCTGTTGTGTCCGGCCGACGGGTCCGCTGGCGTTTGAGCGGATCACGTGAGCCCCATCAGTGCCACGACCGCGCTCGGGGCAGGCTCGATCGGCGCTCGCGGGGGCGGATCCACGTTCCGGCTCCTCAGGTGCATCATTGGCCAAGCGTAGCAGTTATCTGGCATCTCTGATAAATTTTTGGCTGTGCAGCCAAGAAAGGCCGAGGCCGACCGGACGTTCATCGAGACCGCGCGCCGCGCGCAGATCGTCGACGCCGCGATCGACACGATCGCCGAGGTCGGCTACTCCCGAGCGTCACTCGGGCGGATCGCCGCACGTGCCGGGATCAGCAGGGGTCTGATCAGCTACCACTTCACCGGCAAGGAGGAACTGATCACCGAAATCCTCCGCGGCGTGATCGAGCAGTCCCGGGCCTACATGCTCCCCCGGATCACAGCCCAGTCAACCGGCCCGGGGATGCTGCGCGTATACATCGAGTCCAACCTCACCTTCATCCGCGAGCACCGCAACCACCTCATCGCGATCGTCGAGATCGCCCGCCACCGAATCGCCGAGGGAGCGCCACGTGGCCTTCCCGACCACGAGCCCGATCAGGCCGTTCGCGCGCTGGCGCAGCTGCTGGCCCGCTTCCAGAAGTCCGGGGACCTCCGCAGCGATTTCGATCCGCGCGCGGTCGCGATCGCCATTCGCGCCGCCATCGACGTAGCACCGGCGCGGTTGAGCGCAGACCCGCAGTTCGACATCGACAGCTACGCCCAAGACATCATCCAGGTGTTCGACCTCGCGACGCGCACTGCCGACTAATGGCGCTCAACTAGCAAATCGCCGGCGTTCCGGGGCGCCGCGCAGCTTTCGCGAGCGAGAGCACGTCCGACTGGGTCGGTCTTCGTTAGCGCGCGAACGCCGGATCCAGCTGCTCGCCGGGCTGTTAGGCCCGCTGATCGGCTTCATCGCGCTCCTGCACGCACTCGGCAACGCCACTGAGGCGCTCGCGGTAACCAGCTCCATCCCCATGCTGTGGGTGCTCGCCTACGCGCTCTGGCGGCGGCGGATCGAACCGGCGGGAGCGACCGCGTCGATCCCTTTCCAGTCGACGAGTGCGGCGGCCGCCGCGGCGAAACCGACCGGGAGGCGATGGGCGCGTCACGTCAATGCTTCGGATGGCGAGGCCAGCGCCACCTCCGGTTTCCCGTGCCGGGCCACGATGAATTGCTCGCCCTCGCCGACTCGGTCGATCGGCTCTGAGAAGCGGCGCTTCGCTTCGGCCACGCCGAGTACATGGGAGTCTGGATGATGTGTCTTATCAGTCATCTCTGAGCAGGTATGTCATAAGGACATGTCGTCGCGCGCGAGAAACGTGGGGCGAGCGCCCTGGTCTCTCCGCAGCCTCGCGGGCCGGGACTATTCTTGCTTCGGCTTGTCTTGGGACCGGCCGTGCTTTCGGTTGTGGATGAGGAGCATGAGCCTGCCGTGAACACCGATTACCTGGTTGTGGGGGCGGGTGCGAGCGGGCTTGCGTTTGCCGACGTGCTCGTGGCTGAGGCGGACGTCGAAGTGACCGTGGTGGATCGCAAGGAGGCCCCAGGGGGTCATTGGTTGCATGCGTGTCCGTTCGTGCGGCTGCATACGCCCTCCGCGTACTGCGGCGTGAACTCGCTCCAGCTCGGCGAGGACCGCGTCGACCAGGCCGGCGAGAACGCGGGGTTCTACGAGCGCGCCACCGGAAGCGAGATCCGTGAGCATTTCGCCAAGGCGGCCGAGCGGCTCACGCAGACGGGCCGGGTCCGGGTGCTCACGAGGCACGAACATCTGGGGCGCGGGAGCAAGGGGGAGGAGATCCGGGACCTCAGCACCGGCGAGCTGAGCGAGGTGTCGGTGCGTCGCAAGGTCGTCGATGCCCGGTACCTGGAATCGTCGATTCCTGCCACCCACGCGATCCCGTTCTACGTCGACGCGGCGGCTCGGCTCATCCCGGTCAACGATCTCCCGGCGGTCGCGGAGTCGGCGTCCTCGTATGCCGTTCTCGGGTCGGGTAAGACCGCGGCGGACGCATGCATCTGGCTGCTGGCCAACGCGTTGAGCCCGACCAGATTCGCTGGATCCGTCCACGTGACGCGTGGTTTTATGAGCGCAGCTACTTCCAGCCGCTGGAGCAGGTCAGCGCGGTGATGGAGCGGATCTCGCTCGACGCCGAGGCCGGGGCGCGGGCGGCGGACATCGGCGAGCTGTTCGAACGGCTCGAGGCATCGGGACGGTTCGTCCGTATCGACCGCTCACATCCGGCCACGATGTATCGGGGCACGATGCTCAGCGCTCGCGAGCTTGAAGCCCTGCGGCGGATCGGAGACGTAGTGAGGCTCGGGCGGGTACGGCGGATCGAGGCCGACCGCGTCGTCCTCGATCGGGGAGAGATCCCGACCAGCCGTGAGGTGGTGCACATCGATTGCACGGCGCTCGGGCTGAACAACGCTCCGGCCACGGCGATCTTCCAAGACGGCCGTATTGTGCTCCAGCAAGTCCGGTACCTATCGCCGTCATTCAATGCGGCCCTGATCGGTTTCGTGGAGGCACACAGGGACGACGACGCGGACAAGAACCGGCTGTGCCCACCCCACGCCTACCCCAGCAGCCCCGAGGACTGGCCCCGCATGATGTGCGGCACCTGGACCGCG
>JAFASF010000162.1 GCA_019244745.1 Solirubrobacterales bacterium | reverse complement strand
TCCTCGACCAGGCGATCGATGCGCACGCTGATCGTGCCCGAGGTGAGCCCGAGCTCGTCCATCAGCCGGCGTTGGCTGACGCGCCCGTCGTCGCCGATGCGAGCGAGCGTGACCAGCACCCCGAAGTTGGCGGAGCTCAGCCCGTGTGTGGCAAATACCTCGGCCAGGGCCGGATCGATGTGACTGCGAAGCCGGTTCAGCCGCGCGATCACCGCTACGGGTTCGAAGTCGAGCTCCGGCCGGCGCGTCCTCCACGAGTCCAGCAGTGTGTCGACCGAGTCGCGAGGTAGGCGATCATCGCCTGCGGCAGGATCGTGCACTCGACGCTCCGTCTTCACAGGGCCAGAAGCCTAGAGCAAAAGCCATCGCACAATACTCGTACCCATAGCTTGGACCCAAGCATTAGAATCACGCAATACACTCTCAGAGTCATCAAAGGAGGAACCCGAGCATGAACGTTGCCATCGTCGGTGCCGGACGGATCGGCGGGAACATCGCCCGCCAGCTGGCCCGCGCCGGCCACGACGTGACCGTCAGCTTCGCGCGCGACCCGGCCAAGCTCGAGACGCTCGCCGGCGAGATCGGCGCGCACGTCGCCACACCCGCGGCCGCGGCGGGAGGCGCCCAGGTGGTGGTGATCTCGGTGCCGTGGGGCGCGATCCCCTCCGCCCTCGAGGCGGCGGGCCCGCTCGACGGGAAGATCGTGATCGATACGACCAACCAGTTCGGCTCCGGGCCGATGCCGGCGGACGGTCAGACGGCGGCCGCGTTCAACGCGTCCCGCATGGCGGGCGCTCGCTATACGAAGTCGTTCAACACGCTGACTTCGGCGTTCCAGGCCCGGGTGGCGCACCGCGACCCAACCGTGGTTCAGTGGTTGTGCGGCGACGACGAGGATGCAAAGGAGACGGTCTCCCAGCTGATCGGCGACGCCGGCTACGTGGCGGTCGACCTCGGCGGCAACGAGGAGTGCTCGGTGATGGAGGCGCCCCGCCGCCAGGGCGCCGTCTATGGCGAGGAGTATCGGCTGCCCGAAGCGCACGCGGTCGTCGAGGCGGTGAAGGCCGGGCGGCCGATTCCGCCCACGCCTCAGTACGGATAAGCGATCACCCGGTGGGGCGAGTGCTCGCCCCGCTAGGCGAGCGCTCGCCGGCAGACAAGCGTGCTCACCCCACCAGGCCCAAGCGGTGGGCGACGCTGGCTGCCTGCGTGCGGCTGTGCACGTCCAGCTTGGCCAGGATCCGCGAGACGTGGACGCTGGCGGTCTTCTCGGCCATGAAGAGCTCGGCGCCGATCTCCCGGTTGGTGGCACCGCGCGCGATCAGCTCGAGCACCTGCCGCTCCCGGGGCGTCAAGCCGAACGGGTCGTCCACCACCTCCTGGTCTGCCTCGGGCTCGACGATGGTGTCGCCGGCATCGAGCACGAGCCGGGCGCGGGCCGCGAGGCCTTCGATTTCCCCACGCAGCCAATCGGCGCCGATCCGCGCCGCGTCGGCATGGGCATCGGCTGCGGCGGCCACGGCGGCTGGGCGATCTCCGCAGGCCACGTAAGCCTCGGCCTCGCCCAGACGCATCAGCGCCGCCCGGTATGGGCGCTCGAGCGCCGACCAGGCCTCCGCGGCCTCGGCGTACTCGCGCGGGTCGGCCGCCCCTCTCGCACGGGTGCGCTCGGCGCGAGCTCTCAGCAGCCACGCCGCTTCGAGGGGCCGGCCGTTGGCGGCCGCGGCCTGTGCGCCGGCCACGTGGTCATCCGCCTGAGCGAGCGCGGTGCGCTCATCCCCGGGCTCCCCGAGATCGCGGGCGCGCTGCGCGGCATCGGCTTCGACGGTCGCTCCGGTCCCTCTCAGCCGGGCCACACGCGCGGTGTCGTCGGTGCCCGGCTCGAGCCGAGCGAGGGCGTCGCGCAAGAAGCCTCGCGCGGCCGTGAGGTTCCCCTCTCGCCGCTCGAGCTCGGCCGCCAATGCGCCGAGGACACCGGTGAACTGCGGCTCGTCCATGTAGGCGGCGAGCTCGGCGGCCTCCTCGAGCTGCTCGCGGGCCAGCGCATGGTCGCCCCGGCCGAGGGCAAGCTCCGCCCGGCGAAGATCGAGGTTCACGAGGGTGTTTCCGGTTTGGCGACCACGGATGGAGCCAAGGGTGGTATCGGCCTCACCCCACTCGCCGGCCTCGATCGCCAGCTCGGCCCGGAGGACCACCAGCCAGAGCCGATGAGGACTCAGCTCGCGCCCGAGCCCCTCTTCGACCACGCGCCGGGCCTCGCGGAGCCGCCCGGCGAGGTGCAGCGAGTCGGCGAGGTTGATCCATCCCACGTTCTCCTGCCAGGCGTCGTCCTCCTGCCGGCTCAGCGCGATCGCCTCGCGCAGCGTCGCTACCCCACTCTCGACCTCGCCGAGGTCCACGAGGCACGTTCCGAGCGTGTTGAGCGCACGTCCGCGCAGGCACCGATCGACGAGCGCGTCGGCGACCGACAGCACCTCGCGCGCGATCTCGACGGCCTTTCTGTACCTGCCGCGCAGCATCATCGTCTTCGCCTGCGAGCGCAACAACATGCCCCGCTCAGGAGAAATCTCGCCAGCCGGCAGCAACGAGAGCGCGTGCTCGATCGAGGCCAGCGACTCGTCGCCGAGGCCGAGGTGCCACTGAGCGTCGTAGAGGACTTCGTACAGGCGCGCCGCGCGGCGGGGCTCGGTGCGCTCGTCGACCAGGGCGAGCGCCGCCCGGGCCAGGGTCTCCTGGCGGGCGCTGTTGGCCTCAAAGCCGTGGTTCTGCGCGGCGCGGCGGAGCATCGTCACCCGGTCCCCCCCGGCGAGCGCCTCGGCGTCGGGCACGCGGTCGAAGAGCTCGATCACTCGCTCCAGTAGCGCGGCGGCCTCACCATAGGCGCGTACGCGCTCCGCGGCGTCGGCGGCGCGGACCGACCAGCGCAGGGCCGCGGGCTGATCGCCCGCGGAGGCGTAGTGGTGGGCGATCGCCGCGGTCAGATACACGCTCGCTCCGTCGCGCTCGACGCGGGCCTCGAGCGCGCGGGCCAGTCGCACGTGTATCTGCGTTCGCTCGCCGGGCAGAAGGTCGTCCTCGACGACCTCGCGCAGGAGCACATGGCGGAATCGATAGCCGCCTTCGGTCGCGACCACGAGAATGTGGTTGGCCACCGCCTCGCGCAGCGCCTCCTGAAGTGCAGCCTGGTCCAGTCCGGCGACGTCGATCAGCAGTTGATCGTCGAGCCGCTGCCCGACCGCGATGACCCGCAGCACAGCCTGAGCCGCATCGGGCAACCGCTCGAGACGTACCATCAAGGCATCTCGGAGCGTCGACGGCAGCGGCCCACGTCCGTCGAG
>JAFASF010000296.1 GCA_019244745.1 Solirubrobacterales bacterium | reverse complement strand
CGCTCACCTGCTGCGGGCGAAGCTGTTCACGAGCGAGGGGTTCGGGCTGTGGAACAACTGGTGGTACGCGGGGCACAACGTCCCCGGCTACAGCGTCGTGTTTCCCGCGGTCGCGGCGTTGCTGACCCCGCAGGTCGCGGCCGGAATCGCGGCCGTCGGGAGCGCGGCGCTGTTCGAGGTGCTCCTCCGCGACCACTTCGGGGAGGACGCGTGGCTCGGTGCGCTGTGGTTCGGCGCCGCGACCGCGACCAGCCTCTACACGGGGCGCCTCACGTTTGCCTTCGGCCTGCTTCCCGCCATCGCCAGCGCGGTCGCACTCCAGCGTGGCCGCCCGTGGGCGGCCTCGCTGCTGGCGGTCCTCACGGCGTTGGCCAGTCCGGTGGCGGCGCTGTTCGCCGCGCTCGCCGGAGGGGCGTACGCCGTGGGCAGCTACGCCACGGCGCGGCGAATCCGGCCCGCTCTCCCCGGTGTCGCGGTCGCGATCGCGGCCCTGGCGCCCGTGGGCGCGCTCGCGGTCGCGTTCCCGGAGGGCGGAAGCGAGCCGTTCACGTTCGCCACCCTGTGGCCGATTGTCCTGATCTCGCTCTTCGTCCTGGTCGTGTTGCCGGGCAGGGAGCCGACGCTGCGCGCGGGCATCGTGCTGTACATCGCCGGCTGCATCCTCTCCTACAAGGTCGCGACGCCGGTGGGCAGCAACGTCGCCCGGCTCGGCCCCCTCGTCGCCGGGCCGCTGGCCGCCGCGATCCTGTGGCCGACGCGCAAGCTGCTCCTCGTCCTCGTCGCGATCCCGCTCCTGTACCTCCAGTGGCAGGCGCCGATCCGCGACGTGAGCACGGCGGCGCGAGACCCCTCGCTCGCCACCGGCTATTACCAGCCCGTGCTCTCGTTCCTGGATCGCCAGCCCGGGCCGCCGTTCCGGGTCGAGATCCCGTTCACGAGCTTTCACTGGGAGGCGTACGAGGTCGCGCCGCGATTTCCGCTGGCGCGCGGATGGGAGCGCCAGCTCGACATCAAGGACAATGCGCTCTTCTACAACGGCACGCTGAACCCGGCCACCTACGAGGCCTGGCTGCACGAACTCGGGGTCCGGTTCGTTGCCGTGGCAGACGCTCCGCTCGACTACTCGGCGCACCAGGAGAAGACGCTGATCGACGGCGGCCTGCCGTATCTGCGGTTGGTGTTCCGCTCGCGTCACTGGCGCGTCTACGAGGTGGTGGGAGCCACCCCGATCGCACAGGGCACAGCGACGCTCACCGCGGTCGGGCCGAACTCGTTGACGCTCCACGCGAACCGGCCCGGCAAAGCATTCCTGCGGGTCCGCTACAGCCCGTATTGGGCACTCTCGGAGGGATTCGGCTGCGTGGCTCCCGCGGGCCAGTTCACCGAGCTGACGCTGCGCCACGCCGGCTCGGTGCGGCTGGTGATGAGCTTCGCGCTCGACCGAATCGGGGCCCGATCGCCGCGGTGCGGTTGAGGCTCCGGTAAAGCGAGCCACCCGTCCCGGTAGGATGAACGTGTTCCCATGCGTCGCTGCCTTCGATTCATCGAGGCGCGGGTGCTTCCGCGCGGCTGGCGTGATCTGCTTCGGCAGATCGTTTTGTTCGCCGTTGCGTTTGGCTTTTACGACCTGGTTCGAGGCCTGGTCGGGAGCGGAAGCCTTTACAAGCCGTTCGGCGACGCGATGAAGATCATCGACCTCGAGCGCACGCTCCATGTCTTCGTGGAGCCGAGCATCAACGCCTGGGCCCAGAACAAGCACTGGCTGATGGACGTCGCCGACTGGACCTACCTGAACGGTCACTTCCTGATCACCTTTTTGGCCTTGGTCTGGATCTACACGCGCCGCAACGATTCGTTCTACTTCGTGCGCAACATGTTCATGATCTCGATGGCGCTCGCGCTCGTGGGCTACTCGTTGTTCCCAACCGCGCCGCCGCGGCTGATGCCCGAATGGGGTTTCACCGACTCGATCTCGCAGTTCCTGCTGGGGTCGACGCAGCACATCGACAACGGTCCCGGGAGCGCCTTCCTGAACGGCTATGCGGCGGTCCCGTCGATGCACGTGTGCTTCGCGGTGATGCTCGGCTGGTCGATGTCCCGGCTCGTCAAGCGCAAGGCGGCCATGGTCGCCTGGTGGCTATACCCGCTGCTGGTGACGTTCGTCGTGGTCGCCACGGCCAACCATTACCTCATCGACGTGTTCCTCGGCGCGGTCACCGCCGGCCTCTCGGCGGTGCTGGCCAAGCGCCTGTTCGCCCGGGCGAGGCCAGACGTCTGGGCGTTCGGTCACGCGACGGCCTAACCCGATGCCTGAAGAGACCACCACACGGGTTCGGCCGGGCGGTCCTCGCCGCCCCCGGACGCGGCGCAACGGAGTGACCACGCAGGAGCTGATGCGCGAGCGGCTGATCGAGTCTCGGCTGACGCCGAACGCCATCTCGCTGACCGGATTCGTCCTCAACGTCGCCGCCGCCGTGCTGATCGTCGAGCGGCTGTTCTTCCTCGCGGGCATCGCCTTCATCGTGGGTTCGGTGATGGACACGCTCGACGGCCGCTATTCGCGCATGTCCGGCAAGGGCACCGCGTTCGGTGCGTTCCTGGACTCGACGCTCGACCGCATGGAGGAGGGGATCGTGCTCATCGCGGTCGGCGCCTACTTTGCCTCGCGTCACAACGAGGTCGCCGCGGCGGCCACCGTCGCGGCCGTGCTCGGCTCGCTGATGGTCTCCTACACGCGGGCCCGCGCGGAGGCGCTCGGCGTCGCGGGGATGGCCAAGGTTGGACTCGCCAACCGGGCCGTCCGGGTCGTGATCCTGTCCGCCGGTCTCGTGTTCGCAAAAGGGGCCTCGCTGGGTCACTTCGAACTGCTGGCGCCGGCGGTGTACGTACTCGCCGGCCTGACCGCGTTCACCGTGATTCAGCGGATCTTGTACGTCCGCCGACAGCTCAACCAGAGCCCGCGGATGTAACAAAGCCGCGCCCGAGGAATAGGTAGGGCGCAGACTCATCTCGAGAAGGGAAGTTCACTCAGTGGCCACTACGAACGCTTCCACCAACGGCGCCGGGCGCTACCAGCAGGACAAGGTGCGCGTCGCGATCATCGGCGTCGGCAACTGCGCGAGCTCATTCGTGCAGGGCGTCCACTATTACCGCAACGCCGATCCGCGCGAGCCCGTGCCGGGCCTGATGCACGTTGACCTGGGCGGCTACCACGTGCGCGACATCGAGTTCAGCGCCGCGTTCGAGATCGACGCCGAGAAGGTCGGCAAGGACTTGTCAGAGGCGATCTTCGCCGGGGAGAACAACACGCTGAAGTTCGCCGACGACTTGCCGAAGCTCGGCGTCGAGGTGCACCGCGGGATGACTCACGACGGCCTCGGCAAGTACCTCAAGGAGAAGATCACCAAGGCCCCGGGGCCCACGGCCGACATCGTCGGCATCCTCAAGGACACCCACACCGACGTCGTCGTCTCCTACCTCCCGGTCGGCTCAGAGCAGGCGACGAAGTGGTACGTGGAGCAGATCCTCGAGGCGGGGTGCGGCTTCGTGAACTGCATTCCGGTGTTCATCGCCCGCGAGCAGTACTGGAACGAACGCTTCGAGCGAGCGGGCCTGCCAATCATCGGCGACGACATCAAATCGCAGGTCGGCGCGACCATCGTGCACCGCGCACTGGCGAGGCTGTTTCACGACCGCGGCGTCAAGCTCATGCGGACCTCGCAGCTGAACGTCGGCGGCAACATGGACTTTTACAACATGCTCGAGCGCGAGCGACTGGAGTCCAAGAAGATCTCCAAGACCAACGCCGTCACCTCGATCATGGGCCATGAGCTTCCGGCCGGCGAC
>JAFASF010000267.1 GCA_019244745.1 Solirubrobacterales bacterium | reverse complement strand
CGGCCGCCGGCCCGCTAGCCGGCGGCCGTGACATCGCCGTCGCGCAGACCGCCCCGCCCAGGCAGGCGGTCATCACCACGAGCCAGATCGCCGCCCACCGGCCGCGTACCCGCCTCCTCCACACGGCCGGGAGTCCTATCAGATCGCACGCTCAGCCGCGCGACCAATAACCGTCTTGCGCGGAGGGCGTGAAGCGGGCTCCGGACTGCTCGAGCTCGGTCCGGGCGGCGTCGAGCCCGATGCCCCTAAGCTCCGCGACTTCGGCCGTCGCCAGGGGGTAATGGGCCCAGGCCAACAGTTCCTCCGCGGTGTCGGCGACCGCGCGACGAGGGACGTCGGGCGCGACGTTCGCCATCGCCACCTCGTAGACCGCGAACGGCTGAAAGCCGGCCATCACGACCCGCTGGCCGTCCCGCTCGAACACCGCCGAGGCCGTGGAATAGCGCAGCTTCCCGTCGCTGCGGGAAAGCCTGTGGGGGAGGGCCAGCGCCTCCGGAAGCGGGGAGCGCGTATCGGCCATGTCGGCGCGCACCTCGGCCTCCACTTGGTCGTCGGTAAGCCACGCCTCGAGCCCCTCCGGTCTGATGCCGGCATCGCCCGCCGCCGCTCGCAGCGTCTCGAGGTCATCGAGCGGCTGACCGTCCGAGAACGTCCGGCGGCGCAGGGCGCGGAGCAGGCGGTTGGCATGTTCGGGATCGTGCATCCGCGCGCCCACGTAGGCGCGACACGCATCGATGGTCGCGGCCAGATGTTCCCGAGGCTCCGTCAGCATCGGCATCCCGTACAGCGACCGCAGCCGGTTGGCGTTGGCGCTCACCATCTCGCGGCTCAATCCGCGCTCCTCGAACGAGGAACTCTTCTCGGCCAGCACGATCATCCGGCGCGCGATCTCGAGGGCGTCACCGTAGTGCCAGGTCAGCTGCGCCTCCTGCCGCTGGGCATTGAACCCGAACGGACAGCCCGGGTCCGTATAGATGGTCACGCGCACGCGCTTCACCCCGGACAGACTACGGCCTGTCACAGTCGCGCCAGGATCTCGCCGGGCGTTAGCCAGCCAGGGGCGTGGCGGTCGCGCACCGTCTCGCGGGCCAGCGCCTGGAGCAGCTCGTTGACCGGCGTCGCCATCCCCAGCAGCCGACCGCACAGCACCACTTCTCCGTTCAGGTAGTCGGTCTCGACGCTGTCGGCGCCACGGGTGACGCTCTGCCAGGTCGAGCCGCCGGCGCGGGAGCGGCCCCCGATCGAACCAACCTCCCAACGCTCCCACCGCCCCCGGACATCGCCGACGTCGTCGGCGGCGAACTCGATCTTGGCGGCACGCAGGACCGCCCGCCCCTCCTTGCGAGCGCGCTCGACGAGCTCTCCGGCGTCCGCTTCGGCGCCGCAGATCGCCTGGACGGCGTTGGCGAGGTTGGCGATCAGCTTCGCGTACTTGAGGCGCATGATGTCGGTCCTCGGTTCGGAGCTGAAGCGAGCGGCTCGCAGTGCATCGCACAGTGTGCGGGCGCGGTCATCGACCCCGCTGGGGTACCGGCCGACGTCGATGGCGCCAGTGAGCGCGGCCCCGTAGGCCTGAACGACGCCGGGCTCCATGTGGGCGGTGGGTGCCATCACCACCCCGCCGTAGACGTGCGCGAAGCGCCGCAGCGCTGCCCGCTCGTTCGCGACCCCGTTCTGTAGGCAGACCACCGCCGGCGGCGGGGCCGCCGCGTCGCGCAGTGCCTCGAGTGCTGCCTCGCTGTCCTGGCTCTTGGTCGCCAGCAGCACGAGGTCCTCTGCGGCGAAGCTCACCTCATCGGGTGCCCCGGCGACCGCGATCGGCAGGATGACCCGTTCCCGCGGCGTCTCGAGCGTCAGACCGCGCGCGGCGATCGCCTCGCGATGGGCGCCGCGCGCGACCAGCACGACGTCGCGGCCCGCTTGATACAGGCGCGCGCCGACGACGCCACCGATCGCGCCCGCACCGATGATCACGAACCGCACGCGATCAGGCTATCCGGCTACGAAGGTGGTCCCGGGAGGCCGAGCAGTTGCACCACGGAGATCACGAGCAGGACGCCGGCAACCGCGATCAGGCCGTAGCGCGCCACGCGGACTGGGAAGCGACTCCCGATCCCGACCAGGAACAGCACCGCGGCGAGGAACACGGTGAGGCGCACGTACTTGTCCGACGTTGCCGCGGCGGACTCGCCTCGGCTGAAATAGGCGTCGGCCTGCGCGTCTAAGGCGGGCCCCTCTGCCGC
>JAFASF010000220.1 GCA_019244745.1 Solirubrobacterales bacterium | reverse complement strand
CGGCGATCGCCGTGTGGCAGCTTCGGCCAGGTCGAAACCCGTGACTCGATGAGTGGAAGGTCGGCTCCCACAGCGGTTCGAGCACCTGCCGCAGGGCCTCGCAGACCACCCGGTCGACCACGTCGGGAATCCCCAGCCCGCGCTGCCCGCCTCCCGCCTTGGGAATGTATGCCCGGCGGATTCCGCCGGGCTGGTACGTGCCCGCCAGCAGGTCGGCTTGCAGCCTGGGTAACACGATCGGCCACTGCTCGCACAGCGCCTCGATCGTCTGCCCATCCGGGCCAGGGGCGCCCTTGTTCGACGCCACCTTCAACAACGCATCCGTCAATCGATACGCGACCTCCTCCATCGTCGCCGGCGCTGCACTCCCCGTCTTGTCGATCGCCTTCGGCGCTCCCGCCCGGATGGCCCCAAGCCGGTCCCGGGTTCTCCTGCGGGTGGCCCCTTTCGGGTTTTCTGCTGTCGCGATCGGCAGGCAGAGCTGCCCCGCCGTTCCTTCGACCGGGACCGCCTTCCCTCGCCCGCCGGGGCTCGACCCGGCGCGCTCAGCGGGCATTACCCCGCCTTCCGGTACTACTCGGTCCTCGGACTTCTGCTGGGCCATCGACCGTCGTCCTTGCGTCCTTCGGCCTACCGGCGAACTCGCCGGAACCCAGCAGATCTCCCGGGGTGAAACGCTGAGATTTCGTCGTGATCACGTCGCCACTACGCCCTCGGGACCAACGACAGGAATCGGGCATTGCTGCTAGAGGCCAGCTTGCCCACCCGAGGAACGCCTTACGGCGCTTCACTTTCGTTCGCCACCACGACGCATCTAGGGCCTCCTTCAGACACGCCCTCACGAGAGCCGGTCGGCAAGCCGGTCGCGACCAGCCGCCATCAAGCCACCCGGTCAATTCCGGGCCGCGCCCTTGCCTTCGATGTTGGATTCCCCCTATCGGGCTCCAGTACAGGACTCACACCTCCGATCTCAACGTCCGTGCCCGGCACACCCCGCTCGGCATCCAGCCTCGCCAAAATGGGCCGCGCCCGAGTCATCCGGCTGCCTCCTGCGTCCTCGCCATCCATCCGCCCGGAATCGCTCTCGGTCGACCGTACTTACGGCGGGCTGGTTGTCCATTTCGGTCCCCCTGCCTGTGCCCGGGGCGATCGGGGCGATCGGGCGAGCGCGGGTGAACGCGGCCGACCCCGGATTTGTGAGGAGATGCCAACGGCGAACACCTGCGAGGTAACCCCGAGGTGACCTGGTCGCTTGAGTACGTCATATACGCGTACTGGAGCGTCCAGGTCTGTGGCTCCTCGTTCCCGGGCGCGCGAGCTTGTGATCCACCCACTGCTTCCGGGGGCAGCACGAGGCGGATGGCCGCCGGCCCGCGTCCGCGCGAGGCTCCCACCATCGGCGAATCCCAGGATCGCCGGCTGGCTCGCGATCGGGGGAGCGAAGTGGATCCCAGGTCAGCGCAATCTCGAGGTCGTGGAGGAGCTGACGCGGTTTGCCCAGGAGCGCGGGTACACGGTCAGCCAGCTGGCGATCGCCTGGACGCTCGCTCATCCAGCCGTGCACGCGGCGATCGTCGGCTCGCGGAGCACGAGGCACATCGAGGAGAGCCTCGGCGCGGTGCGCGTGGCGCTCTCCGAGCAGGACATCGCCGACATCGAGCGGATCGTGGCGGGCGCGGTCCCCATGGAAGAGGCGACTCCCGAGACGATGAGCGAGGTGATGGGTTTGGTTGACGGCTGACGATCGGCGTGGTTGACGGCTGACGCGACCGGGCCTAACCTGGAGGCGTTTTCGGGCGCCGGGGCCTGAACTCTCGGGGACCGCGGTGCCGGCAGAAGGTCAAAGCTGGCGAGGAAGGAGACAGTGCATGACCAACCTGGTCGAGATCGAAGGGATCGCGGAGGACTACGCGGCGCAGCTTCAGGGCGCCGGCGTCGACAGCGTCGAGTCGCTGCTGTCGGCTGGCGCGACGCCCGAGGGCAGGGAGAAGATCGCGCAGGGTTCGGGGATCAGCCACAAACGGATCTTGAAGTGGGTGAACCACGCCGACCTGTTCCGCATCAATGGCGTGGCCGGGGAATACGCGGAGCTGCTGGAGGCGGCGGGAGTGGACACGGTCGTCGAGCTCGCCCAGCGCAACCCGGAGCATCTGAGCGAGAAGCTCGCGGAGGTCAACGACGCGAAGCATCTTGTTCGGCGCGTCCCGCCGCCGGGCGATGTCGCGCGCTGGGTCACGGAAGCCAAGGGGCTTCCCCGCCGCGTCGAGTACTGAGGGAGGCGCGGGCCGGCGCTTTCCGGACCCCCGCCATTCGCCCCAGTTCGGTTGCCTCGGTCGGGTCGGGTCGGCTCGGTCGGCTCGGTCGGCCCGGTCGGCTCGGTCGGGTCGGTCGGCTCACCCGGCTCGGTCGGCCCGGTTGGTGAGCGGGCCCGTTTATGGGCCTGGCGGGGCCGGCGAGGTCTGGTGAGCCTCGCGCAGTCCGGTGCGGAAGCCCTCCCGCCAGCTTGGATACCGAGGCGTCCAGCCGAGCTCGCGCTTCGCCTTGGCGTTTGAGGCGCCACGGATCTGGGTCATGAACGACACTCCGACGTCGCCCGCGACGAGGCGGCCGAGCCATACCGGAAGGTGCCGCGGCGGCTTCGCGCCGAGGATGCGAGCGAGCTCGGGAGCCACTCAGAAACCGGGGCGGGTTGGTCGTCAGCGACGTTATAGATGCCCGGCGTCCCGCGCTCGATCGCCGCGACCGCCGCGCCGGCGGCATCATCGATGTGCACGAACGACCACACGCCCGCGCCGCTGCCGACGATCGGGAACCTGCGCTTGCGGACCATCTCGGTGATCTCGCCGCTTTCGGAGAGGCTCGTGCCGGGGCCGTAGAACCCTCCATAGCGAAGAGCGATGCCCTCGATGTCCTCGGCCTCGGTGAGCCGCGACTCGAGGTGGCGGATCGCCTCGAGCGACTCCACCTGATTGGCCGGCGGGCTTGGATCCAGGGGATCCTCCTCGCTTTTGACGCGGCTGCCCGTGCGCTCGTAGTTCCAGTTGCCGTAGCTCTGGGCGACGACTCGCTTGGCTCCGGTGGCGCGGGCGGCTTGCAGGAGGTTGTCGAGGCCCTCGGTCCGGAGGCGGTTGGTCAGCGCGAACTCCTTGTCGAAGTTCTTGAAGCTCGTGACCGCGGTCAGCGCGGTGAGCTGATGCACGACGACCTCGGGCTCGGCGCGCATGACCGCTCGCATGACCGAGTCGCGGTTGAGCGCGTCGGCGATCGCGACCTCGGCACCGAGGATTCTCAGCTCGTCGGACTTGCCAGGGGAGCGGGTCATCGCGACGACCTCGTGTCCGGAAGTGAGGAGCTGCGGGATCAGGCGCTTGCCGATCGCGCCGGTTCCACCGACGATGAAGACCTTCATGATTCGTGTGGCTCCTTTGGCTCGGGTTCGTGCTCTGAGACGAGAAGCCCGGGGCTTCTGTGACAGGCTCGAGCCGCGGCTCGAGGTTTCGGTCTTAGGTTTCGGGGATCGATCACCGCGTGCGAGCGGCGAGAGGGGTTAGCCCGGCGTTACGTCGCGCGTAATCGACAGGGGGATGCCGGCGTGGGACCTTGCCGGCGTCAACAACCACCAAGGAGACGTGCAGATGTCAAACACCGAAGCGCTGGTCGAGGACTACATCGCGATGTGGAACGAGACGGACCCAGACGAGCGCCGCTCGCTGGTCGCCAGGACGGTGACCGAGGATGCCACCCACCTCGATCCGCTCATGAGCGGCAACGGCATCGATGGGATCTCGGCGATGATCGCCGGCGCGCAGCAGCAGTTTCCCGGTCACAGCTTCCGGCTCATCTCCGGGCCGGATGCTCATCATGACCGGGTGCGGTTCAGCTGGTCGCTCGCGGCCGACGGCGAGGGACCGGTCGCGGTCGGGGTCGACTTCGCGACGGTGGCGGACGACGGGCGGATGCGGTCGGTGACGGGCTTCCTCGAGCCCGCGGCGTAGCCAGTGGAAGTGCCGGCGGCCCGGGGTCTAACTTGGCGCCTGTGAGTGCGACCCCGGATTGGGGAGACTGGGCGAGGTGGCTTGGTTCAGGGAACCGGATCAGGGCCGCTGGCGGGCCACGGGCGCTTACTCACACCGAGCGACGCGCGGGCATCGCTCGCCGAGGCGGGCTCGGCGCGCCCGGCCGCGAGTTGATCCGCTTGCGGGGACTTCGCTCCGTCCGCAAAACGCGTTCGCCGCGGCGTCTCGTCGTGCACGATCATCACGGGAATCGGGCTGTGGTTGAGGGCGTGATGACTGACGCTGCCGAACAGCGCCGAGGCGAACGCGCCGCGCCCTCTGGAGCCGATCACGAGCAGATCGTGGTGCCCAGTCGCGATGCGCTCCTGTAGCGCCTCGCGGATCCGTTTGCGGGTGAGGATCGTGGTCACCGGGACGCAGTCCGGGACCTGCGCCACCGCGTTTCGGAGGATCTCGGCGGACTCCTTTTCAAGCTCGCGGTCGAGCGGCGGCGGCGGTGGCACCGAGAGCGAGGCGCACATCCACAGCGGGCTCCTGGGCACAGCGGTCAGGATCGTCAAGCGGGCGTGGTCTGCCACTGCGATGTCAATCGCCTCCGCCAATGCTCGGTTGGCGCGGGGAGAGGCGTCGACGCTGACGAGGATGTTGTGGAACACGTCTTGCTCCTCGGGATAAGCGTAGCATGGCAAACATTGGCATGCCAAATGGACCTGGTACGCTGAAACGGAGATGACTGCTCCCGCCTTTTTGGAGTCGGTGGAAAGGCGCGGCGATTCGGCTTCGGGCCATGGGGAGCCCGTTTCGAGCCGCGCCCAGAGCGATCGGTTCCTGGCTGCGTTCGATGCCTTCGCCCAGGCGGTGAGGCGCGCGCGAGGAGCCGCCACGCAGTCGAATGACGGCACCCTGACCCTGTCGCAATACGCGCTTGTGCAGGCACTGTCGACTCGTGAGGATGCTCGGGTTCGTGAGCTCGCGGACGAGGCGGGCATCGCGGCGTCGACGGCGACCAGGATCCTCGACGCGCTTGAGCGCCGCGACATCATCCGTCGCACCCGCGCGGCCGATGATCGGCGGGCGGTGACGGTGACGCTGACCGACTTCGGACACGATGTCCTCGAAAGCCAGGACGAGTGGCTCCGAGGCCGCCAGCGTGCGTTCTACGCGGGCCTCCCGGACATCGAGCAGGACCTCGTGCCGGACCTGCTGCTCCGCCTCGCGGACCTGATCGACGAGCTGGCCGCAGGCCCCGAGAGCTGAGCCGGCGGCGCCCGCGGTGCCATCGCTCACCCGGCGTTCACGGGACGTTCACACGATCGGCACACCCTGGCAACCGGAGGCGCTGATCTCCTCCATATAAGTCCTCGGGTCCACAAGAAAGGTCGAACCTGAGGCGAAGGAGTTGCTCCATGGGTAGACGCTCGCGGCTTGGCGCCTTGGCGGTGTTGGTGATCGCCGCCGTCGCAGCTGGAACTCCGATCGTGACCGCCGCCGCGCATTCGCGGCGCCCGGACCATGACCGGGGGCCTGCGCGGCACTCGATACGCCACGTTCTGCTGATCTCGGTCGACGGGCTGCATCAGTCCGACCTCGACTGGTATGTCACGAACCACCCCGATTCGGAGCTGGCGAAGCTCACCGCCGGCGGCGCCGAGTACACGTCGGCCCACGCTCCGGTCCCGTCCGACTCGGACCCCGGCATGACGGCACAGATGACGGGTGGAAACCCGAGGACGACCGGGGTCTACTACGACGTCGCCTACAACCACGCGCTGCTGGAAGCGGGGACGACCTCATGCCATGGTCAACCGACCGGCGCTGATGTCGTCTACGACTCACCGGACGACCTCGATGCGACGAGGCTCGATGCGGGTCAGGGCCTGTCGGGCCTGCCGGACAGCATCCTGGGGATGACCGGCAACCCGATAAAGCCGCCGACGCTGCTGCTCAACCCCGCGACCTTCCCTGTCGATCCGAGAACCTGCGAGCCGATCTACCCGCACGCTTACCTGCGGGTCAACACGATCATGAATGTCATCCACGATGCCGGCATGCGGACCGCGTGGTCCGACAAGCACCCCGTCTACGAGTCCTTCAACGGGCCGTCCGGGAACGGCATGGACGACTTCTTCGCCCCCGAGATCGACTCCAACGCACTCCATCACGACGGGACGCCGTACCCGGGACCGATCTCGTGGACCGGCGATAACGCCGCGACGATGCAGTACGACTCCTACAAAGTCCAGGCGGTGCTGAACGAGATCGACGGCTACGACCATAGCCGGACCAGCCACGTGGGCGTGCCGGCGATCTTTGGCATGAACTTCCAAACCGTCTCGACGGCCGAGAAGCTGCCGACATCGGATGGTCTCACCGGCGGCTACCTGCCGGGGACTGACACACCCGGGCCGCTCCTGCGGCGGGCATTGGACTACATCAACGCGCAGGTGCAGGCGATGAACGACGAGATCCACGACCGGGGGCTGGCCGACTCGACCGCGATCATCATCTCGGCCAAGCATGGCCAGTCGCCGCTGGACCCCAACCAGCTGACCCGGATCGACGACGGTCCGATAATCGATGCAATCAACGCGGCGTGGACGGCCGCCCATCCCGGAGCCGGCAAGCTGATCGTCGCGGGGACCGATGACGACGCGTGGCAGAGCTACCTGTCCGATACATCGCCGCAAGCTACGGATTTCGTCGAGGACTACCTGTGGACGCACACAGCGACCGGCAACACCGCGACCGGCGGCACACGAACGCTGGAGCACTCGGGACTGGCGAAGATCTACGCCGGCAGGGCTGCTGCCCGCTACTTCGGCGTTCGGATCTCGGACCCAAGGCACCCCGACGTGTGGGGGATCGTCCAGGTCGGGGTCGTCTACACGGGCGGCCGCGGCAAGATCGCCGAGCACGGAGGCGCCAATCCCGGCGACCGCGACGTGCCGATCGTCGTCTACGCGCCGGGCGTGAAGGCCCAGGTGCGCGATCGGTGGGTGGAGACGACGCAGATCGCGCCGACAATCCTGAGGCTCCTCGGGCTTGACCCGGACGACCTCGAGGCCGTTCGGATCGAGGGCACGCAGGTCCTGCCGGGGATTGGACACCGCTAAGAGTCTCCCGGTCGAAACGACCCCCCGACTGTCGGGTTTGACCCCCCCGATTGTGGCAATGGGAGGCCCTGGGGTCGACTGTTCCGAGGGTGTTGAATCGCGCACAAGGCGCCGTGCTGCTCACGGGCGCCACCGGTTTCGTCGGCATGGAGGTCCTCGCCCGCTACCTGGAGCGGGGCGACCGGCCCGTCTATACGCTGATTCGCGCTGAGAGCGATCGAGCGGCCCAAGAGCGCCTGGACGCGGTGCTGGCGACCTTGTTCGGCCCCCGGGTCCCTGGGCGCCACGCCGAGCGCGTCCGCGCGGTCGCGGGCGAGCTGACCGCTCCGCATCTCGGCCTCAACCGAACGCGCCGCGAGGACCTCGCGCGGCAGGTCACCACGATCGTGCACAGCGCCGCCTCGGTGTCGTTCACGCTCCCGCTCGAGGACGCTCGGCAGATCAACGTGGGGGGGACGCGGAGGATGCTCGAGTTCGCCGAGCTGGCGCGCGAACTCGGCGGGCTGGGCCGCTACGGACACGTGTCGACCGCATACGTCGCCGGGACACACGCCGGCCGCTTTGCCGAGAGCGACCTGGACGTCGGGCAGCGCTTCAACAACTCATACGAGCAGTCAAAGTTCGAGGCCGAGCAGCTGGTTCGAGCGCAGCCCGAGCTGCCGTTCACGATCCTGCGCCCGAGCATCGTCGTCGGTGACCGGCGCAGCGGCTGGACCGCTGCCTTCAACGTGCTGTACTGGCCGCTGCGGGCGCTCGCGCGGGGTCTGTTCGAGGCGATCCCCGCCTCACCGTCCGCGCCGCTCGACGTCGTCTCGGTCGACTATGTGGCCGACGCGATCTACGAGTTGTGCGAGGCCCGCGACGGGATCGGCGAGACCTATCACCTGGCCGCCGGCGCGCAGGCGAGCACGATGGGGGAAGTCGCCCAGCTGGCCAGCGGCTACTTCCGAAGGCCCGCACCCAAGATGCTGCCGCCGGCGGAGTTCGCGTCGCTGTCGCCGACAGTCGCGCAAGGCTCGGCGTTCGAGACCGGCAGCGCGTACTTCCCGTACTTCTCGATCAACGCCGTGTTCGACGATGCGGCGACGCGCGCCCGGCTCGAGCCGGCGGGCATCAGAGTCTCGCCGCTGCGGGACTACATGGACCGCCTGCTCGACTACGCCACGCGGAGCCGTTGGGGCAAGCGGCCGATCGCCCGCTCCCAAGCGCAGCCGGTCTAAGAGCCCGTCAAAGCCCGCGCCCCCCACGCGGGGGGTTATGCACCATGGCGACTTGTCCACGTGGCCGAGCGCGGCGATCCTCGGATGCACCGATGCTTGCCGACACAGCCCGGTTTCGCGAAGACGACCCTGACGCGCTTGTAACGGCGTCGCTTGCGTGTCCGATCTGCCTGCACAGCGATGACGTCGAGTGGGAGGCAGCGCTGGAGGGCTACGATCCCTCGGTCGAATGCCGATGCCCACGTTGCGAGGAGCGCTGGCGCGTATACCTGGCGCCGCAGCACGTGCTGCGGCTCGGGCTGATGGCCGGCCGCACGAGCTAGCGCTGGTCGGTCATGGGTGCCGTACCGCGGTCGCCACGAGCTGACGCATGGCCATGGACGCGTCAGCCATTACCGAAGGTCGTAACGAGTCAGGAATCGAGGCGCTCGAGTTGCTAGTCGAGGTGCTCTCGGAATCGGGACCGGGGACGAACGGCGCCCGCTTCTACGACCGGCTCTGCGAGGCGGTGTGCCGGCTCGCGCGCATGCGCCGGGCGATCATCTTCCGATACGACGTGGCAGCGCGCAGGGTGCGGGCGGCAGGCGCCCATGGCGTCGATCTCGAGCAGTTCGCCGAGGCGCACGTGACCGTGGAGTCGGCGCCGATCGCGGCGGAGTCGCTTCGGGAGGACCGGGTGATGGAGTTCGCGGGGGACCTGACGGGCCAGGTGCCCGAGGAGTACTCGGGGCTGTTCCCCGAGCCGGTGCGGCTGGTGTGCGCTCCGATGGTTGCGGGCGGCCGCGACGTCGGAGTGATCCTCGCCGATCGGCTGATGCCTTCTCCCCCGCTGGACGAATCCGAGCGCTACCTGCTGTGGACCCTAGGCAAGGCGGCCGCCCTCGCCGCGGTCGTGCGGATAGTCGCCCAGCAGGCCGAGGAGGCCCGCCAGCTCGAGCAGCGGATCGACCTGGCCCGAGAGATCCACGAAGGAGTCATCCAGCGGCTGTTCGGGGTGTCCATGGCCCTCGATGGGGAGGGCGACCTGCCGAGCGAAGCGCGGCACCGGTGCGCGGTCGAGACCCAGTCCGCCCTGGCCGACCTGCGCAGCGCTCTTCAGCGTCCGCTCGGGCGTACGCCTCGGGCGACGCAGACCACGTTCGCGGTCGAGGTCAACCGGCTCGCTCGCATGCATCCGGATCTGGGCGTACGGCTCGAGGAGGGAAAGGAAGGCGACGTTCCGCTCGCGCTCGAGCCGCTCGCGCAGTCGCTGCTCACGGAGGCCGTCCGCAACGCCCACCGGCACGCCAGCCCGACCCGGGTCAGCGTCCGCGTTCGCCGTAGCGAGGGGGCGTTCGTGCTCGAGGTCGCCAACGACGGGGTCAAGGGACATGCCCGCCACGCGGGGATGGGGCTGCGACTAGCGGCGTTCGAGGCGCTCCAGAGCGGGGGAGTGGTCGAGTTCGGCGAGCGCGAGCCTGGCATCTGGCAGGTCCGCCTCGTCGTTCCGTACGACGATGGTTCACCAGACGCCGACGGCTGACCACACCCGGAGCCCCGGACGTCCGCGAGATGCCTGAGGAAATGCGCAGCCCGGAGCGCCTGCGCGTGCTCGTCGTCGACGACCACGACGTCGTCCATTGGGGCTTTCGCCTGATGCTGACCCAGCAGCCGTGGGTGGAGCGCTGCGTGAGCGCCCACACCGGCGAGGAGGCGATGAAGCTCGTCGCGCGGTACCGGCCGCACGTGGCGCTCGTCGACCTGTTCATCGGGGAGGAGTCGGGCGCTGAGATCTGCGAACAGCTACGAGCCGCCGAGCCGAGCACCCGAGTGCTCCTGTTCTCGGGCGCGGGCGAGATCTCGCCCCACGCCGCGCGGGCCGCCGGGGCGTCCGGGTTTGCCTACAAGGACTGGCCGGCCGCGCGCATCGCCGGCGCCGTGCGCGCGGTGGGACTCGGCAAGATGGTGTTCCCCCGCCACGATCGCCACGGGGCCCTGGGTCTCTCCGACCGAGAGCGCGCCGTGCTCGAGCTGATGGCTTCGGGGGCGACAAATCCCGAAATCGCCGAGAGCCTGCACCTCTCAAAGCACACGGTCAAGGAGCACACGAGCTCTCTGTACCGAAAGCTGGGCGTCCGTAATCGCACCGAGGCGGTGCAGCGCGGGCAGCGGCTCGGCCTGCTCCGGTAGGACATCTGTGTTACCGGAGGGGTCACTATCAGCTGCCACCGAGGAGCTCAGAGCGGTGTCGTTTGGTGGGACGCTGCGAACGCCCCGCGCGATGCCAATGAAGGCAGGTAGGTAGCCTCACGGAATGGGAACGAGCTGGGTGAACGCGCCAAGGAGGTCGAGCTGGAAGCCGGCCTGAGCGAGGTTGCGCGGTTCCTCGCCCAGCGATCGCCGTTCGACAGCCTCGCCCCCGAAGAGCTCGGCGAGGTGGTCGCCGAGACGCAGATCGAGTTCTATCCGGCCGGAGAGGTGATCCTCTCCGAGGACGGCGGCCCGGTCACGTTCCTGCGCGTGATCCTGAGCGGGGCCGTCGACATCGCCCACGAGGGGCATCTGCTCGACCTGCTCGGCGCGGGGGACACGTTCGGTCATGCGGCGATGCTGTCGGGTCTTCCGCCCGGCTTCGAGGCCCGAGCCGCCGAGGACACCCTCTGCTACCGGGTTCCCGTAACCGTCGCCCGGCCGCTGCTCGAGCGGGCCCGCAGCCGCGAGTTGGGGCTAGGTCTTCAGGAGCCGGGCCACCAACCCGTCGCGACCCTGATCCGCGCGCCGACCGTTCGGTGCGAGCCGATGGAGAGCATCCGAGAGGTGGCGCGCAGGATGACCGCGGCCGGCGCCGGGGCGGCGGTGGTGGACCTGCGCGGTGGAGGGTTCGGGATCGTCACCGATCGCGACATCCGCACGAAGATCGTCGCGCGGGGAGTGCCGTTGAGCGCTCCGGTGGCGGGGGTGATGAGCTCGCCGGTGTTCTCGGTGACGCCGGATCGGCTCGGCGGCGAGGTGCTGTTTGAGCTGCTCGAGCGAGGCTTCCGGCACGCTCCGGTCATAGACGACCGCGGCCAGCTGATCGGGGTGATCGAGGACGCCGACCTGTTCGCGGCCCAGCCGCGTTCGTGGTTCGGTGCCCGGCGTGCGATCGTCCGCGCCCGGACCGCGGATGCTCTCGCCGGCGTGGCGGGTCGCCTCCCGGAAGTCGTCCTCGACCTTCACCGCTCCAACCTGCGCGCCGTCGAGGTGGCGCGCGTCTTGTCCGCGCTGGTCGACGCGCTGACCGTGCGCGCGCTCGAACTGGCGGCAGAGGCGGTCCAGGTGCCCGCCGACGGCTTGGTGTGGGTGGCGGTCGGAAGCCAGGCTCGGCGCGAGATGACACCCGCTTCGCTCGCACGCGGGGCGGTCGTGTGCAGCGAGCCGCCCCCACCGGAATGGCTCCAGTCGATCCGGCGGACGCTGACCGCCTGTGGCCTCACGGACCACGTGGTTGCGCGGGCGCCGGCGCAGTGGGCGGCCACCGCCGGGGAGGACGAGCTCGGGTTGACCGTGCTGGTCGAGCGGCGGGCGTTGTGGGGAACCCCTCGTGAGCCGCTCCCGCTGGCGGAGGGAGAGACGAAGCGGCGCGTGCTCGAGGCGCTCGCCCGCCGCGTGCTGGCCTACAGCCCCCCGACCGGGTTCGATGCCGAGGCGGTCCTCGAAGCGGATGGCACGCGCGCGCCGTATCTCGACATCCGTCGTGCCGCGGTGATCCCGGTCGTCGAGCTGGGGCGCTGGGCGGCCGCGTCGGCCGGGGTGGTCGAAGGCTCGACTGCGGAGCGGCTGCGGGCCGGCTCGCAGGCGGGCGTGATCGAGGAGAGCGAATCCCGCACGCTGAGCGAGGCGTTCGAGCTCGCGCTCGAGCTCCGGATCGGTCATCACATGGAGCAGCTCGTGGCGGGTTCGGTCCCGGATGACCGGATCGAACCTGGAGCGATCAGTCCCCTGCTGCGCGATCACCTGCGAGCGGTCTTCCATGCGGTCGCCGGCGTTCAGCGGAGGCTGCGCGTTTGAGGCTTCTACCGCGCCGCGGGCCGGCGGCGACGACGTTCCAACAGTCGAGCTGGCCGGCGCCGGCCACCCCCTGGCGCGAGGCGCGCTGGTGCGCGCTCGACCTCGAGCTCACGGGCCTCAATCCGCGCAAGGACGTGATCATCGCGGTGGGCGCGGTGCCCATCGAGGACGGAGTGGTGCAGCTCGGCCAGAGCTTCTACTCGCTCGTGCGGACGTTGAAGCGCTCTGAGCGGGCCGCCGTATTGCTGCACAAGTTGCTCGTCTCCGACCTGGAAGCCGCGCCCTCGCAGGAGGACGTGCTGGAGCAGATCTTCGAGCTCCTGGGCGGGCGAGTGCCGGTGTTCCACGCGGCGGCGGTCGAGCGCGCGTTCCTGGGTCCGCTGTTCGCTCGACACCGAGTGCGCCTACCGGACGCGGCCGATACCGAGGTGCTGGGTCGGAGGCTGCTGCGCGCGCGCGAGGACGACGCGCCCGACTGGCTGTCGCTGGAGAGGCTCGCGGGGATGCTGGGACAGCCCGGGGAGCTGCCCCATCATGCCCTGGGCGACGCCCTTGCCACGGCCCAGGCATTCGTCGCGCTCGCCACCCATCTGGACCGGATCCGGCCGCAGACGGTCGGTTCGCTGGTGCAGACCGTGGAGGTGTCCTACCGGCTGGGACGGTTTGGACCGACGTAGGCCGGCGCTCGGACCACGCTGAGCCTTGAGGCGAGATGGATGAAGCAGGCCTTTCCGGGTGCTGTGGTCCGGCACCGCTTTACTCTTGCCCGGTGCCCGAGGTCCGCCGTAAGCATCACTTCGAGCCCCCCGACGCGAGCGTTGCGCCTCGGTACACCGGCATCCGCACGTTCGCACGGCTGCCGCACGTGGCGCTCCCGCGCGAGGACGTCGATGCGGCGATCATCGGAGTGCCGTTCGACACCGCGACGAGCTTTCGCCCGGGGGCGCGGTTCGGGCCCGAGGCGGTCCGGTCGGCCTCGTCGCTGCTTCGGCCCTACCACCCCCCGCTCGACGTGGACGTCTTCGCCACGCTGTCGCTCGTCGACGGCGGAGATCTCGAGATCACGCCGGGCAACGCGCTTCGCACTGCGGAGCAGATCGACGCGGGCCTGCAACCGGTGCTCCGGGCCGGGATCGTGCCGGTGGTCATCGGCGGCGATCACTCGATCGTGCTCGGCGAGCTGCGCGCGCAGGCTTCCGCGGCGGGGGCCCCGGTCAGCCTCATCCTGCTCGACGCCCACGCCGACACGTGGGACAGCTACTACGGCGAGAAGTACTTCCACGGGACGCCGTTTCGCCGCGCCGTGGAGGAGGGGCTGGTCGATCCGTCCCGGTCGGTACTGGCGGGCATGCGCGGCCCCCTGTACGCGGCGGCCGACCTCGATGTGCCGCGCGAGATGGGGTTTGAGGTGATAGCCGGCGAGGAGCTCCGGGCGCTGTCGCCGGCGCAGTACGGCGAGCGGGTCCGGGCGCGGGTTGGCGAGCGCCCCACATATCTGTCGTTCGATATCGACGTGCTCGACCCAGCGTTCGCTCCGGGCACGGGGACGCCGGAGGTGGCGGGCCTCGAGCCACGCGAGGCGCTGGCGTATTTGCGCGCGCTGGCGGGCCTTCAGTTCTCGGGCTTCGACGTGGTCGAGGTGTCTCCGCCATACGACTCGGCGGGGCAGGTCACCGCGCTGCACGCGGCCGCGATCGCCTACGAGCTGCTGGCGTTGCTGGCGGTGGCGCGGCGTCGCTCTGAGCCGTAACCCGGAGGCCGGAAGTAGCCGGTCATGGACGTGCGTGAGCTGATGAGCCTATTTGGATCATAGGATCAACCACGTCGACTCCTCGGAGACGTTTCGTCGGCTCGGAGATGTTCGTCGGCTCGGAGAACGTCCGTCGGCGCGGCGCCGCCGGCGCCCCCCAGTCTCAGAACAACTGCAGGTACCGGTCGAGCTCCCACTGGGTTATCTGCTCGTGGGCAGCCTGCCACTCGCGGCGCTTGACCTTGATGAAGTAGTCGACGTAATCGCCGTCGCGCGTCTTGCCGAGCGCCTCGCGGACCACGCTGCAGCGCTCGAGCTCACGCGTGGCGTCGAGCAGGTTCGCCGGGAGCAGCTCGATCCCCTGCGCCTCGCGCATCTCCTCCGGGAGCTCATAGAGATTCGCCGAGTTCGGGTCGCCCGGATCGAGTCGGCGCTCGATGCCGTCGAGACCCGCGGCGAGCATCGCGGTGGCGGCCAGATATGGATTGCACGAGCCGTCGACCGTCCGGTCCTCGATCCGGCCCGGCGCCGGAATCCGCAGCATTTGCGTGCGGTTGTTGTAGCCGTAGCTGATGTAGGCCGGCGCCCACGTCGCGCCGCTCGCCGGTGCTCCCACGACCAGGCGCTTGTAGGAGTTGACGGTCGGTGCCGTCACCGCGATGTACGCCTTGGCGTGGGCCTTCAGGCCCGCGATGAACTGGTAGGCGAGCTCGGACAGGCCCAGCCCGCGTGGATCCTCGCCCGGGTCGCGTTCGAAGGCATTCTCGCCGTCGCGCCACAGGCTGAAGTGGAAGTGGCAGCCGTTGCCGGTCAGGTGCGCGAACGGCTTGGGCATGAAAGTCGCGATCAACCCACGCTGCTGGGCCAGGGTTTCGACCATGTAGCGGAAGAACACCGCCCGGTCGCAGGTCGCGAGCACGTCGTCGTACTGGAAGTTCTGCTCGAACTGGCCGTTCGCGTCCTCGTGATCGGTCGCGTAGTTGTCCCAACCGAGCTCGGTGACCGCCTTTGCCACCTGCGAGACGAAGTCGAGGTTGCGGGTCAGCGCGCGCATGTCGTAGCAGGGGAGATCGAGGGTGTCGCGCTCGTCGGCCACCTCGAGGCCGCCATCCTCTCGACGGCGCAGCACGAAATACTCGAGCTCTACGCCCATCTTGGGCTGCAGCCCGTAGGTGGCCTGAGCGCGCGCCAGGGCGTTGCGCAAAATCGTGCGCGGGCAATATGGCCACGGCTCACCCTCCACGGTGACATCGCACGCGAACCGGGCGACGTTCGGCTGCCACGGCAGGATCGTCAAGCTCGCGGGATCGGGGATCGCGATCATGTCCGGATCGTGGGGGCGCTGCCCGATGTCCCCGGCCGCGAACCCCGCGAACCCGGCCCCCTCGGTCAGCAGATCGTCGATGTGATGGGCGGGCACGAGCTTGGCGCTCGGCTTGCCGTGCATGTCGACGAACTGCGCGAACAGGAACTCGATCCCGCGCTCCGAGACGATCTTGCGAGCGTGGTCGGCGGCGGCCTGCGACTGCGTGCCTTCTACGTGTTCGGTGGTAGCCATGTCGGGATGTATATCTCCGGCGCCCGTGCCGGGGCAATAGCCGCCGCCACCCGTTGGCGCCATCTAGCATGTGCGGTTCGCACATAGGAGGTGCGGTTCCTCAGTGTCAATCAGGGCAGAACGGACGGCTTCGGGCAGCGTTGGGCTCCAGAGCCTGCGCGAGGAGAACCGGACGCTGTATGGCGTCATCAAGCTGGTCTCCTCGTCGCTCGAGATGGTGCCGATGCTCCAGGGAGTGGTCGACCTCGCCACCGACGCGACCGGCTGCCACGCCTGCTTCATCTACCTGCTCGAAGACGGTCAGCTGACGATGCGGGCAGCATCGCCGGTCTTTGCCGACGCGGTGGGCAAGGTCCAGATGGGGCTCGACGAGGGCCTCACCGGGTGGGTCGCCCGCCACCGGACGCCGGAGTTCATCCGGGAGCGCGCGATGGACGATCCGCGGATGAAGTACTTCCCGCTGCTGCAGGAGGAGCGCTTCCAGTCGATGGTGGCGGTGCCGATCCTCTCGCGCGCGGGGACCACGATCGGCGTCATCGTCCTGCACACCGAGGCGCCCCACGAGTTCAACGAGGACACGCTGAACCTGCTCGTGCACATCGCTTCGCTGATCAGCGGCGCGATCGAAAACGCTCAGCTGTATGACCAGCAGCGCCGCCGGGTGGACGCGCTCACCGGACTGTCCGGACTTGCGCAGGAGGTGGCCACCGCTACCGAGGTCGGCGCGCTGGGGGAAATCGTCGCCGTGGGCGCCCGCCGCCTGCTCGACGCCCAGATCTGCCAGGTCTACCGGCTCGACACCGCCGGCGACGGCTTGCAGCTGCTGGCCTCGGCACCGCGCAGGACGTCGAGCCCGCCGGCGCTATCGGCCGCCGGCGTCCTGCTCGCCGCGATCGACGGAAGAGGGGCCGGACCGCCGGCGCGAAGTCTGTGGCCCGACCTCGACGTTGGCGCGCTCCTGGTGACTCCACTGACCGCGGGCGGCGAGCGGATCGGGCTGCTGTGCGCCGGCGCGCCGGTCCGCCATCCATTCACCGAGGAGGACACGGAGATCGCCCGTGCGATCGCCCACTTGGCGGCGATCGGGATCAAGCGCGCCGAGCTGATCGAGGGCCTGACGAACGCCAACATCGTGAAGGACCTGTTCGAGGCGCTGGCGGCGGGTGCGACCACGTTCGCGGTGGCTAAGGCGGCCGAGGTGCGCTGCGACATGTCAAATC
>JAFASF010000215.1 GCA_019244745.1 Solirubrobacterales bacterium | reverse complement strand
AGTCATGCTGCACCTCCAGGGCCACGCGCCGGGGTCGGAGCGCATGACCGGTGCGCTCTCAACGAGGGAGAGAGCGGGTCGAGATTTTTGACATTTGATATACCAGAACCGCGCGGGCGGGGCAAGCGAGCCTAACCGCTCACTAAGGCGCGCTCACTTCGATCCACGTGCGATGCGCGCCCGGCTCCTCTAAAGCGCGCTCCTACCTAACCTCAGGCTCCCGGAACAGCCGGCGCAGCGGCGGCTCGAGCTTGAACAATCGGACCGCGTTTCCGCCCAGAATCAGGTTGAGGTCGTCCTGGGGGATCCGCAGGCGGGCGAGCTCGCGCAGGCTCCAACCCCACGTGTCGACCTGGTGGCCCACCGGCCCGCGGGATCGGACCTGGACGGCGTAAGCGGGTGGGTACCGGCCGGGTTGGGAGTGAAACGGGATGCTCGCGCCCCAGTCGGTGCCCCACAGGAGCTTCTCGGGCCCGATGTTGGGATCGGCCAGGGGCTTGTCGTACAACTCCGCCCACCACAGCCCGGTCTCCAGGTACACGTTGTCGTGGGCGGCGGCGACGTGCAGGCAGTCCTCCCACAGACGCTCCGACCACCAGCCCTGGATGCCGCCGTGGTCGAGGATGATCGGCACGTCGGGGTAGGCCGAGGCGAGGTCGTGGGCCCACAGGGGATTGAAGTTGCTCGGTCCCAGGACGCCGGTCGAGTAGCGAACGTCGTAGCCCATGGCCGAGCCGGTATAAGAGCGCATCGAAACGCCGTGGCGGCGAGCGATTTCCGCCACCGCCATCTGGTTTTCGATCTGCTCCTCGCGGCTCACCAGCCGGTCGGGGCGCGGCGGATAGGGCACCGACGGCGCCTCCTGCCGATGCCAGCGTAATTGCCGGTGCACAGCAGGCGGTCGAGCTCCGCGCATACTCCCGCAATGCTCCACTCCTCCTCGCCTTCGGCCACCCGGCGCAAGTACGCCTGCGCGTTGCACACGGCCACAAAGCGATCCGGGTGGCGGGCGACGATTTCGGCGTTGAGCTCGTTGGTCATGCCAAAGGCGGGCAGCAGCACGCAACGGTCGACCCCGTAGCAGTCCATGTCGTAGATGAGCCGCTCGGAGTTATCGTAGGGCGTGAGACCTCCCATCGTGTGCGAGAGCTGCTCCCACGGGTTGCGCTCGGCCTCCTCGCCGGTAGCCGCGGCCAGCGCCGGGCCGGCGGCAAAGCGCTGGGCGTGGACGTGGCTGTCGATCACGAAGCGACCGAGTTTCATCACGATGGGCTCTCCTCGATGGTTTCGGTGTGGGGGTACCGTGGTGTCAGGCCGGTCCCGCTCTCGCTAGTGCTCCGGCCCGAGCTCGATGACGCGCTTGGCCTTCAGGCCCGAGGCGACGCCGGCGGCGGCCAGAGCGCCCGGCTCGAGCATCTCGATCCGCGCCCGGACGCCGACCGCTCGGCGGATCGCCTCCGCCAGCCTATCCGGGAGGGAGGGATCGTCGCGCCCGGCGGCCAGCACCTCGACCTGCACCCCGAGGGCAGCGAGAGTGCGGCGGCGGTCGACGACGATCCGGTACTCGGGGCTGATGCCGGCGAACTCACGGACCACCTGCTCCACCGCCGAGGGGAAGAAGTTCTGCCCGCGGTAGGAGATCATGTCGTCGCTGCGGCCCTCCAGGCGCTCGATCCGCACCAGGGTCCGCCCGCACTCGCACGGCTCTGAGTCCGACAGCCGCCCGAGGTCACGGCTGCGGTAGCGCAGCAGCGGCTGAGTGTCACCGACCAGGTTTGTGTACACGAGCTCGCCACCTCTCCGGGCGGCACCGGGGTGCCGGTATCAGGCGCCACGCACTCCACGATGACGCAGTCTCCGCCAGGTGTATGGACGTCGAATGGCGGCAGTTTCCGCCCAGCGGGAACACCTCGGTCAGGCCGTAGCCGTCGGCGATGTGCGACACCCCGAAGCGCTCGCACAGCAGCGCTCGCGTAGCCGGAACCGCGCCGCCGGGCTCGCCGGAGACGGCGACGGTGTCAATGCCCAGGCCGGAGAGGTCGATACCCATCTCGGCCGCCACCTCGGGGGTCCGAGGTGTCGTAGTCGGGGAGCCGATCGGGCGTACCGTCGGCCATCATGACGACGTTGTGCGCATCGCGACCGCTCACGGGGATCGACTACGCCAGAAAGCCGATTCGCGCGAGGAAGCCGGCGATCAGCTCCGCGAACTCCTCCGGACGACCATCGGGAAGGGGCACCATCCCACCATCGATGACCGCCACCTCGGCACGCGGAAGTGCCCGGCGCATGCGTTCGAGCTGCGGATACGCGTACGGATCCCGATCGGCGCCAATCAGCAGCACCGGCATCTCTAAGGCGGCGAGCTTGCCGTCCATCGCATAGGCGCCCACCACGTGATGACCGAGCCGCGCCAACGATCCGGCGCGTAGCGCGTCGGCGACATACCGATCGAGGAGGTCGGGGCGGTCGGGCGGGTAGAACCCGGCGCGCGAACGGCGCAGGCCGTCCGCGTCCTGTGCCTCGTCCACGCCTGACTCGTCCGGCGGCGCCGCCCGGTAGGCGGCATCGGTGAGCGCAGTCGAGCTGAGGACCAACGCCGCCACACGGTCGGACCGCTGACTGGCGAGCTCGACCGCGATCGCCCCACCGGTGTGATGACCGACGACCGCGGCGCGGCCTATTCCGAGCGCGTCCAGCGCCGCATTGGCAGCGCCGGCCCAGGCCTCGATGCTGGGCCGACCCGGGACCGGCGCCGATTCGCCGAAGCCGGGGGTATCGAGCGCGATGGCCTGACATCCGGCCGCCGCCAGCAGCGGGAGCACGTCGCGGTATTCGTCCCAGGACCGGGGCGTCTGGTGCAGGAGGACGACGGCTTGGCCGGCGCCTGCACGGGCGACCGCCAGCGCCCCGTGCCCGAGCTTCACCTGGGTGTGCGCGATGCCGCCCGCGCTCGGTCGCGCGCCGGCGCTCACGCCGCTTGCTCCGTCGTTCCCGTGGCAAATGCTCTCAGCACTTCACAGAATCGGTCGGGCTCCTCGATCGGGATGCAGTGCGCGCTGCGCTCGAAGAGCACCTTCTGACCATCTTGCGCACGGGACGCGATGTCGTCGGCCAACGACGCCGGATAGTACGGGTCGTGCCGGGAGTAGACGGCGAGCACCGGGACCCGCACGCTGGCGAGCGCCCCGCGCATGTCGAGCTTGGCCTGCTCGCGCACTACCCGAAGGGCGACGTCGAGCGGGGTCTGCAATGCGATCGCGTACAGCCAATCGACGAGCGCGGAGTTGCGGTCAAGCACCGTGTTGGCCTGGAACTCGCGCTCGCCGGCAGGCCAGGCGTCACGCAGCCGCGTCAGATATCCCTCCAGCTGCGCGTCGGTCATCGCGTGCGGGAAGTCCGGCGTCCGAGTCAGCCGGAGCGGCCCGTTGACGAGCACGAGCCCGGCCACGTCTGCCCCGCCGCGGTCGAGATAGCGGAGGGCAACGGTGGCGCCCATCGACCAACCGACGAGCAGTGCGTCACGCACGCTGAGGGCGTCGATGACAAACCCGAGGTCGTCCGCGAGCTCGTCGAAATCGTAGGCGGCGCGCGGCTTGTCCGACTCGCCCATGCCACGAAGATCGAACGCCACCACACGATGGGTCGCCTCGAGGCGGGCGACCACCGGATCCCACAGCCGGTGGGAGCCCTTCCAGCCGTGGACGAGCACAATCGCCGGACCGTCGCCGCGGGCGGTGACGCGCAACCTGACGCCGGCTGGTGTCTCCAGGTGGCTCACGAGGGTTCCGACGAGCTACGGTCGATCATCCGGAGCGGTCATCGCGACCGCACCATTGACTTCTGATCAACTATATGAAAATGTCGATTTGACCGTGCTCGATCGCAGTGCGTTCCGGCGGGCCGAGGAGGAGGCAGCCTTGTGCTAGCCGTTCGCATGCATCGTCTCGGGGGCCCCGACGTGCTCGAGGTCGAGGAGATCGCCGATCCGGTGCCGGGCCCCGAGGACTTGCTCGTGCGCGTGCAGGCGACGTCCGTCAACCGTCGCGATCTCTGGATCCGGGCGGGGCATCCACATCCCGCCTACCGGGTACCGCTGCCGGCCATCCTGGGCATCGACCTGTGCGCCACCGTGATCGCGAGCGGCGAGAGCGTGAACAGGTTCGCCGATGGGCAGCGGATCACGATCAACCCCTACATCACCTGCGGCCGCTGCGAGAACTGCCGCCGCGAGCGCTCGCAGTACTGCGAGGACTTCGACGTCTTCCACGGCGCCTATGCCGAACTCGCGCTCGTCCCGCAGTCACTCGCCGTTCCGGTAGCCGCCGACGTCCCCGTCGAGCACGTCGCGTGCTTTGCCAACTCGTACATCACCGCGTGGCAGATGCTGGTCGGCAAGGCGCACGTGGGCCCCGACGACGTCGTCTTCGTGTGGGCCGGCACCAGCGGGCTGGGCAGCGCCGCGGTCGAGATCGCACGGCTTGCCGGCGCTCGCGTGATCGCCAGCGCGGGCGGCGAGCGCAAACGGGCCGTCGCCGCGGGGTTGTCGCCCGACCTTGTCGTTGACCACCACGCCGAGGACGTCGTCGAACGGGTGCTCGAGTACACCGATGGGCGCGGGGCGACGATCGTGTTCGAGCACGTAGGGACCGCGACCTGGACTCGGTCGCTCGAGCTGTGCGCGCTCGGGGGGACGATCGTGAGCGCGGGCGCGACGAGCGGCGACGAGGTCACGATGGACGTCACCGCGATGTTCGTCAAGCAGTTGCGGATCCTCGGCTCAAGGCTGGGCACGATGGAGGATGCGCTGGCGGCGATCCGCCACTTCGACTCCGGGCGGTTTCGCCCGCTCGTGGCCGAGGTGCTTCCGCTCGAGCGCGTCGCCGACGGACACCGCCTGCTCGAGCAGGGGGCGGTGGCCGGCAAGGTCGTGATCCGCGTGAGCGACTGACGAGCGCGCTCGTCACACCGTCGCCTGTACGGCTCGAATGCCGACGAGCTCGAATGAGCTAGTGGATGTGATCGTGGCCAAGCAGCGCTCGGCTCAGGAGTTCGCCGGTCCGCTTCCCGTCCGGGTGCACCTGGCCTGGGCCATACCCCTCTGGAAGCTCCCTTCCGGCCAGCGCGGCGCGTTCGGCCTCGGTGGCCGATCGGTCGATCCGGAAGTCGTGCACCTCGGGGTCGAGCGACTCGATCACCACGCCGTACATCGAGCGTGCCTCCTCGAGCGAGAGGAAGCCGTCGATGACCTCGCCCAGGACGAGCTGGGGCTCACGCTCGAGCGGGTTGCCGTACCCGCCTCCACCGTTCGAGAGAAAGTCGATCGAATCACCTTCGTGCAGCGGGACGTTGGTGGCAAACATGCCGAGGTTTTCCTCGCGGTCCGTGCCCGCGTTTAGAACCAGCTTGTTCGGTCCCCCGTTAGTGCCACCGGCCACGCCGGGGGGAGTGACCTCCTCTCGGTCCCCGTGGATCGAGTTCACCGCATCCCCACGCATGATCCACCGGCGGTGCGACCCGTAGCCACCGCGATGGCGGCCGTGGCCCGCCGAGTCCTGCGCGACCTCGAACTTCTCGTAGAGCACCGGGTACCAGCGCTCGTGCACCTCGATCGGCTGATTCTGTGCGCCGCCGCCGTAGAGGAACATCGCGAAGCTCGGTCCATCGCCGTAGCTGCGAGCGCCCTGCCCGCCTTCCGACCAGGTATAGGACACGTAGCGCTGAGCGGTTCTCGGGTGGACTCCGCCGATGCAGCAGTTCTGAAGGTTCACGGTCCCGCCGAAGATCATCTCGGGTCTCCCGGCTGCAGCCAGCGCCTGCCCCCAGGCGCCCATCGTCGCGGTGTCGCATTTCTCATATCCCGAGGCGCAGTAGCCCGCCACCGGGGTGGGATGGAGCACGTGCGTGGCGGAGCCGGGACGCGTCTTAACGGTAATCGCCCTGATGATGCCGTGGGTCAGCGGCACAAGGTGCGGGAAACAATGCAGGGTGCCGTCGTAGGTGGCGCTCGACAGTGCGGGCAGAGTTAGACCCGCCGGTCCCAGCGGGGCCTCGTCGGAGTCGGTCCAGTCGATCGTCGCCTGGTCGCCGTCGATCAACAGGCGGCAGACGAACCTCACCCGCGGATGGCTGGCCCGGCCGATGTCGTGATCGCAGAAATCCGTGAACACGTATTCACCGTCCGGCAGGGCCGCGATCTCCTCGTGCAGAAGGCGCTCGGCGTGGTCCATCACCGCTTCGAACGCGAGGGCGACGGTGTCCGAGCCGTAGCGTTCGACGTATTCGCCGAGGCGGCGCTCGAGCAACCGTGTGGCTTGATACTGCGCCGCCAGGTCGCCCATTCGCTCGTGCGGCACCCGCACGTTCATCCGCACCATCTCGAACGTGGACTTGACGGGGACATCGCGCTTGTACACGAGCATGGGAGGGATGATCATGCCCTCGGCCCAGGATTCGGTCGCGGCCGGATTGAAGGTGCCGGGAATCGGACCGCCCATATCGGACCAATGGGCACAGGCCACGGCGAAGGCAAAGATCCTGTCCTCGTGGAACAGGGGCCGCACCAGGCGGACGTCCTGGGTGTGCGTCCCGGCGCGGTACGGATCGTTGACGATGACGACGTCCCCGGGCTCGAGCGAGTCGCCGAAGTCCTCCATCACGGCCTTGACCGAGAACTCATACGTCCCCATGTGCGGCGTGATGTCCACGGTGCCGTGGGCGACCAGGCGGCCATCCCCGGTGAGAATGCCGACGGAGTAATCGCGTCCCTGCGTGATCACCGGGCCCCACGCCACTCGTTCGACCAGCGCCGAGCCCTGGGAGCAGATGCTGCGCAACCCGTTGCGCAACACCGTGAACGTGATCGGATCGATCGTGTCGAGCGCGGATGCCACGGCTACACCTCCTCAGATGCGTGCGACCTCGCGCACATCGATGATCAGGTTGTGGTAACGGTCCACCTGCACGTGCGCACCGGGTGGAACGATCGTCGTGGAGTCGGCTTCCTGAACGATCGCCGGGCCGTCGAAGGATGCTCCCTGAAACAGTCTCGTTCGGTCGTAGACCCCCGCCAGCACCCAGCCGCCGGCTTCGCCGAAATGCACTTCGCGGGTATCGATCACCGCGTCGGCGCCGGCGCCCCGCGCTCCGTCCGCCACGAGCTCCCCGACCGGGGCCGGAGCGAGCGCGGTCAGGCGCGCGTTGACGAACTCGACGCTCGTCAAGTCGAGTCCCACCGAGTAGCCGAATTCGTCGGCGTGCCGCTCGAGGAACGAGCTCACGAGATCGTCGACCACGGCCTGATCGATGTGCCCCGAGGGGACGCGCAAGTTGATGTAGCTGGTCTGCGGGTAGTACTTCAGATCGACGGAGCGCTGTAGCTGCACTTCCTCGCCGGCCACACCCTCGCGGCGCAGAAGCTGTTCGGCCTCATCCTCGAGCTCGCTGAAGACGGCCTCGAGCTCGGCCGGGTCGACGTCGTCGTGTTTGGTGAGCAGCGGCCGCTGGGTGTCGTCTCGGATCTCCACCCGTAGCTGGCCGAACGCGCTGGCAAGCCCGGGGCTGCGCGGCACGATCACCGTCGGGATGCTGAGCTCGGCGGCGCAGTGCGCGGCGTGGACGGGGCCGGCGCCGCCAAAGGCAATCAGCGCGTAGTCACGCGGGTCGTTCCCGCGCTCGACCGAGATCAACCGCAGCGCCTCGACCATGTTCTCGTTGGAGACGCGGAGGATGCCCTCGGCGGCCTCTTCGATCGAAAAGCCGAGCGGTTCGGCGACGCGGCGTTGGATTGCCTCGCGCGCGAGCTCTGGGTGGAGCTTGAACTCGCCGCCCAGGAAGGCGTTCGGATCCAGGCGACCAAGAACCAGGTTCGCGTCGGTGTTCGTCGGCTCCTCGCCCCCGCTCCCGTATGCGGCCGGGCCGGGGTCGGCCCCCGCGCTTTGCGGTCCGGAGCGCAGGGCGCCAGCCTTGTCGATCCAGGCGATCGTGCCGCCGCCGGCGCCGATCGTTCCCACGTCGATCGCCGGGAATTGCACGGGCACCTTGTGCTCGATCTTCCATCCCGGCCGTGTGCCCGGCTCGCCGCCCGAGATCAGCGCCACGTCGCAGGAGGTGCCGCCCATGTCAAAGCTGATCAGGTTCGAATAGCCGGCGAGCCGTCCGATGTATGCCGCGCCGACCGCGCCGCCCGCCGGCCCTGACATACACGTGCGGGCGGGAAGTCGCCTGGCCGCGTCGAGGCTCATCACCCCGCCGCCAGAGTGGATGATCATGGTCTGACCGCGAAAGCCCCAGCGGGCGAGCCGTTCGGTGAGGCTCGACAGGTAGCGGTCCACGATCGGCCCCAGATACGCGTTGACCGCGGTCGTGGAGGTGCGCTCGAACTCCTTGAGCTCGGGCAGGATGTCATACGAGCAGCACGCGTACACCTCGGGCAGCGCCTCCGAGATCGCCGCGAGCGCTCGGTACTCGTGCTCCTTGTTCATGAACGAGTTGAGGAACACGACCGCAACGGCTTCCATTTCTCGCCTGCGGATCAGGTGAATGGCGCGCTGCATGCTCGCCGGGTCAAGCGGCGCCACCACCGCTCCCTCGTAATCGACCCGTTCTCTTACTCCGAGCACGTCACGCCGGGGCACCAGCGGCGGGCGCTCCACCGATGAGAGATCGAAGTGATCGGTCCGGTCCGCCCGTCCCGCACCGAGCACGTCACGAAAGCCCTCGGTGGTGACGAGCGCGGTCTTCGCTCCACGGCGCTCGATGATCGCGTTGGTGGCGATGGTCGACCCGTGTTTGAACGCGAGCATGTCCAGCGGATCGATTCCGACCTTGTCAAGGGCGTTGATGACGCCGTCGATGAACGTGGGAGGCGTCGACGGGACCTTGGCATTGCGGATCTCGCCGGTGGCGGTGTCGAGGCACACCAGGTCGGAGAATGTGCCGCCGATATCGACGGCCACGATGTGCTTGCTCATATTGCGCTCACCCGGCTGGCGCGCTGGCGTTGTCGTAGACGTGCTTGAGCGGCTGGGACTTCATCTCGAACCGGGGCAGCGTGCCCGGAGGGACGAGTTCTACCTCGGCGCGCACGACGAGCTTGTCGCGAATGACCTGCTCGAGCTCTCGCTTCAGCGCTTCCAGATCGATCGCCTCCGAGCCGTACTCCACCTGGAGCCGCAGAGGCGGCTCGACCTTGGGCGGCGGAGCCATCAGCAAGATCTGCACTGCGCCCGTGGTGCGGGGATGAAGGTTCCCGACGACGTCGCTCACCGCGGACGGCCAAACGTTCACGCCCGCCACAATCAGCATGTCGTCGGTGCGACCGACGCAGCGGATGCGCGGGCCGGTGCGCCCACACGGGCACGACGAGACCGCGACCACGACGCGGTCGCGCGTCCTGAAGCGGACGAGGGGCACGCAGTCGCGCTCGATGTGTGTGGCCACCAGCTCACCTTCTGCGCCATCTTCCCATTTGCGGACCTCGCCGCTGTCGGGGTCGATCAGCTCGAGCACGATCTGGTCCGCGGCGAGGAAGTGGTTGCCATCGCGCTGGTCGCAGGTGCCGGCGTATACCGGGCAGACGTCCGCGTTACCGAGCCCTTCGGTGACGAACGCGCCGTACGCGGCCTCTATGCGCCTGCGAACGGCCGGGATCGCACCCCCCGGCTCGGCGCCGAGCAGGATCCGCCTGATCCCGAGCTCGGAGGGCTCCTTGCCGAAATGGTCGCGCACATACTCGGCGAGGTAGCTCGCATACGACGGCGTGCAGGTAAGGACCGTGCCGCCGAGGTGCTCGATCGCGCTGAGGAGCCGGTCCGACGCTCCGGTTCCGATCGGAACGAACGTCGCCCCGACTTGCTCGATCCCGTCCTTGAGCGGAAGCCCGCCGACGAAGAAACCGAGCCCGAAGCCATGGATCAGCACGTCCTCGGGCCGCACGCCCTCGCACCAGTAGACGCGGCTGATGACCTCCGTCCAGCGCGCGCTGTCGGCGCGCGTGATGCCGACATAGCTCGGCCGCCCCGTCGTTCCGCTGGAAGAGTGCACTCGGATCACATCGACGAGGTCGGCGGCCGCGTGGCGGCCGAGTGGCGGCGACACAATCTGGCTGTCGCGTAACTCCTGCTTCTCGGTGAAAGGGAGCCGGCGAAGGTCCTCGATCGAGCGCGCCGCCGTGGGGTCGAAACCCGACTCCGCGAACTTGCGCTCGTAGAAGGGAGACCGATCCGCGAGGTAGGCGAGTTGTCGCCGCAGCTTGGACGTCTGCATTGCCCTGAGGTCCTCGAGCGCCATCGTCTCGATCTCGGGGTTCCAGCAGGTCCGGTGCTCAGGCACTTACGATGGCCTGCCGATCCCACGCCGACCCCGTGACGCCGCGCTCCCGCAGCACCTGCTTGCGCACCTTGCCGTTCTCGGTCAGCGGCAATTCCGGCACGAACTCGATGTAGCGTGGAATGGCGAAGTAGGCCAGTCGGGGCTCGCAGTGGCTGATCAGGTCTTCGGGCACGAGGCTCGCCTCGGGTTCGATCACGATCGCCGCCATCACCTCGTCCTCACCCAGCTCCGAGGCGACCGGGAACACGGCCGCCGCTTGGACGGCCTCGTGTTCGAGCAGCGCCTGCTCCACCTCCCACGAGGAAATGTTCTCGCCGCGGCGGCGGATGGCGTCCTTGGCCCGGTCGATGAACCGGTACCAGCCGTCGGGCTCGCGCACGACCCGGTCACCGGTGTGAAACCACAGGTTGCGCCACGCCTCGACGGTCTTCTCCGGCATGCCGAAATAGCCGGTTGCGAACGCGAAGGGCTCGTCGTGGCGGAGGATCAGCTCTCCAGGCGTTCCGTCCGGAACCTCCTCGTCGTTCTCGTCCACCACGCGAGCGGCAAACCCGGCGCGCACCGGACCCATGTACCCCCCGCGTCCCGCGCTCGGGTCCGTGACGCCGATCGTGCAGTTCGTCTCGGTCGAGCCGTATCCCTCGACCAGCTGAACGCCAAAGCGCTCGCGGAAGCGGTCGAACAGCCGCGGAGGGGTCGCTGGAGCGAGCGCGACCCGGACGTGGTGCTCGCGCTCGACCGGCTCGGGCGCCCGCCCCATCAGGATGCTCACCATCGCCCCGAGCAGGTAGGTCACATCGGCGCCCGAGTCCCGGACCCGAGCCCAGAAACGCGAGGCGGAGAACCGTGGCCCGAGGACGTAGGTCCCACCGCTGACGAGGGCCTGGACGAAGGCGGTGAGTGCGTTGGTGTGAAAGAGCGGCAGGCACGTGTAGAGGACGTCGCCCTCGGCTATCCCCAGCATCTCGCCGACGAGTACGCCCCACCAGTAGAACTGCGCATGCGGGCAGCAGACGCCCTTCGACGGTCCGGTGGTCCCGGAGGTGTAGAGGATCGCGGCAGTGTCGCCCGGGCCAACGGGGTACGGGGCCGCCAGCCCAGCGTTCGCCGGCGGCGCCATCACCGGCCGCCCCGCCACCGACGCGGGGGCGCCAGCATCCAGCGCCCACACGCGCTCGAGGGGGACGCCGGCGGCAAGATGATCCAGGGCCGGGATCAGCTCGGTGTCGGCGAGCAGGGCGCGCGCGCCCGAGTTACGCAGCACATGCTCGAGCTGCTCACCGCGCGAGGCGGCGTTGATCGGCACGACAATCGCGCCGGCCCACATGCAGCCGAGGATCAGCTCGAGGAGCTCGAGGCGGTTTCCGCACATCGCCGCCACCGTGTCACCCGGCGAGATGCCGGCCGATGCGAGCGCTCCCGCACTCCGCGCCGCGACGTCGCGTATCTGCCGATAGCTCAGTTCGGCTCCGCCGCAGCGGACCAGCGGCCGGTCGCCGTACCTGTCCGACTGGCGCTCGAGTATCGCGGGGAGCGTTCGTTCGATGGCCGGCAGGTCGCGTAGTGCAGACCGGCGAGGCACTTCGCTCACTGCAGGTCCGCCGCCAACTGCTCGATCGCCGTCGCCACCTCGCTCGGCGCTTCGAGCATCGAGAAGTGTGTCCGAGTGCTGAGCTGGCGGACACTGAACCACGGGTGCTCCGATGCGAACGTACGCTGGGCGTCGAGGTACTCCGCCGACCGCGGCTGTCCGTAGAGGTGAAGGACCCTGACAGGAGGGTCGAACTCACCGAGGGCGCGCAGCGGACTGCGGTGATCCCGGTAAGCGCGTTCGATCTCCCGCCCCGAGCGCATCCACATCTCGGCGCCCTGCGCGTTCATCACATCGAGCGCTTCAGCGATCTCGCCGTCGCGCACGCCGGCCCGCCAGATGTCGAACAGCGCGTCTCGAGCCTGCGGCCAGCGCTCGGAGGACTGCAGCCGGCTGATCAGTTCCATATACGGGGCGGAGGGCTCGGTCACCATCCAGTCGACGAGCGCGATCGCCGGGATCCGGTCTCCGAGCCGGCGGCGTAGCTCGATCGCCACCCAACCGGAGTGCGACGCCGCACACGGGATGAACGTGTCCAGGCGGGTGGCCTCGATCACGGCGAGTGCGTCCTGCACCATCTCAGGCGTTCCGAAGTCTTCGGATGCGGGCGCGGAGTCGCCGTGACCGCGCCACTCGAAGCTCACCACGCGCCGGTGCGACGCCAGCAGCGGCGCCGCGAGCGCCCAGCGCGCGCGGCTCGAGCACCAGCCGGTGAGCAAAAGCAGCGCCGGCTCGCCGTGACCCAGGTCGTCGTAGCCGAGGCTCTGATCGTCCACAGGCAGGTCAGTCGAGCAGCGGTCCAGGCTGATCGCGGAGCAGCTCGAGCGTCGCGCAGTGCAGTCCCGCGATGGCGAACTTGTGGCTCTCGGAGAAGTCCACCGTTATCACCTCGATGCCTTCGCGCTCCAGCGCTTCGACCGTGGTGGGGGCTCCAGCGTTCATCACGACCTTCCCCGGCTCCAGAGTCACTCCGTTGACCGCGAGGTCCCAGTACTCGTCGACCGGTACCTCGATCACCTTGAAGTCACGTCGCATCAGGTAACGGACGAATGCGTAGTCCACGAGGTGTGGAGCGAGCACGGCGATCCCCCGGTCGGGGACCATAAGGAACATATCGGCGTGGGTGGTCCCGATATTGCCCCCGCCGATCGTGCCGATCCAGCCCGGGCTGTAGGTGGTTACCAGCTCGATCCCCAGGCCGTCGAGCACGAACTCGATCTGACGCAGGCCCTCCTCGTTCGCCACGACGCTGTTGTTGAATACAAAGGTGCGCGAGTCGAGCCAGCGCCCCGCGCCGGGCTCGCCGATCGCGCGCCCGTGGATCGTCAAGTAGATCGGCACGCCGAGTGCGGTGAGCGCCTTGGACCAGATCACCTCGCGGCCTCGTTGCCACGATCCCAGCCCCATCCGGTGGATGATTGCTCCGCCTCGTGCGACCAGGCCGCCGCCGGCGAGCGTAACGAGGTTCTTGAGGTAGCCGTAGGCGCCGATGGCCGGCACCGGAGGCTCGATGTAGTTCACGCGAACACCGTTGTCGCGTAGCACCTGGTAGTACTCGTCGAATTGGGCCTGTAGTCGTCCGAGATCGGCATTGCCCGATGCGGTCGAGTAGTAGTACTGCCACTCCTGCGCGTACTCGGCCCGCGTCTCGTTCTCCGTAGGGCGCGAGACCAGCACCTCGCGCAGCTTCCCGATCCCCTCGGCGCCCCAGCGCCGACCCCAGATCTGCTCGACCTCGTCGTAGAAGTCGGTGTCGTGCAGCATCCAGTTGTGCAGCGGCTGGCCGGGTTCGAACCACGGCAGTTGCTCCAGAACAGCGGCCTCGTCATGCTCCGCCGCGGGCCGCGGAGATGAGTAGGTCAGCTCGGTCGAGTGACCATCAGCATCCACGACCCGGAACGGGACCGACTCCCGCTCCTGGACGGCACGATCCAGCTCTAAAGTCACGCAGCCTCCCTCTGCAGCACCCCCTCCCGCGGATCGATGATATCCACGGGCAAGCGGCTCAACGCCACAGCTCCATCGCGCTGGACGTGCCAGGTGTCCTGAAAGTACAGACATGTCCGCTCGTCCTCGGAGATCACATGGGGGTGCATCGAGCAGACCATGTCTTCGCGCAGCTCGACGTCAAATGCGTCGCCGATCCGAGGATGCTCGATCATCGTCATGCCGATCGAATGACCGGTGACGTGGCCGAGCTTCCAGCCGCGCTCGAGGAACGGGGCGGCCACGGCACGGTGAACTTCGCGTGCGGTCGCACCGTGGTGCATCGCGGTGGCGCAGATCCGGTGGTACTCGCGGTAGGCCTCCATCATCCGCTGCGACTCGTCCGAGGGCCGGCCGCCACAGATCGGCCGCGACACCTCGACCCAATGGCCGCCCGGCCCGGCGACCTCCAGGCCGTAGATCAGCATGTCGCCCTCCGCGATTCGACGCTTTTCGTCGGGCAAGCGCATCTCGGGAAGCGCGGCGCCGTCGCGCCCGGTGAGCACCATGTCCATGGTCAGGCGTCGCGTTCCGTGGCTCACGAACGTCTGCTCGGCGACCGCCATCAGCTCTGCCTCAGTCTTGCCCGGCTCCCAGGCATCGACCACCGCGAGCACGCCCGCTTCGTTGATCGCCACCGAGTCGCGAACCGACGCAAGCTCCTGTTGCGATTTGACAGCGCGTGCCAGATCGAATCCCTCGTCCCAACGCACGACGTTCTCGTGCGGGAGCTCGACGTAATCGCGAACGGTCATCACCAGATCCATGCCGTAGACGCCCACCCGCTTCCAGCCGCGCTCGCGGATCCGTTGGGCGATCCATTTGCCCGGGGTCTCGGCGAACACCCGGTCCGCGACCCAGCCCTCGGCGTGGTCTCCCACCCAACGCCCCTCTCCGGGAAAGATGTTGGTGGGAGGTTCCTCGAGAGGCAGCAGCACGTACGCGTAGCGATGCAGGATCCGGAAGCCCGACACGTAGAACATCGCGCCTTCGAAGCCCGTGTATTCGCTCGCGCAGACGAGAACGGCGTCGAGTCCGTCGCGCTCGGCGGCCTCCCGGATGAGCCCGTACCGGCGCTCGATCTCCCCGGCGATCGACGCCTCTCGATCCTGGCTCGCCACCGGCGCATCATAAACCGTATCTGATCAACGATCAACGCTGCGGGGTGTGGCAGGGCATGACATGGACCGGGTGGCGCGCGGGCGTCGACGAAGCGTGGCTGGGGCGGTGGCGCGCGCCGCGGGTGGTGCCGTGGCGCGCGCGTGTCGGCGGGTGCGCGGATGGCGCGGTGGCGCGCGTGTCGGCGGGTGCGCGGATGGCGCGGTGGCGCGCGCGTCGACGGGTGCGCGGATGGCGCGGTGGCGCACGCGTCGACGGGTGCGCCGGGAACGTTTTGGCAAAAACGAACCTCGCTTTGTGTTTCCATCACGATGAGCCGCCGGGCGAAATAGCGGGGAGCGGGCACGTGCGTGACTCAATGCGCGTATGTGCGTCAAAAGCTCAACCACGTCCCTTCGGGCGTGGCACCTAAATGCGTCGCTTATCAGCGGCTTACAACTCGGGTGCGCCGGTCGCGGTTTGTGCGACAGGCTCTGACGCGGTGTGGGCGTGCGCGAGGCCGCGCAGACCGTCACGCAACTTCTGGCCATGACGCAACCGCAGCCGGCGGTACGACCCCGCGTGCGGTGTTGCACCAGCCGATGGGTTCTGATCAAATATACGGCCCTGGCCGTCCCGTCCGGCAGGCGCCGGCGACCGCTGACCGGGAGTTCTGTCCAATGACCTTGCCCTTGCGCATCGGCGTGATGCAGTTGACGATGGAGCCGCTGGAGGAGATCCTCGCGCACGCGCGCGCGCTCGATCAGCGCGGTTTTGACGCGATCTGGCTCGCCGAGGCGTATCCATGGTGGCGCAAGCATCAGATGGAGGCGCGGAGCTCGACCGTGCTATCGGCGCTGATCGCGCGCGAGACCGAGCGGCTGACGATCGGCTGGGGAATCATCTCCCCGTTTACCCGCCACCCGATACAGGTCGCCATGGACGCGCGCGTCACCCAGGAGCTCGCCCCGGAGCGCTTCTGCGTGGGATTTGGCGCGAGCCGGATCTTCATGAAGGAGATCGGGGCCGATGAGGTGAAGCCCTTGAATCCCGTGCGCGACGCGGTGAGGATCGTGCGGGGCGTGCTCGACGGCGGCGAGTTCAGCTATCAAGGCAAGGCGTTCACCGCGGTCGTGCCCGCGCTGTCGGACGGCACTCAGAGTCCGCGCGGCACGGTTCCCATCTACGTCGCCGGCACCGGCCCGAGGATGCAGCGCTACGCCGGAGAGGAGGCGGACGGGCTGCTCACGCCGAGCATCACCACGCCGGGCTTCGCTCGCTATGCGCGCGAGAACCTGCGCGCGGGCGCCGAGGCCGCCGGGCGCGACGCCGATCACCTCGACCTCGGATGCACGATCGTGGCGAGCATCGACGAGGATCGGGATGCGGGCCGCGAGGGCGCGCGCGAGATTGCGGGCATGTACCTCGCCAACAAGGTCCAGAACATCCAGGCCTCGGCCGACGTTCTGCTCGACCAGGCGGGGCTCAGCCAGGAGGAGATTCGTCCGATCGCGGACGCGATGGAGTCCGGAGGGCGCCTCGCGGCGGCCGCAGCGGTGACCGACGAGATCCTCGACAAGACGCGACCGATTGCGGGCACCCCCAACGACTGCATCGCGGCCATCGAGGAGTATCGCGATGCCGGTTGCTCGCACATCATGCTCGAGCTGTGGGGTCCGCGGCGCGACCAACAGATCCAGCTGTTCGCCGACCGAGTCCTGCCGCACTTCCGGCGATGACGGCGTCCGGCGTCGCGGAACTGACGGAGCGCATCGTCGAGTGCGTCGACGAGCGACGTCTGGTCGAGACGGCGTGCGCGTACGTGAGCACGCCAAGCCCCACGGGCAGCGAGGAGGCCATGGCCGAGACCGTCCGGGCGGCGTTGGAAGACGCGGGCCTGGCGGTGACCTGGCAAGAGGTCGAGGATGGTCGCCCGAACGTGATCGGGACGCTCGAAGGGACGGGTGGAGCCCCCAGCCTGATGCTCAATGGTCACATGGACACCTCTTACTCCGGGCGGGAGCCGCACCTGCGCGGCATCGTCGGCTTTCAGCCGCGCGCGCTGGTCCGCGACGGGCGGATCTACGGGCTGGGGATCTCGAACATGAAAGGCGCGCTCGCGTGCTATCTCGAGGCGGTCAGAGCGCTCGACGATGCCGGTGTGCGGCCGAGAGGCGATGTGCTGATCGCGTGCGTGGTAGGCGAGATCGAGAAGACCCAGTGGGGGGAGGAGTTCCGCGGCCGCGAGTACCGCGGCTACGCCGCCGGGAGCCGCTATCTCCCCACGCATGGCGGCATCGCGGACATGTGCATCCTCGGCGAGCCCACCGAGCAGCGGGTGGTACTCGGGCACTACGGCGCGATGTGGGCACGCATCTCGACGCACGGACCGTTCGTGCATACCGCGTTCTCCTCCGGGCGCATCGGCGAGAACTCGATCGTGCGCATGCGCGAAGTCATCGACGACGTGCTCGCGTGGATTCCCGAGTGGGAGCGCCGAGCCGAGTATCGCGGCGTACAAGGGGTGGTCAACATAGGCTCGTTGAGCGGGGGCCACCCATGGCGGGTCAGCCGCACCCCGAACCGGACGGACCTGTTCCTCGACGTCCGAGTGCCGCCGACGATGCGGATGCAGGACGCCAAGCGGGCGCTCGCGGATCTGGTGCGCGAGCTACGCGCGAAATACCCGGATTACGGGGTCGAGTACGAGGTGTTCGTTACCGCCCCCGGGGCCGAGATCGGCGAGAGCCATCCATTGATCCAGGCGATCGACGCCGGGCACGAGCGCGTGTTCGGCCAGCCCCCCGAGCGCGACGTGGTGCGCTGGTTCTCCGACGCGTCCGCGCTCACGCGCTACGGGATCGAGACGGTCAACTATGGTACGTCGAGCGGATTGCCCGGGCCGGACGGCGAGAACCTCGACATCGAAGGGCTGGTGAAGGTGGCGAGCGTTTACGCCATCGCGATCGCGCGGATCTGCGAGGGATCTCAATGAAGCTGGTGACGTTCAGCGACCCCGACGGCCGGACGCGCTGCGGCGCTCTGCGTGACGGGCAGATCACGGTGATGGAGGGAATCGCGACCATGCGGGCTCTGTTCGAGTCCGGGGAGGATCCGGCCACCGTCGCGGCCGGGGCCAACGGCGAGCGCCTGGCGCTGGCGGACGTGCGGCTGCGAGCGCCAATCATCCCCAAGAAGTTCTTCCACACCTCGGGCAACTACCGCGAGCACGAGGAGGAATCCAAGACCGTCAACTGGTCGCATGAGATCGCGCCGTGGATCGTGTTCTTCCAGAACATCGACGCGATCATCGGTCCGGAGGATCCGATCGTGTACCCGTCGCACCTGACCGACGAGCTCGACTACGAGCTCGAGCTCGCGCTCGTGATCAGCCGAGGCGGCAAGCACTTCGATGAACAAGAGGCCGCGAGCTACATCGGCGGTTATGTGATCTTCAACGACATCACCGCTCGCGACATCCAGCGGCGCGAGATGCGCTCGGGCGTGTTCTCGTTCTGCAAGTCGATCGACACGTTCTGCCCTCTGGGCCCGTGGATCGTCACGCCGGACGAGATCCCGGACCCCTACGAGCTCGATATGCAGCTGCGCGTCAACGGGGAGGTGCGCCAGCAATCGATCTCGGGGAACATGTCGCAGACGATCCCGCAGGTGATCGCCCACTACTCCGCGCTCGACTACAGCCCCGGCGACGTGCTCTCGCTCGGGACCGTTTCCGGCGTCGCGGGGTTCCGCGAGGACGCCCACAAGTGGTACCTCAAGCCCGGGGACGTGATCGAGTGCGAGATCGAGCGGATCGGTGTGCTGCAGAACCCCGTGATCTCCTGGGAGCAGGCCCACGGGGTTCCTGCGCCGCCGCTGAGGCGGTGGTAGCCGGGGTGGGCTGGCCCCTGGACCAGAGCAAGCTCGACCGCTTCCGGTCACTGATGGCCACCGATGATCTCGACGCGGTCGTAGTGCGCGCCTCCGACAACATCCTCTACCTCACGAACTACTGGTCGATGAAGGGCTACGACGTAGCCGTGGTCCCCGCGGAGGGCGAGCCCGTTTTGATCGTGCTCGAGCCACAGCTGGAGTACGCCGCCGCCACCAGCTGGACGTCCGACCTGCGTCCGTTCGCGGGCTACCACCCGGCCGATCCGCGACCCCCCTGGTTTCGCTCACTCGACGTGTGCCTCGAGGTGCTCGCTGAGCGCGACCTGACGGGCAGGATCGGTGTGGAGCTCTCCCAGGCGACGCAGGCGTCCGACCGGATGGTCGGTGAACCGACGGTGTTCTGGCAGGGCTGGTTCGACGCCCTCGGCGGCGCCTGCCGCGAGCTCGTCGACTGCTCGCCGTTGCTCGCGGGCGCGCGTGCGATTAAGACCGAGCAGGAGCTCGAGCGCATGCGGCTCGCCGGCGAGCTCGCCACGTCGGCGATGGTCGCCGTCCGCGAGCGGATCCGTCCGGGAATGACGTGCGGTGAGATCGGAGCTATCTACGAAGGTCACGTACACGCAGTCGGCACGGGCTACAAAGGCAAGGTCGACCTCGCGCGTGCCTTTACCCTCGTGTGGTCGGGGCCGAGCATTCGCACGTTCACGGCGACCAGCGACGCCCAGGTCCGCGAGCACGAGCCCACGCTCCTCGAGATCTGGGTCTGCGCCGACGGCTACTGGATCGATCTGACCAAGAACGCCTGTCCGGGCCAGCTGACCCCTGCATACGATGAGCTCACCGACGGACTGCTCGACGTCTACGGCCGGGCGATCGAGCACCTGCGACCGGGGGCGAGTCTCGCGGAGCTCGACGTACTGGTGCGAGAAGGAATCGCGGGGCTCGGCTATCCCGGCCAGCCGTCACACCCGATCGCCCACGGGGTAGGCGCCCGGGCGCACGAGGCGCCTTACGCTCACCAGGCCGGCTCGGGCGAGCTCAGCGCCGGGATGGTGCTCGCCGTCGAGCCCGGGGTCTACTGGGAAGGGGGCGGTGGCTTGCGTGTCGAGGACAACTATCTCGTGACCGGCAACGGTTGTGAGCGCATTGGAACTTATCCCGACGACTTTCGAGGCCTGTGATCCCAAACGAATACATATGGACCGGTGAACTGAACCGACGCGCCGCGGACCGCGGCGACGCCCCACAGACCGTTGGCCTATACGACACCACGCTTCGTGACGGAGAGCAAACCGTCGGCGTGGCGCTCGACCCACAACAGAAGCTGGATATTGCCCGGGCGCTCGACGGGCTCGGCATCGACCGCATCGAGGCTGGGTTTCCCCGCGTCTCCGCCGACGACACCGAGGCCTTCCGCTCGATCGCTGCCGACGGACTGTCGGCCGAGATTTGGGGCTTCGCGCGGGCTCTGCCGGCGGACGTGGACGCGCTGCTCGAGATCGGGGTGCGTGCTGCCGTGATCGAGTCGCCCGTCTCCGACGGGAAGCTCAGCGCGTACGGCATCACCCGCGAGAAGCTCCTGGCGAGGGTGGTGGAAGCCACCAGGTATGCGACTGACAACGGCGTGAAGGTGTGCTTCTTCGGCGTCGACGGGTCGCGCGCCGACTTCGGCTTTCTCGAGCGCGTCTACACGGAGGCGGTCTCCGCCGGCGCGAGCGAGATAGCGATCGTCGACACGCTGGGCGCGGTGAGTCCCGAGGCGGCGGCGCTGATGACCCGCAGCGCGCGCCAGTGGGTCGGCGATACGGTCCCGATCCACTGGCATGGTCACAACGACTTCGGAATGGCCACCGCCGCCGCGATCGCCGCCGTGCGCGCCGGCGCGAGCTGGGTGCAAGGAACGATCAACGGCATGGGGGAGCGGGCAGGGAACGCAAACCTGGGCGAGGTCGCGCTCGCCCTGGAAGCCCTCTACGGAATCTCCACCCGCCTGCGGTTCGACCGCCTACGGAGTGTGTCCGAGCTCGTGCAGACGCTGTCGGGCTATGAGCTCGAGCCGTGGAAGCCGGTCACCGGCGAGACGCTGTTCACGCGCGAGAGCGGCGCGGTGGCGAGCCAGTTCCACGACCCCCCCGCGATAGAGCCGTTCTCCTCCGAGCTCGTCGGGGCCCCCAGGCGGATCGTGCTCGGCAAAAAGAGCGGCCTCGACTCGATCCGGATCAAGCTCGCCGACCTCGGGCTGGAGCGTCCCGAGGAGGATTGGCCAGCGCTGCTCGCCGAGGTGAAGGCCCTCGGCGCGCGCAAGCACGGGCTCGTCTCCGACGAAGAGTTCCGCCGGCTCCTCGATGCCCGCTGAGCGGTCTCCGGGGGCGTCGGATCGCTCCGCAGCCGGTCTGACGCGCGTGTGCGTGATCGGCGCGGGCTCGATCGGATCTCTCTTGGCCGCGCACCTGAGCCAGGTGTGCGAGGTGTGGGTCCTGACCCGCCGCGCGGCTCAGGCCGAGCGCTTGCGGAACGAGGGGCTGCGCGTGTCGGGGAAGAGCGCGTTCGTCGGGCGGCCGGACGCGACCGGCGACCCGGCCGAGCTTCCCGCGTTCGACCTGGGGATCTTTGCTGTCAAGGCGATCCATCTCGACGAGGCCGCCGGCCGTCTGGAGGGCGTCGCCCGGGACGCGACGATGATGACGATCCAGAACGGGCTGGGGGCTGAGGAGGTGGTCGCCCGCCACGGGGACTGGCCGCTGATCTCGGCGGTGACGTTCATGAGCGGCAACCGGCACTCCGACGTGCACGTGGAGTACGAGCTCGACACGGCAACCTGGCTCGGGCCGTGGGCCGGGACGCGGACACCGCTGGACCGCGTCCAGGCGGTCGGCGAACTGATCAACGCTTCCGGGCTGCACGCGCAGTGGATGGCGGACCTCCTGCCGGCGCAGTGGTCGAAGCTGATCTTCAACTCGGCGGTCAATGGCGTCGCGGCGCTGACCGGGCTGCCGCACGTATCCCTGTTTGCCGACGAGGCCGATCCCCCGGCGCTGGGGCCGGTCGTGCGCGCGCTGGTCGACGAGGGAAAGGCGGTGGCGGCAGCAGCGGGGATCGAGCTCTACGAGGATCCGTGGGAGATGAACGTCCTGGCGGTCGCTCGCGGGGAGACGAACGCGAGCGACTACGCGCATCTGCCCTCGATGCTCGAGGACGTGCTCGCGCGCCGTCCGACCGAGGTTGACTTCATCGCCGGCGCGATCGTGCGTGAGGCCGCCAAGCACGGCGTGGAGGTTCCCGTGACGGCCGCCGTCCATCGCCTGGTCAAGGGGAAGGAGGCCTCGTGGAGCCTGCGCCGGCGAAACCTTCAGGAGGTGAGCGCATGAGGGTATGCATCGTCGGCTGCGGAGCGGTGGGAAGCCTGTTCGCCGCCCACCTGGCACAGGCCGACGGAGTGGAGGTGTGGGCCTACGATGTCGTGCGGCCGCACGTGGACGCCATCAACCGGGACGGGCTGCGACTGACCGGGGAAGCTGACCTCGTGGCTTCGGTCCGCGCGACCAGCGACGGCTCCCAGATCCCGCCGTGCGAGTACGGAATCGTCGCGACCAAGAGCATGTTCACCCGGCCGGCGATCGAGGCGTCGGCGCAGGCATTCGCGGACGGGGCCGTCGCGTCGGTGCAGAACGGCGTCGGCAACGAGGAGGTGATCGCCGAGTACGTGGATCGCGTGATCCGCGGTACGACGTTCCCCGCGGGCCACGTGATCGCCCCCGGGGTTGTGGGGATGGACACGCGCGGCGACACCTGGCTTGGCCCGTTCGAGCCGCGGCCTGCGTCGATCGACCAGGTGAGGACGCTCGCCGATGCGATCACGGCCGGCGGCATGAACACCAAGGCGCTCGAGGACGCGCGCGGTGCGCAGTGGACGAAGCTGATCTTCAACGCCGCCACGAACCCGATCGGCGCGCTCACCGGCTTGACCCACGGCCGGGTGTGCGAGCTGCCCGAGCTGCGGCGGCTCGTGAGCGCGCTCATCGACGAGGGCGAAGCCGTGGCCGACTCGCTCGGCATCGGGCTCGACTCGGACCCGGAGCAGCTCGTCGACCACGCCGCGGAGGTGGCGTACGAGCACCGCGCGAGCATGCTCCAGGACGTGCTCGCCAAACGGGCGACGGAGATTGACGCGATGAACGGCGGGATCGCCAAGTTCGGCGCTCAGCAGGGAGTCCCCACGCCGCTCAACCTGGCGATCGCGGCCCTGGTCAAGGGCCTCGAGCGCTCTTGGAGCCAACCGCAGTGATGTCGCCGGCCAGCGGGCCGGCGACATCGCGCTCAACCATCGGTGCCGAGCGGTCGCTGCCGCTGGGCCCGCTGCTCGGCGGCTGCACGGTCGGCCTGTCGATCTCGTGGAACATCGCCAACACGGGCCCGGTGTCTCCGCTCCTCTCCGCCCACTATGGGGTCGGGCTCGCGGTCATCGGCCTGCTGACCGCGGTGATGTTCTTCGTCGAGTTGCCGATGATGGTCCCCGGCGGTCGGGCGATCGACCGCTTCGGAGCCAAGTGGGTCGGCCTCGTCGCGATCGGGATCTCGCTCGCCGGCAACCTGCTGCTGCTGGCGATCGCGGACCCCTACCTGGCGCTTGCCGCCCGGGCCTTCATCGGCGCGGGCGTCGGCCTCGGCTTCTTGGCCGGTGCGATCTACGCGCAGTTGGAGAGCGTTCGCGGCTCCGTGCTCGCCAGCGGCATCTACGGCGGTGCCTCGCTGAGCGGCGGTGGGCTCGCGCTGGTCATCGTGCCGCAGTTGGTTGGGGCGTTCGGCTGGCGGGCGCCGTTTGTGAGCGCGGCCGTGGTCGCGGCCGTGGCCGTGCCGCTGGTGATGGCGTGTCCGTCCACCCAGGGCCGGGTTGTCGGCGGCCGGCCCCGGTTCGCGACCCTGTTGGCGGATGGGACGCTCATCCGCCTCGGCGCGGTCAGCGCGGTCTCGTTCGGCTTCAGCGTAATCATCGGAAACTGGGTGGTGACGCTGCTAGAGCGCCACGCCGGCCTCAGCCGTGGCGCGGCCGGCGCGGTCGGCTCGTTGATCCTGCTGCTCGGCATCGTCTCCCGGCCGGCGGGCGGCATGCTCGCGCGTGCGCGCAGCGCGACGACCTGGCGTGCCGTCGCGGTGAGCTTCCTGGTCGGCGCGCTCGGCACCGCCCTGCTCTCGGCTTCCGTCTCGGTGCCACTCGACGTGCTCGGGACTGCGCTCGTCGGCATGGCCGTGGGGATCCCGTTCGGAGCCACCGTGGCGGGGGCGGCGCGCGTTTACCCGAATGCCTCCGGCGCCGCGGTGGGCGCCATGAACAGCTATCCGGTGCTCGCGATCGTGGCCGGCACGCCGCTGGTCGGCCTCACGTTCTCGATGCCCGGTGACGGCCGGATCGGCTTCGCGGCGTTGGCGATCCTGTGGGCGGGGGCGGTGGCGGTGATCCCCTACCGGCTGCGGCTCGAATAGCCTGGGTGCGATCGCGCCGCGGACCGCCTCGCGGTGGCTTGACATTTGATCAAGCCTTTTGCGAGGCTCCGCCGCATGTCTGAGCAGCGCGACGTGGTCGTGATCGGCTCGGGTCACAACGGGCTCGTCGCCGCCGCCTACCTCGCCCGGGCGGGGCTGAGCGTCGAGGTGATCGAGCGCAACGACGTTGCCGGCGGAACGGTCGCGAGCGAGGAGCTCACGGAGCCCGGCTTCGTTCACGACACGTTCTCGTCGTGGCACCCGCTGTTCAAGCTCTCCGGCGCGTACGCCGAGCTCGGTCCGGAGCTCGAGGCGCGGGGGCTGACCTACTGTGAGACTCCCGCCGAGACGACCGCCAACGTGCGCGGCGACGGCGCCGCGATCCTGGCTTACCGCGACCCCGCGAGGACGGTGGAGGGGTTCGACGCCCACGACCGTGCGGCGTATCTGTCCGAGATGGATCGCTTCGGGGCAACGATCGAGACGGTCGGGCAGCTGCTCGGGACCGAGCTGTACTCCGCCGGCGCGGCCAAGCTGTCGTTCAGGCTCGGGCGGGCGCTGGGGCGTCGGAGGGGGCTCGAATTCGTGGCCGACATCGCCTCCTCCGCGCGGTCGTGGTTTGAGACCCGCTTCCGGGGCCGCGAGATCGCCGACCTGTACGCGCCGTGGGCGCTGCACACAGGCATCCCGCCCGACGCCGCCGGGAGCGGCTTTCAGGTGCTGGCAATCGCCGGCTCTCTGCACGCGGTCGGCCTTCCCGTCGTGAAGGGCGGATCGAGCGGCTTCGTGCATGCCTTCGAGCGGCTGATCGCCGACCACGGGGGGCACGTGCGCACCGGCGTCGAGGTCGAGCGGATCTTGACCCGGGGGGAGGCGGCGGTAGGTGTCATCGCCGGCGGAGAGGAGATCGGCGCCCGCAAGGCGGTCATCGCCAACACCACGCCGACGCAGCTCTACGGGCGCCTGCTCCCCGCCGGGGCGGCCCCGGCCGAGGCGGTGCGCCAGGGCCTGCGGTTTCGCTACAGCCCTCGCGCCGGCATGCAGATCCATGTGGCTCTGAAGGCGCCGCTGCGCTGGCGCGACTCGCGCCTCAACCAGGTGCCGATCGTCCATCTGAGCGACGGCGTGGGGAGCGTTGCCCTCGCCTGTGCGCAGGCGGCCGCCGGCCTGCTGCCCGCGGCGCCGACCGTCGTCGTCGGCCAGCCGACGGTGGTCGACCCCAGCCGTGCCCCCGAGGGCGCCGCGGTGATGTGGATCCAGTTGCAGCAGGTGCCCTACGCGCCGAGCGGGGACGCGGCCGGCGAGATCGACGTAGGCGGCGGCACGTGGACGGCCGCGCTCCAGACCGCGTTCACCGAGCGCGTAGTGTCGGCGCTCGAGCCGCACGTCGAGAACTGGCCCGAGGTGCGTGGAGCGAGCGCCGCTCTGTCGCCGGCCGAGCTCGAGCGGCGGAACCCCAACCTGGTCCGAGGCGACATCTACGCCGGCGATTGCGAACTCGGTCAGACGTTCTTCTGGCGTCCGCTTCCTTCCTACGGCGCCCACGTGACCCCGGTCCGCGGTCTGTATCAGTGCGGTGCCTCAACGTTCCCGGGCCCCGGCCTCAACGCGGCCTCGGGCCGGATCGTCGCGCTCCGGATCCTAGGCGGCGACGGGCAGCTCGCGCGAGCGGCGCAGCTGCTGCGCGGGCTGCGCCCAGCGCGAGCTTGACGTCCTCGCCGCGGCGCCGCGGCGGCGCCAGCAGCTTCTGTGCGACGTTGTAACCCGAGATCGCGTTCACGCCCGCTCCCGGCCAGGTGCCGGCGCCGACCATCAGGAGCCCCTCCACCCCCGTCTCGTAGTCGCGGACCTCCGGGAAGGGACGGAACAGGAAGTTCTGGCGCAGATGCATGCTGCCCGCGATGGAGTCCCCGCCGACCAGGTTGGGGTTGTGGCGCTCGAGGTCGGTGGGCGTGAGGATCGCCCGGTCGAGCACGAGCTCTCCGATCCCCGGGGCGTAGCGCTCGAGCTTTCTCAGTACCCGCTCGGCGTAGCGCTCGCCGGCCTCGGGCCAGCTCCGTGGCTCGATCTCACCGAGTGCATCCCCGGCGATCTGCGCCGGCAGCGCGCGCACCTGCACCCAGAGGACGTGGCCCTCGTCGGCGCGGGAGGGGTCGACGGCCGAGGTCTGGCCGACGACCAGGAGCGGCTCGGCGGGGAGCAGTCCCGCGCAGGCCTGCGCATAGGTTGCCGCGAGATCGTCCAGGTATGGGGCGACGTGGACGTAGGCGAAGCGACCGAGATCGGTGCCGGCGCTCCACGGGGGCGGGCCCGAGAGCGCCAGGTGGAGCATCAAGGTCCCGGGCCCGTAGCGATAGCGCTCCGCGGCCCGAGCGATTGCCTCCGGCGCGGCGTCCGCGAGCAGGCGCGAGTAGAGGATCGGGGGCGTGACGCCCGCGACGACCGCGCGGCTGGCCTCCAGCCGCTCGCCGCTCGCCAGCTCGACGCCGGCCGCCCGGCCGGCGCGAACGGTGACTCTCACCACCTCAGCGCCGGTCCTGAGCTCAGCTCCGTGGTCGGCCGCGAGCGCTACGAGCGCGTCGATCAGCCTCGATGCGCCGCCGCGCGCGACCGCCATTCCTGCGCGCATATCGGTGAACGCCTCGAGCAACGGGAACATCGCGCCGCCCGAGACGTCGGGGCCGAAATCGAGGTGCATCCCCCAGCATGCCAGCACGGCCTGCGCCTCGCGCGTGTGCAAATAGTCCTGGGCGAGCTCCCGGGTCGAGCTGACCAGCAGTCGCGCGAGTTCGCGGGTGCCGCCCAGTCCGAGCGCGGGCAGCTGCTCGCGCGCCACCGCGGCGAGGCTGCGTGCATCCAGCCGCGATCCGTATAACGAAAACAGCGCCGGGCTCAGGCGCTCGTACAGCTGGTCGAGCGCGCGCCAGCCCGCGGCGTCGCGCGAGTCGTGGCGCTCGAGCTCGGACAACGTCGCCGCGGTCCCCTGGTGGACCCGCAGTGCCTTGCCGTCGGGGAAGACGTTGGCGAATGGATGCTCGCACTGGGCGTAGTGCAGCCCGTGGCGCTCGAGCTCGCCTCCGAGCTGGCGCGCGATCGGCGAAGCGAGGAACAGGTTCATGTTGGTCGCGAACAGGTCGTGGATGAACCCGGGACGGGTCGCTTCGGCGCTGCACACGGCGCCACCCGGACGATCTGCCTGTTCGAGCACCAGCGTCCTCCAGCCCGCCCGGGACAGGTACACCGCGCAGACGAGCGCGTTGTGGCCGGCGCCGATCAGGATCGCGTCGTAAGCGTCGGCCATGTCAGCGGCCGGGAGGGTCGCGGTGGTCGATCAACCCCGCCGGTTTTACCGGCTGGATGGCTCCCCGGGCCCGCGCGGGGTAACAGAAAGAGAAACCTGATCCAATATGGGCACTCGGATGGATGTTTGACATTTGATCTGAAATGAGGCTAGATTCGGGAAAGATGGCAGATGCTCGGAAACTGACCGCGCTGCGCCTCACGGGAGGCCACCGGACCCTAGCCGAGCGCTCGTTTGCGACGCTGCACGAAGCGATTGTCACCGGCTTGCTCGCGCCGGGGGAGAGACTTCCAATCGAGGAGCTCGCGGAGGTCCTGGAGATGAGCCCGATGCCGATTCGTGAGGCGTTGCGACAGCTCGATTCGGTCGGCTTGGTGGAGAACATCCCGCACCGCGGCGCCCGGGTGACGGAATTGTCGATCGACGACCTGCAAGAGGTCTATGACGCCCGCCTGGCCCTCGAACCGCTCACCGTTCGACATGCCGCGGAACGCTTCACCGCCGAAGAGGCGACCGCGGCCCGGGCGCGACTGGAGGAGCACGTCAAGGCGTATCGGAGCAGGGACCTGCGGCTCATCTGGTCGACCCACACCGCGTTTCATTTCGCCCTCTACGAGGGCGCCCACTCGCGCTGGATGACCCGCCTCATCAAACCCCTGTGGGAGACCAGCGAGCGCTACCGCTTCGCGATGCTGCCGGTTCGGATGAACCTCGACCAGCGGCGGCTGGAGCACGAAAGGATCCTCGAGGCGTGCGCCGGCCACGAACCGGAGTTCGCCGCCACCGAGCTTCACAACCACCTGGCGCGCACCGCGAACCTGATCGCGAACGCGATGGGCGCGCCGGATCTCTTCGAGTTGCTCGACACTGTCGCGTCTTTCGCGCCCGCGCTCGCCGCGGGCATCCCGCCAACTGCGAGTTCAGAGAGGGTCGTAGATGCTCCTTGAATCGGTTGCGTATGCCCGGCCCGAAACCGTCGATCAGGCTCTCGAGATGCTGTCCTCGACGGATGGTGCCGCCCCGCTTGCCGGTGGCCAGAGCCTGATCAATGTGCTCAAGCACCGGGTCGCATCGATCGAGCTGCTGGTGGACATCAGCCGGCTGGAGGAGCTGCGCACGGTGCAGGACCGTCCCGACGGCACGCTCGAGATCGGTGCCTGCGTCACCTACGACGAGCTCGAGCACTCCGAGCCGGCGCGCGCCGCACACGCGGTGCTGGCGGATGTCGCCGGCCACATCGAGGATCAGCAGATCCGCAACCGCGGCACGGTCGGAGGCAACTGCTGCCTGTCGGATCCGACCAACAACCTCCCGCCGATACTGGTCGCTCTCGGCGCGACGATGAACATCCAGTCCGCCGGGGGCGTGCGCGAGGTTCCCGCGGAGGAGTTCTTCGAGGGCTACTTCACGACCGCGGTCGGAGAGGGCGAGCTGCTGCGCAGCATCACGGTCCCGCCGCTGCCCGCCGGTGGCGGCGCCGGCTACAGCACGGTCGCGGTCGGCGCCGACTCCAAGGCGCTGGTGCGGGCCGCCGCCATGGTGCGCGCCGATGGCCAGATCGAGGACGCGCGCGTCGTGCTCGCCTGCGTGGCGCCGGCGCCATTTCGCCACACCGGAATGGAGGGGGCGCTGCGCGGTTCTGAGGCCACAGCGGCAGCGGTGCGCGAGGCCTCGTTGGTCATAGGCGAGGATCTGAGCCCGCCGGGCGACGTGCACGCGAGCGCCGATTACCGGCGCGAGATGGCCCGGGTGGTGGCGCGCCGATCAGTCTGGCAGGCGATTGAGCAAGGAGGTGGCAGGCGTGGTTGAAGCGGATCAGACGCACGCGATCGAGGTCACGATCAACGGTGAGCGCCAGGCGGCGACGGTGCCGGCGAGACAGCTGCTGGTGCATTTCATCCGTGACACGCTGGGCCTGAAGGGCACCCACATCGGCTGTGATACGGGAAGCTGCGGTGCGTGCTCGGTGATCATCGATGGCAAGCTCGTCAAGAGCTGCATGTTGCTCGCGCCGCAGGCCGACGGCGCTGAGATCGAGACCGTGGAGGGGCTGTCGGACGGTGGCGAGCTGTCGCCGCTCCAGCGGGCGTTCAACGAGCAGCACGGGCTGCAGTGTGGCTACTGCACTCCCGGCGTGCTGATGGCCGCGACGTTCCTGCTGCGGCGAAATGCCAACCCGACGGAGGCGGAGATTCGCCGGGCGATCCGCGGCAACATCTGCCGCTGTACCGGCTACGTCAACATGGTGCGCTCGATCGAAGCGGCAGCACGGGCGACGGCGGGCTCGATCGACGCCGCGGCGCGCGCGAGCGCCGTAATCGACCACAAGGAGGAGGAGGCCCAATGACCCCCAACGGCGTGACCGCAGAGACGGTCACCAGGCCGGCGGAACCCACCGAGGAGGTTGGCCAGTGGGCGGGCCAGAGCGTGCCCCGGGTCGAGGATCGACGACTGGTACAAGGGCAGGGCGAGTTCACCGACGACGTGTGGATGCACCGGCAGGGATATGCCCATTTCGTGCGCTCGCCGCTCGCGCACGCGAAGATCACCTCGCTCGACGTCAGCCGCGCGCTCGCCCTCGACGGCGTCTTCACGGTTCTCACCGGCGAGGAGGCCAGGGAGATGTGCTCGTTGCCGTTCTTTCAGATCGCACCCGAGCCCGCCGGCAAGATCGAGGAGTGGCCGCTGGCGGTGGACAAGGTCCGCTATCACGGCGACGCGGTGGCGGTCGTGCTCGCCGAGACGCGCGAGATCGCACGCGACGCGGCCGGGTTGGTGGAGGTCGATTACGAGCCGCTGCCGGCGATCGTCGACACGGTCCGGTCCGCCGATCCCGACGCCCCGGTGCTGCACGAGCAGGTCGGCAGCAACGTGGCATGGAAGGGCACCTACGACTGGGGCGACATCGACTGGGCGCTTCAAAACGCCGACAACGTCGTGAAGATCGACCGACTGCACTTCCACCGTTTCTCCTCGACGCCACTGGAGTGCAACGCCGCGGTCGTCCACTGGGATCCGGGGACCGACACGGTCAACGTGAGGTCGAACAACCAGATGCCGATGTTTGCCTCGATGGTCATCGGCCCTACTCTGGGCGTGGCCAGCAACCGCCTGATCTTCGCCTCCCAGGACATCGGCGGCGCATTTGGGGTCAAGATCGGCAGCTATCCCCAAATCGCTGCGCTCGCGCTGCTGTCGCGCAAGGCCGGAAGGCCGGCGAAGTGGACCGAGTACCGCACAGATCACATGCTCTCGGCCGGGCAGGGCAATGAGCGCGTGTTCCTCGATACGGAAGTCGCGGTCCTCAAGGACGGCTCGATCCTCGGATTCAAGACGCGGGCGTTCGACGATGCCGGCGCGTACCTGCACTACGAGCCGCTCGGCGCCGTGATCTGGTCGCAGGTGTGCTGCGGCTGCTACAAGCTCAAGCACATCCGGGTCGACTACACCGAGACGCTGACCAACAAGTGCCCGACGATCCCCAACCGGGGCTACTCGCGGCTGCAGCACCTGTGGTTCCTCGAGCGAATGATCGACATCGTCGCGCGCGAGCTCGGCTTCGATCCGGTCGAGTTGCGCAAGCGCAACTACGTCCAGCCCGGGGATTACCCGTACGAGACTCCCAACGGCTGTGTCTACGACTCCGGCGATCTCCCGCGCTCGCTCGATATGGCGCTCGACCTCATCGGGGCCGAGCGCTGGCGCGAGCGCCAGCGCGCGCTCGGCACCGGCTCGGGCAAGCGGATCGGGATCGGGATCGGCTCGACGCTCGACTCGGGCACGAACAACTTCGGCCAGGCGCGGATCATCAACCCGCAGCTGCCGTTCTCGGGCAACGGCGAGGCGGCCTACGTCAAGCTCGATCTGTACGGCGAGATCAACGTCAACCTCGGCACCACGCCGCAGGGTCAGAGCCACGAGACGACGGCCGCGCAGGTGGTGGCGGACGTGCTCGGAGTCAAGCCGCGGGACGTGCACGTCACCGCCGGCTTCAACCAGCAGCAGAACACCTACGTCGCGTTTTCGGGCACCTACGCGAGCCAGTTCGCGGTCACCGGACTCGGCGCGGTCAAAGGAGCCGCCGAGCGCCTGCGCGAGGAGATCATCGAGCTGGGTGCTTACGCGCTCGAGGCCCAGCCGGAGGAGATCGAGCTGCGCGACGGCGCCTGCACCGTCCGCGACGACCCGGAGCGCATGATCCCCCTGATCGGGATCGCGAACATCGTCTACTCCAACAACGCCGTGCTGACGCCCGAGATGCGCGACCGGCTCAGCCTCAACGCCCGCTACGTGTACACGCCTCCGTTCCACGTCCCCGACCCGGAGGCCAAGACCGGGAACCTCACGCTGACCTACGCCTCGCAGATCCACGCCTGCGTGGTCGAACTCGACGAGGAGTCAGGCGAGGTCGAGATCCTCGACTACGCCGCCGTCGACGACTGCGGCACTCGCATCCATCCCCAGATCGTCGAGGGCCAGGTCCACGGGGCCACGGCGCTCGGGATCGGAGCCGCGCTGTACGAGGCGTTCGAGTACGACGAGCAGGGACAGCTCCAGCAGGCCTCGTTCTACGACTACCACGCGATCACCTCGCTCGACGCGCCCGACATCAAGGTCGCGGACATCGAGTCCCCGAGCCCCTTTACCCTGAACGGCGCCAAGGGGATGGGCGAGGGCGGCGGGGCCCCCCTGCACGCGATCTGCAGCGCGATTCAGGACGCCCTCGGTCCCGATGACGCCGTCGTCAGCGAGAGTCACAACACCTCGGAGCGGGTGTGGCGGCTGGTGCACAGCGGCGAGCGCGGTGATCCGCGCGGCGTGACCGTCTCCACTCGCGACTCGAGCGAATGATCCTCAACAACGAGTTCACGGTCGCCGCCGACATCGACACGGTCTGGCGCCACCTGCTCGACATGGAGGGCGTCGCGAGCTGCCTGCCGGGGGCGACCGTGACGGCCACCGACGAGAAGGACACCTACGAGGGGACGATGCGCCTGAAGATCGGTCCGATGCGCGTTGAGTATCGCGGCCGCGCGACGCTGCGCGACGTCGACGAGGAGCGCCACACCGCGGTCATCGCGCTCAACGCGCGCGAGGCCAAAGGCCAGGGCACGGCGGTGGCGACCATCCACAACCAGCTGGAGGAGATGGAGGGGGCCACCCGCGTGCGCGCGCAGACCGACCTGAACATAACCGGGCCCCAGGCGCAATTCGGACGCGGGGTGATCGAGGACGTCGGCGGGCGCGTGATGGCGGAGTTCTCCCGCCGGCTCGAGGAGCGGATCGCCGGAGGAGGTGATGCGCCACCGGACCAAGCGCCCGGCGAGCGTGCGGGCGACGCGGGTGCGGCCGCGGACGATGACGCGCTCGACGTCGCGGCCTTCGTGCCTCAGCGGATCGTCATCGGGGCCGCAGCGGTACTGACGGCTTTCATCGTCGCCGGGTTGCTGGTACGGCGCCGGCGGCGATAGCGGCGCCGCCGGCCCGCGTGGCCGGCGGCGCCGGCGTGAGGCGCTCGCGTGGACTTGTCGTGAAGCACCCAGGAGCGTAGTTTCGCCGGCGAACACTAAGGAGTGTGATGAACGCAGAACCCACGCAGCGCCTGGCAGGACGCGTCGCGATCGTCACCGGGGCTGGAAGCGGCATAGGCGAGGCGACGGCGCGGCGGCTCGCGCTGGAGGGGGCGCACCTGGTCGCGAACGACCTCTCGGGCGAGTATCTCGACGCGCTGATGCCGACTTTGGCGGGTGACGGTCACGTACCCGTCGTTGGTGACGTCTCGGTTGAGGCGACCGCCGAGGAACTCGTGCGCACCGCGAGCGAACGACATCGTCGGCTCGACGTGCTCATCAACAACGTCGGCAACCTGTTCTTCAAGGACATCACGGATACGACCGTCGAGGAGTGGGACCGGCTGATGGCGGTCAACCTGCGCGGAACGTTTCTGTGCTCGAAGCATGCGTTGCGGGTGATGGTGCGACAGCGCTCAGGGGTGATCATCAACCTCGCGTCGATCTCCGCGTTCGTCGGCCAGGAGATGGGCGGGCAGTCGAGCTTCGCGTATAACGTCACCAAAGCCGGCGTGCGCCAGCTCGCGACGTCGCTCGCGACGCGCTACGCGTCCGACGGCATCCGGGTTAACGCCGTCTGCCCCGGACCGACACGGACAAAGCAGGTGCGTCATTTCCTTCCCGAGCTCCCCGAGGCCGACGAGGACGCGATTTGGGAGAGCGCGGGTGTGGATGGCACCCCGCGCGGGCGGGTGGGCCGGCCCGAGGAGATCGCGTCGGTGATTGCCTTCCTCGCCTCCGACGAGGCGGCGAACGTGACTGGCGCGGCTTGGGTCGTCGATGGCGGCTATACCGCGAGGTGATCATGGCGATGTCGCCGCAGGCGCCGGTGTCAGGTCTATGAGCCGCTGAGTCGGGAGGAGGACGCGCATGAGGAGGATCGCGATCGTCGGCGCAGGCCAGGCCGGGCTGCTGGCGGCGCATGCGCTGCGGCAGCACGGCTATGACGTGACGCTCTATTCCGACCGTACGCCGGACGACTTCTTGAGCAACGCGCGACCAACCGGAACCGCCGCGCGGTTCGACTCCTCCTTGGCGTTCGAACGCGAGCTCGGACTCGAGCGGTGGGGCGAAGGCGCGCCCCGGGGCGAGGGCATCCATCTGACCTTTGGCCCGAACAACCGAAACCAGTTACTGACGCTGCTCGGCCGTTTCCAGCGCTACTTCCTCGCGATCGACGTGCGGCTGCAGAGTGCCACGTGGATGCGCGATCTCGACGCCTCAAACGCCACGGTCGAGATCCGGCAGCTCGACGTCGCCGGACTCGAAGATGTCGCCGCTCGCCACGACCTGACGATCGTCGCCGCTGGGCGCGGCGAGATCATGAAGCTCTTCCCCCGCGACTCGGCGCGCTCTCGCTACACCAAACCGCAGCGGATCCTCGCGATGGTCAACGTCACCGGGATCCCGATGACCTTCGGGTACGCGCCGTGGTATCGGCCGGTCAAGTTCAACTTCTTCGCGACGCAAGGCGAGGCCTTCTGGGTGCCCTGGTTCTCGAAAGGCCTCCAACAGTCGTGGAGCCTCGTCTTCGAGGCCAAGGAGGGCAGTCCGCTCGACCGGTTCCGCGAGTGTCGCGACGTGGAGGAGGCATTGGCGCGCGCGAAGGAGGTGATGCGCGAGATGACGCCGTGGGACTACGACTGGGTGCGCGGCGCGGAACCGTGCGACGAGCACGCCTGGCTTACCGGGTCGTTCACGCCCGAGGTGCGTGAGGTCGTGGGGACGCTGCCGTCGGGGCGGACGGTGATGGCCCTCGGCGACACCGCGCAGTCGCTCGATCCGATCGGCGGCCAGGGCGCCAACAACGGCAACAAGATGGCGCGCGTGTTCGTCGAGTCGATCGTCGAGCGTGGCGAGCAGCCGTTCGACGCGGACTGGATGCGCGCGACTTTCGATCGCTTCTGGGCACGTCATCACCTGATCGATGCGTTCAATAACACGTTGCTCGAGCCGGTCACCAAGGCCGGACAGCTGATGCTGATCGCGCAATACGGCAGCACCGCCAGACCCGACGACCACAGTCCCGAGGAGCGGCTCGCGGACATGTTCACGGAGAACTTCAACGACGCCACCGTCCTGACCGAGGCGTTCCACGATGAGCGCAAAGCGCGCGCCGTGGTCTCCGACGTGTTCGGCTCAGTGTCGGGCCCGTTGATGCGCGGGCGAGCGCGGATCGTCAAGGGCCAGGTGCGCCAACGGCTCGGGCGGCCGGCGAAGCTCGTGGGGATGCCCGGCGGCTAGGTTCACGTGGGCGGACTCAGCGCTTCCGGCCCGTACGGCGACGCGGTCGCCCCAACGATCGACAGAGCTGATTCGATGTAGGTCGCGGGCACGCGGCCATCGTCCGTGAAGTAGTGCCGAGCGACGCTGACCGCCCAGGCGGCCTCGTCTTCGTCGAATTCGAACGCGTCGCGAGCGGTCGCTCGGGCAAGGGCCGGATCCGCGGCGAGTGCGCCGAGCGCCAGTCGATGAGCTTGCACCAGACGGTCGACCCCTGGCCCCTCCCCGACCCGGGCGGCGACGCCCGTGGTTGGCACGGCAACCCGGTCGGCGAGGCAGAAGAGCGGCTCGATATCCATCAGGCGCGAGGGCGGTGTGGCGCTTGAGAGCAGCGCACAATCCGCGGCTCCCGATCGCAGCAGCGCGAGGCGCGCGGCGTCGTCGCGGGCGGAGAGCAGAGTCGCGGATTCCGGCAGCGCGAACGCCAAGAAGCGCGCGGGGGGCGTCCCCGGGGGATAGCCGGCGATACGGGCGTCCGCGAGCTCGCTCCGGTGCCCATAGAGCCAGAACAGCGGCGCCCGCGAGGCGATCAGGCGGATCCGGATCGGAGCGCCGTCGAGCGCCGCGAACAGCGCGGAGCCGCACGCGACGGCCGCGTCGTGAGGACGATCGCCGGCCCGCAGGTCGACCAAACTCACGTCGAGTCCGAGCTCGGTGTACACGCCGGCTCGCTCGGCGAGGAAATGCACCAGAAGCTCGTGCGGATCGAACGCGCGAAAGCCAAGTTTCAGTGCGATCACAGGTGCGGCAGTACCTCCTCGGCGAGAATCGTGATCGTTTTGTCGAGGTCAGGCGACGTGATCGTGACCACGATCTCATCGATGCCGAGCGCGACCAACTCGCGCAATCGTGGCACTGCCTCCTCTGGGGTCCCGGCGATCGCGACCGCGTCGAGGATCCGGTCGGTGACGAGCTGGATGTGGCGCGCGCTCGCGCTGGCGTGCTCGTAATAGTTGTAGCTCTCCTTGAGCGCGCGAATGTTTGCCACCAGAACCGGATCGAGCACGTCTGTCGGAATGCTGCGAAAGATGGTTCCGGCGGCCGCGGCGGCGTAGCCGGCGGCGGCCGCCCGCGCGGCGGTTCGGTCGTGACCGACCGAGCAGGCGAGGCGCAGATACCGCTTGACGGCGCGACCAGACGCTCCACGAGCTATGTGATCGAGCGCGTACCTGACCATCTTCGGGCTCGCGCCGGCCTGGAAGAGGACGCCATCGGCGACCCGGCCGGCGGTCTCGAGCGACCGCGGGCCGGAGGAGGCGAACACGATCGGGATCGCGCGCGTCGACCAGGTCAAGCGGATCCGCGCGCCATCCCATTCGACCTCCTCGCCCGCCTGCAGCCCGCGCATAACCCGGGCCGCCTGCTCGAGCCGCGCGAGCCGCGCGGGCTTGAGCGACAGTGTCTCGACCGAACTCTCGCCGACGCCGATGCCGAGTATCGCGCGGCCTCCCGACAGCTCGTCAAGCGTTGCCATGCTGCAGGCCACCGTTGCCGGATGGCGTGTCACCGGGTTGGTCACGCCGGTCGCGAGCGCGAGTCGGCGGGTCCGCATTGCGCAGAGCGTCAACGCGGCGAACGCGTCGCGAAAGATCGACTGCGAGTCCGCGACCCAGATTCCGGCGAAGCCGAGCTGCTCGGCGTGCTGGGCCAGGGCCGCGATGTCCTCGATCGGTCGGTTCGGCAGAACCCCGACATGTACCGGCGTGGGCATCCTCGACCCTCTGGGCGCGGCAGCGCCTACGGGCGATGCCGCTCAGCCCTCCGGCCGGGGACCCGAGAGTGGAGACTCGACCGGTGGCGCGGGACGCTCGGCGGCTGGCTCGGTAGCGCTGTCGGTCGGGTTCGGTGATTCCGCTATCAGCGACGCTTGATCGAGGCCCGAAGCGCCGCTCGCATCCGCCCGCGTCTCGGAGCGGCGCCTGCGGAGGTGTGGAATCGTCAGGTCCCACTCGCGCCCGCCGGTGAGACCCTGCGGACGGAAGATCAGCATCGCGACCATCAGCAGTCCCAGGATCAGGTCGGCGGCGCCGGAGGGAAGCGTCAGCTTGAAGAACCCCAGGTGCAGGCCGTTCTCGGCGTTGCTCAGGTAGGTGTCGAGAAGGCTCACGATGATTGCCCCGACCGTCGCTCCCCACAGGCTCCCGGTGCCGCCGACCACGAGCATGGCGAGGGTCAGGAAGGTCAGGTCGAGGTAGACCTGGGAGGGGATGATCGAACCGATCTGATGGACCAGGAGCCCTCCCGCCAGGCCGGCGATCGCGCCCGAGAGCGTGAACGCGATCAGACGCTCCCGGCGGATGTTCACGCCCGCGGCCTGCGCGGCGGCTGGGTCCTCGCGGGAGGCGCGGAGCAGCCGCCCGCGGCGGCTCGACTGATACAGAAACGCGGCGGCTGCGGCGATGATCGCGCCCACCGTGGCCTGGGTGAGGCCCGTGGTCGTCGGCACCAGCGAAAGCGTCTGTCCGCTCTGCGGCGCGATCTTGGGCCAGAAGGTCAGCACGTTGTAGGTGATCTCGAGCACCGCGAACGTCGCGATGCCGGCGGCGAGCCCGGAGAGCCGCATCAGCGGCAGGCCGACGGCAAGCGCGTAGAGCGCGCCCAGGCCCGCGGCGATCGCCAGCGACGGGATGTTGCCCACCGAGTGATTCTGGATGAACGACCACAAGCCGGGGAGGACGAAATGCTTGGGTTGGGTGGGGAGCGTCAGCTCCCCCGCGCTGTAGGCGCCGATGGCCACGAAGCTGATCTGACCGAACGAGATCACGCCGGCATTGCCGATGAACACGTACAGGCCGACGACGATCGTCACCGAGACCAGAGCGGTGATGAAGTTCTGCTGCGTGGCGGTCGACGTGGTGCTACCGATCAGCGCCACGGCCAGGATCAGCAGTACCGGGGCCAACAAGGGGCGGGCCGCCGCGACCCGACTCATACCCGCTCCACGCTCGACTGCCCGAGGGCCGCCAGCAACCCGGCCGGGCGGATGAGCAACACCAGGATCACGATCCCGAAGGTGAACGAAAGGGAGAAGTTGCTCAGCGACGCCGGGAGCTCATCGCCCAGAAACGACGTGATGAAGCCAATCAGGAAGCCTCCGGCGGTCGCGCTCGCCAACCGGTCGATCCCGCCCAGGACGGCCCCGACCAGAGCGAGGATCGTGACGTCGAGGCCGAACGTGGGAGTGACGAGCGGCTGCGAGACGGTCAGGAGCAGCGAGACCACGGCGGCGAGCACACCGGCCATGACGAAGGCGAACATGATCACGCGGTCCGCCCGCACGCCGAGGAGCTGAGCGTCACGGAAGTTGGTCGCCGCCGCCCGCATGTGCAGTCCGATCGTCGTTCGGTTCAGCACGAGCGCCGTCCCGCCGAGGAGAAGCAAGCCCGCCCCGAGCTCGACGATCGTCAACCATCGTAGATGGAGGCTCCCATGGGTCGCGGGCTGGTTGAGGGTGGAGAGCAGGTCGGCGGTCTTGCCCTGAGGAGTGAACGCGATCAGCCAGACCGCTTCGAGCGCGAACGCCACGGCAAAGGTGGCCACGAGCGTCGTGGCTGGGCTCGCCCCGCGCAGGGGCCGAAAGGCGACTCGCTCGATCAAGACGGAGAGCACGACACAGACGACGAAACAGACGATGATGCTCACCACCAGGGGCAGGTTGCGCGTGAGGTAGAGCGAGTACGCGCCGGCGGTGATCAGTTCGCCCTGAGCGAAGTTGATCAGGCGCATGACGCCGAACACGAGAGCGAGCCCGACGGCGACAAGCGCATACAGGGCGCCGACCGCGACCGCGTCGATGATCGCCTGTAGGAGCATCAGCCGAAGTAGGCTGCGATCATACGGCTTGTGTCCTTCGCCTCGCTCGGGGTGAGCGTGGTGCGGATCTCGCCGTTGTTGAGTACGTGGGTTCGGTCGGCGAAGCCGGCGATGAGCTGCGCCCGCTGCTCGACCAGAACCATCGTCACGCCCCGCCCGCGGATCTCCCCGAGCGCCCTGAGCACGTCATCGACGACCGACGGCGCGAGTCCGAGCGACGGCTCGTCGAGGAGCAGCAGCTGGGGCGCGGCGATCAGGGCGCGCGCGATCGCCAGCTGCTGCTGCTGGCCTCCGGAGAGCGCACCCGCCGGACGGTCTCGGAACTCGTTCACCACGGGGAAGATGCCGTGGATCCACTCGAGGTCTTCGGACAGACCGTCGGGGGACGGTCGCCCGGCGAGCCCCAGGCGGAGGTTCTCGGCCACGGTGAGGTCGCCAAAGATGCGGTGCCCTTCCGGCACGAGAGCGATTCCGCGTCTGACCACCTTCTCGGGACGTACGCCCCGGATGGACTCGCCGCGGAACTTGATCTCGCCTCCGGCGCAGGGGACGACGCCCATGATCGTGAGCAGCGTCGTCGTCTTCCCGGCGCCGTTGGGCCCGATCAGGCCGACGATCTCGCCGCCGCGCGCGGTGAGCGACACGCCCCGCACAACCGGGACGGGGCCGTAGCTGGCCTCGACGCGATCGAGCTCGAGGATCGCCTCAGGCACCGGCGCTCGCCCCGGTGACGCCGCTCGATCCAAGGTACGCGGCCGCGACGTCGATGTTCTGCCTGATCTCCTCGGGAGTGCCCCGCGCCAGCGTCCGCCCCTGGTCGAGCACCTCGATCCGGTCGCTGACCTCCATCATCAGCGCAATGTTGTGATCGACGATCAAGACCCCGGCGCCGAAGCCGTCGCGCACCGACCGGATCACCTGCGCGAACGGCTCGATATCGGACTCCGCGAGTCCTGCCGCCGGCTCATCCATCAGGACGTAGCTCGGACGGCTCGCGAGCGCCCGGCCCACGCCGACTTTCCGTTGCTCACCGTGGGGGAGCAACCTGGCCCTCACGTCGGCGTGCGCCCGCAGCTCCAGGGCGTCGAGCAGATCATCCGCCCGCCGTCGGGCCTCGCCGCTGCGCGCTCCCACGCCGAGCGCGCCCAGCTCGATGTTCTCCCGGACCGACAGACCTCCGAACAGGTGACCATGCTGAAACGTGCGCGCCAGCCCGGCCTTTGCTCGGCGCGCGGGACGCCAGCGAGTCACGTCCTGTCCACCGAGCTCGATGGTCCCAGAGGTCGGCAGGTCAAAGCCGGTCATCAAGTTGATCAGCGTGGTCTTGCCCGCCCCGTTGGGGCCGATCAGACCCACCACCTCGTGCTGCCCCAGCTCGAACGTCACCCCGCGAAGCGCCTGAACCCCCTTGAACGAGCGGGCCACGTCGGCCGCCCGAAGCAGTGCTCCGGGAGGCCGACGCTCAGCCGACGAACGCTCGTCCGTCACGCTCCTTGCGCTCAGCCGATGTTGGCTGGGCTCGTCGCCTTGATCTGCCCGACGAACTTGGCCTTTCCATCGACGATGTGCATGATCCTGTAGGAGCGGCCATACACCGAATGCAGTGCGGGCGAGAAGCTCACCAGGCCGGACACCGTCGGGAGGTTGTGGAACCCCTCCATGACCGAGGCGAGCTTGGCCCCGTTAGTCGAGCCACCGGCTGCCTTGATCGCGGCGGCGATGCCGTCCACCGCCGCGGCTCCGGTCACGAAGCCGCCCGTGGCCGGAGGGTTCCCCGACTGCGTCAACTGGGCCTCGAGCGCGCGCACCGCGGGATCTGGGTCATCGCCGTAGACGGATGCGTAGGTGACGTACCAGATGTTGTTCGAGATCTTCGGATCCTTGGGCAGCCAGAAGGCTCCGTCGAGCGACCACGGCCCCACGATCGGCGTGTTGTTGCCCAGGCTCCTTAGATCCGACACGAACGCCGGCAGGTCGCCGGCGGGCGTGGGATAGGTGCAGAGCGCCACGGCGGCCGCCTTCTGGCCGTTCACCTTGGACGCCACCGAGCCAACCGTGTGATCTCCCTGGGTGAAGCTGTCCTGGGCCACCACCTTGCCCCCGAGCTCGGTGAACCGCTTCGTGAACGCCTGGCAGTCGTTGACCTCGAAGACAATCGACTTGTCGGTCACCACGTCCGCGGTCTTCCAGCCGTTCTTGATCGCAAGCTGCGCGAACGCTGCTCCTTCGTCCTGCGCCACATTGCCGTAGCTGAACGCGAGCTTGCCGAGCGAGCCGAACCGTTTCGGCCCCTGCTGGTCGGTCCCGATGCACGGAGCGATGGTCAGCAGGCCGTGCGTTATCCCGACCGTGGTGGCGGGCGTCGCGAAGTCCACATCGCAGGTGACCCACAGGACGTCGGCGCCCTTACCTACCACGGAAAGTGCATCCGACCGGGTTGCGGCCGGTTGTAGCTGGTCGTTCTCGACGACGAACTGCAGCTTGTGGCCGTCGACGCCGCCGGCCGCGTTGATCTTCGCGACCTCGAGCTGTCCGGCCGCGAGCGCCGGGCTGTCGAACGGCTTCATCGTCGAGCTCTGATCGATGACGGCGCCAATGGTGATCGGCTTGCCACTGGACGCACTGCTTCCCGTGGTCGTAGCGCTACCGCTGGCACTGGTGGTGGTGCTGCTGCTCTTACTACTCGACCCGCAGCCGGCCACGACAACCGCAGGGACGGCGAGCGCGCACAGCGCAACCGCCCATGCCCTCATCCTCCTCATGGAAAGCCCCTTCCGTTGTGCTCGAGACCCGCCGCTTGGACGCGCGGCGCCCAGATGGCGGGTCGTACTGCGCTGATGGTCGCCGGCGCTCGTGCCTTCCATTGCCTCAGCCAATCGCGCCGGCCGTTTCAGGCGTCCGCGCGGCGGAGGCCTGGAAGTGCGGCATCACCAAGTCGGCGAAGATTTCCTGCGTTTTGATCGACTTCCAATGCTCGATCCCTCCGGCATTGACCGTGATCGCCACCTCGGTGAGACCCGGGCAGACCCCGATGGTCTCCTCGATGCGCTCGATCACATCAGCCGGAGTTCCCACCCAAACGATGTCTCCGGCGATCATCTCCTCGTAGGGAGTAGCGGCGAGCTCCTCCATGATCCCGGAGGTGTAGAAGCCATAACCGGCCGCTTGCAGCGCGTCGTCTGACGCCCGCTCCTCGAGTGGCGAGGCGTTGCCGACCAGGAAGTTACGCATGCCCTGCTCGGCGTCGCGCTTGGCGACCTCGCGATCCTGGTCCATGTAACAGGCGTGGATCCAGACGATGTCGGGCTCGTTGCCGTGTTTGCTGGCGCTCTCGCGATAGATGTTCAGTTGCGCCTCGAGCGCCTTGTAGGGGAGCAGCGGCGGGACCGCCACCGCGTAGCCCTTCCGGCCGGCCATCTCGTAGGTGTAATCGCTCGTCCCGCCGACGAAGATCCGCATCTTTCGCTGGGGCGGCGGCGGGTAGATGTGCGAGTCATCGACGCTGTAGAAGCGGCCCTGGTGCGAGAAGCGCTCCTGCTCGAGCGCCTTGAAGAACAGCTCGAGCGATTCGTCATAGAGTTCTCGCACGTCGCCCAGGCGCACTCCGGCCTTGGGCGGTATCCAACCGTGGCCCCGGCCGACGCCGAACTCGTACCGACCGTCGAGGAGGATTTCGGCCTCCGCGATCCGCGAGGCCAGCATCGTCGGGTTGTGGAACGGAAGGACGTGGAGCAAGGTCCGGAAGTTGATCTGCTTCGTCCGCGGGGCCAGCTGGGCGAAGAACGCCAGCGGGTCGGGCGAGCTCGAGAACTTGGGGAAGAACAGGTGCTCGATGATCGAGTACGTCGAGTAGCCCCTCCGGTCGGCGTTGATGACCTGCTCGGTCACCTCCGCGTACAGTCGTTCCGCGGACTTGCCCGGCCAGTGCTGCATTTCGGAGTAGATGCTGAACCTCATGTGCCTCCAATTCCTCACCAACTGGTGCCGCGACTCTAGCTGTAGGTTCGATCAAATGTCAAACATCACCGCGGGTTGAGGATGCCGCTTAGCAGGATGTAAACACCCTTTTGGGATGCCCGGCGCCGGCGGACGGATAAGCTTGCGGCGCCATGGACGCGCCGGCGGATGCACCCCACGCATCGAAGGCGGGCTGCCGTTGATCGACCCGACCACGTGTCATCGGGGCATCTTCGAGATCGACGGACCCCTGCCCGGCTACGCGTTTCCCACGACGGTTTCCTATCGCCCGGTGTCCGAGCGACTGTGGACGGCGTCCGATGGCATCTACCGAAGCGTGTTTCTCGAGGGCGACGAAGGGGTGATCGCGTTCGACACGTTCTGGTCGCCCGCGGCCGCGGCGTCATACCGCACGGCGATCGACCGAGTGCTGCCGCGGCGGGATGTCCACACCGTGGTCTACTCGCATGACCACCTCGACCACACGGGATTTGCCTATGACCTCGCCCCGGAGGCGTCTACCGTCCTCGCCCATGAGGACGCCGCGCAGGTGATCGCGGCGCGGGGGTCAGACGGGCAGCGTCCGGCAACGGAGACATGGTCCGGCGAGCGTCGCGCCTTTGCCATCGACGGCGCCGAGTTCGAGCTGATCAATCCCGGGGCCACGCACGGGAGCGGCAACGTGGCCGCATGGTTCCCGGACGCGGGGGCGCTGTTCATGGTCGACACGGTGATTCCCGGCGTCGGCTACACATTCGTCCCCGACTGGCACCTCGACAGCTATCTGACGAACATGCGCCGGCTCGAGGCGCTCGAGTGGGATACGTTCATCCCCGGCCATTTCTGGCCCGTTGATCGGACCGGCTTCAGCGAGAACCTCGCGTTCTACGAGCGGATCAGCGAGGCCGCGCGCCAGGCCCTGACGGAGGGGGTCGACCCCGACGACTACGGCGCGGTCGACGCGTGGTCGCGGGAGCGGCTGGGCCAGGAGCTCGGGCGCATGTTTCGTTTCGAGGAGTACATCGGGATGAACGTCATGCGCTTCATGGTCCACCACCTAACCGGAGGCTGGGGTCTGGAGGACGCCGGCGGAGCTCGAAGGGGTCCGCTGTGAAGCCGGAGGAGATCGCGGACGGGGTGTTCACGGTGGCCACCGACGACCACCGGGCCATGTTCGTGACGTCGTCTGAGGGTGTCATCGCGCTCAATAGCTTTGGGACCGACGACGCCGCGCGCGGGTATTTGGAGGCGATCGGGAGTGCAGCTCACGGTCGGCCGATCGAGGCGGTGATCACGACGATCGACCATCTCGATCACTCCGGAAAGACCGCGGTGCTGGCCGCCGGCGCCGACGTCGTCGCGCACGAGCTCTGTGCCCGGCTGATCGAGCATCGCGGGGCGCCCGACCAGGCTCCCGCCGCCAGCACCGTTACCGGCGCGGGTGCCGATCGGCGCCTTGCGGACGTCGATGTCCAGTTGCTGTACCCGGGGCCCTCGCAGGGCACCGGCAACCTCGCGGTCTTCTTACCCTCGCAGCGGGTGCTGTTCCTCGCGGGTCCGCGAGCCGATGCCCGCTACGGCGTGTTTGCCGACTTCCACCTGCGCCACGTGACGCGCACCTGGCGGGAGCTGGCCGAGATCGAGGCGGACGTGGTCGTGCCCGCGCGCGGTCCACTCATGCGACGCGATCAGCTGAGGCGCGCCGCCGATTATGTCGATGCCCTCAAGCGGGCGGTCCAGGAGGCGTTCGCCGAGGGTGTGCCGATCTGGGTGATCCAGGCCATGGAGCCGTTCGTGGCCGAGCGGCTGCGGGGGGAGTTCGGGGACCTGGACGGATTCGACCGGCACGTCGGGATCGCCTCGATCCGCGCCGTCCACTACTACCTGATGGGCGGGTGGGGGATGGAGGACACGGCCGAGCCGGACGCGCTATACGGCTCGGCCGCTTGACTACGTCCGCAGCTACGAGGAAAGGTGCGAGCGGACCCCCGCGGCGATCTCAACCGTGAATTCCGGGAAGGGCCCGAGTCGCTCGTCGACGCGCTCCACCAGCTGCCCGAGGCTGTTCTCGCCGGCGGCCAGCCCCTCTCGCACGACCGCCTCGACCGCGTCCACGTACCCGAGCGACCGCTCGCAGAAGGCCCGGGCCTCGGATCCGTTCATCGGCGGGTAGTGGGAAGTCAGCAACAGCTGCGGTTCGAGGGCGCGGATGCGCCGGATCGTCGCGCGGTAGGCCTCCGCGTCGTAGTAGCGGGGCGGGATCAGCTTGTTGCCCGCGCGATCGTAGATCCCGTCGGACAGGGCGGCGTCGATGACGATCGCCACCCGAGCCGAGGGGTCCCAGAGGCCGACATGGCCAGGCGTGTGCCCCGGAAGGTGCAGCAGCTCGAGCCGCCGGCCGGGGGCGAGCCGGATTGTCTCGCTGCCGCGCAGCCCGATGTCGATCGGGGAATCGCCGCCGAGCTGGGCGAGCATGTCGTCAAGCTCGCTCTGGTCGAGCTGTTGGAGACCGTACGGCGCGTGCCAGCGATAGTTCTCGGCCACCATCGCGGCGTTGGACTCGACCCACCGGCGGTCCAGCTCGTGGCAGGCAAACAGCGCGCTCGAGTAGCGCTCGCGCATCCGTCGGTTCCCGCCGCAGTGGTCGAGGTCGGCGTGGCTGACGATCACCAGGTCCGGCTGGACTCCGGCGCGCTCGAGCGCCGGCACCAGAACCGCGTCGGGCGTCTGAGCCAATCCCGTGTCGACGAGCACCGTGCGCTCAGCGCCGATGATGAGGTACTGGGCCATGAAGCGTGGACCGAGGTCTGACTCGATCCGGTGAATCCCCGGCGCTACTTCGTCCATCGGGAATCCGTACTCGGATCCGGTCGCGACCCGCGGGTGATCGAGTACCCGCCGTCTACGCGCAGGATCTCGCCGTTGACCTGATCCGCCTGATCGCCAAGCAACCACAGGACCGCGGCCGCCAGGTCTGACTCGTTGACGAGCCGTCGCGTGGGCGTATCGGTCGCCGCAAGTTCTCCATCGAGCCCGGCGGGCAGGGTGCGCTCGCGCCAGCCCGCCGCGATCGCGTTCGCCCGGATGCCGCGCGGGCCGTATTCGACGGCGGCGATCCGCACGAGCGTCTGAAGCGCCACCGCTGCCGATCCGTCCGCACCGCCACCGGGAAAAGGCTGCGCGCCGAGCGTCGTGGTGATCGCGACCCAGCGTCCGCGGGCGCCACGCCCGAGCACGTCTTGCAGCCACGCCTGAAGCGCCCAGAAAGGCTCCTCGACCCAGACGCAGAAGCGCCCGGTCCACTCATCCACACTGAGATCATCGAGGGAACGCAGCATCGGAGGCGGTCCGCAAGTCACGAACCGGTCGGCCTCGCCCTCGCGGACGAGCTCGAGGCCACGCTCGCGCAGCGCCGCCTCGAGCGGCTCGTCGACTCCATGAAGCAGCGCTCGCACGCCAGCTAATACTTCCCGATCACCGAGCCGCCGTCGACGCGAAGGAAGGCGCCGGTCGTATGGGCGGCGCCTTCCAAGCTGAAGTACGCGACGGCTTCGCCGATCTCGCGCGGCTCCGACGGGCGGTGTCCCAGCGGAATCCCGGCGCGCGCCACGGCCCGAAGCGCCTCGGTGGCGAAATCGGGAGATCGGTCGTTGATGTTCGAATCGACCCATCCTGGCGCGACGTGGTTGACCGTGATGGCGTCGGGCGCCCACTCACGGGCCATCACACCGACCAGATGGGCGACCGCGTGCTTGGTCGCGCCGTAGATCCCGAGTTTCGGGAAGGGCATCACCGCGTTGACCGAGGAGGTGACGACGATCCGGCCGCCGGTGCACTGGCGGCGCATCTGAGCCGCCGCCGCGCGGCAGCCAAAAAAGCAGCCGTGCAGGTTGACGCCGACGATGCGCCGTAGCGCCTCGGGCGTCACCTCTACCAGTTCCTGCCAGTCGGCGACGCCGGCGTTGGCGCAAAAGATGTCCAGTCGTCCGAGGCGCGTCACGGTCTCGGCGACGAGCCGCTCGCACTCGTGCGGATCGGCGAGGTCCGCACGGATGAACACCGATCGGCGGCCGAGTGCTTCGAGCTCGCCGACGCGCCTGGAGGCCTCGTCTTCGTGCGCGAGGTCGTTGACCGCCACATCGGCGCCGCGCTCGGCGAGCGCGAGCGCGATACCGCGCCCAATCGAGCGCTCGCGGGCCGCGCCGGTGACGAGCGCCACCCGCCCCTCGAGGCCCTCGAGTCCCGATCCCATCGTCAGATCACCACCCGCAGCTCACCTTCGGCGACTCGCACCTCGTACGTCCGCAGGCGGATGTCGTTGAACGCCACGCACTGGCCGGTCGGGATGTGGAACTCGAGCGAGTGCCAAGGGCATGTGACGACTTCCCCTTCCCAGATCCAGGCGAGCTTCCAATCGGTGTGGGGGCCGTAGTCGATCGTCCCCGAGACGCCCCCCTCGCACAGCGGCCCGCGCTGGTGCGGGCAGAGGTTCGGAAGGGCATGAAAGGACCCGCGGATGTTGAACACCCCGAGTTCCCGGTTTGCGGCCCTTACGACGCGATGGTGTCCTTCCGGCAGATCCCCGACCCTGCCGATGACGTGCTCGCGTGCCACGCTAGCCGGGAACGTCGAGCCCGAAGAAGCGGGCCGCGTTCAGGCCCATGATCTTCCGTCGCGCCTCGGGCGCGAACGGGAGGCCGAACACGTGCTGGGGATGGTCGAAGTCGTGATGCGGCCAATCGGAGGCGAACATCGCCTGGTTCTCGCCGTCGAACAGCTCAAACTGCGCTACGACATCGGAGCGGCGCTCCGGCTCCTCGACCGGCTGGGTTCCGTAGAAGAAGCGGCGCATGGTCCGGCTTGGGGTTTCCTGGAGCAGCGGCACCTCGCGCCGGCGCTCGACGTACTCCTTGTCGAGTCGATTGGCGAGGAACGGGACCCACGCCGTACCCGCCTCCATGAAGCCGATCTTCAGCTCCGGAAAGCGGATCGGGACGCCCGTCTCGAGCATGCTGACGAGGTTCGCGATCATCGAGAGCGGGTGGGCCAGCGCGTGCACCGCCAGCGAGGTGCGGAACTGCTCGAGCTGGAACGGGAACGCCGGGTACACCGCCTCGACGCTGTGGATCACGACCGGTAGTCCGGTCTCGGCGGCGGCCTCGTAAACCGGGTCATAGAGCTCGTGGCCGTAGAGGATCTTGAGCCCCGACGCCGGTAGGTAGACGCAGACGAACTCCCGCCGCCCGGCATACCGGCGGATGTCCTCGGCGCCCGCGATCGGGTTCTGGGGAGCGATGACGAGGGCGCCGCTGAGCGAGGGCTCCTCGGTCAGCCAGCGCTCGTACAGCCACCGGTTGTACGCCACCGCGAGCGTGGTGGCGAACTCGGGGTCGCGCACCATCGCGAGCGACAGCAGGTGGTCTGGGAACAGCACCGCGTGATTGACGTGGAGCGCGTCGAGCCCGCCGCGCAGCTCCCGCGCCGAGGTGACGATCTGGCGCCGGTTCGAACCACCCGGAAACGGCACGCGGTACTCGGCTCGCGGCGAGATCCCGGGTAGGTCGAGGTAGCGCTCCTCGACCTTCGCGATCTCTCGCAGGGCAACATCCCACGGCGGATCGGCGTACTCCGCCAGCTCCCCGGGATCCTCGTGGACGTGCACGTCTGCGTCCACGACGAACAGGTCAGCGAGCGTCTCGCGCCGTCCGCCGCCGGTCTCGCGCGGGGAGACATCGGTCGCCATCCCGGCATATGCTAGGCCGATCTGATGGCGGCGTCCGACAGCACCGGCGTGCGGGTCATCCCGTCGTTTCACGTCCACCCGGGACACGCCTTCGAGGGCTTTGAGCTCGTCGAACGGCCGGACACGGTGCCGGTGCTGGTGGCCCGGTGCGAGTGCGGCGCGGTGCTCGACACGGCCGATGCCTGCTTCGCCCGCTGCCCGATGTGTTTCGGGCGGGAGAGCATGTGCCCTCGGTGCGGCGGGACCGGTCACGTCGTCGATCACGCCGCGCTCGAGTGGCGAGCGCGCTCACTGTGACCGGACGCGGAACCCTTGAGCGGGCGCGGTTGCCTCGGGCGCTCTCCGACCAAGCGGTGGCGCGGTGAGGATCGCGGTTCCCGACCTGATCTCGAACTCGTACTTCCCCGCGGTCGCCGCGGCGGAGCTCGGCTGCCTGCGCGACGAGGGGATCGCCGCGCAGATCGAGTTGCTGTTCCCGGTCGACGCCGCCTACCGCGCGCTTGCGGCCGGGGAGGTCGACGTCGTCGCGGGGTCGGCCCACTCGGCGCTCGCCGCGTTTCCCGAGTGGCGCGGGGTGAAGCTCCTGGCCGCGCAGGGCCAGGGGATGTACTGGTTTCTTGTCATGCGCGCCGACTTGCGGGCGGGGCGCAACGACGTTTCGGTCGTTGCCGGCAAGCGGATTGGCGCCGCCCCGTGGGTGGACCTGGGGCTCCGGCAGCTGCTCGTCGACGCCGGGATCGACCTGCGCGAGGTCGACATCTCACCGGTGCCGGGCGCGGCCGGAGCGGGTACGAACTTCGGCCTGACCGCGGCCCGCGCGTTGGCCGACGGGAAGATCGACGGGTTCTGGGCCAACGGTATGGGAGCCGAGGTCGCGGTGCGCTCCGGCGCAGGTACGGTGGTGCTCGACGTGCGCCGCGGCGACGGTCCCGAGGGGTGCTTTGACTACACGTTCGCGTCGCTCGCGGCCACCGAGGCCTTCGTCACCGCGGATGCGGACCGGGCCCAGGCGATCGTACGCGGGCTTCGGCGGGCGCAGGAACAGCTCGCCGACGACCCCGAGCGCGCCACTGCTGTCGGCGAGCGCGTCTTCCCCCCGGAACAGGCGTCGCTCATCGCCGACCTCGTGCGTCGAGACGTGCCGTACTATGACGCCGAGATCCCGCGGCGGGCGATCAGTGGGATGAACCGCTTCGCTCGGGAGCAGGGGCTTCTCGCGGGTGACCCACCGTACGAGCAGATCGTGGCCATGGACGTCAACAGGAGCTAGCAGCCATGCCGGTCAACAAGGAGCACGACGAGTTTCACGAACTCGATCTCGATAGCGGCTGGGTTACCCCGGCCGGCTATCCGGCCGGCATCCAGCAGAAGATCCTGTCCGGCTCGCTTGACGAGAACGCCCGGCGGGGCACTCGTACGCGGTTGTTGCGGTTCGCTCCGGGGGTGTTCACCACCGCGCCCTTCGTCCACGAGTATTGGGAGGAGGTCTACCTGGTCTCCGGTGACCTCACCGTCGGCAACGATGTCGAGGGCAACGGCGGCGAGTCGTTTGCCCCGCACACGTACGCCTGCCGGCCGCCGGGCGCAGCGCACGGACCCTTCAAATCCGAGGGCGGCTGCCTGCTTCTCGAGATCCACTATTTCGATCCTGTTTGATGCCGACGCTCGCCCAGCTTGCCGCTGACCTGGCGGAGGGGCGAACCACGTCGCAGGAGCTGGTGGAGGAATGCCTGACGCGGATCGGCGATCGGGGCGGCGAGGGCGAGCGGACCTACCTCGAGGTCGATGCGGACGGAGCGCTCGCCACCGCTCGGGCCATGGACGCGCTGCGGCGGGCCAGCGCGGAGCCGTCGCCGTATGCCGGGATACCGGTGTCGGTCAAGGACCTGTTCGACGTACGCGGTCAGGTCACGCGCGCGGGCTCGCGGGTGCTCGACGGCCGCCCGGCGCGGCTCGACGCGACCGCCGTTGCCCGCTGGCGCCGGGCGGGACTCGTACTGATCGGCCGGACCAACATGACCGAGTTCGCATTCAGCGGCCTGGGGATCAACCCGCACTACGGAACGCCCGCGAATCCCTGGGACCGCGCGCGCCGGCGGATCCCGGGAGGATCGTCGTCCGGAGCGGCGGTGTCGGTGGCCGATGGAATGGCGCACGGCGCGCTGGGTACCGATACCGGCGGCTCGTGCCGGATCCCGGCGGCGCTCTGCGGCCTGGTTGGATTCAAGCCGAGTCAGGAGCGCGTGCGCCGCGACGGCGTGGTCCCGCTGTCGAGCACGCTCGATGCGGTTGGGGTGCTGGGACGAAGCGTCGCGTCCTGCGCGGTGCTCTATGCGCTGCTTTGCGAGGATCAGCTTCGGGAGCTGGCCCCGGCCGCCCGGCCGCCGCGGCTGGCGGTCCCGCGCAACTACCTCTTCGCCGACGTGGAGCCGGCGGTGGCCGAGGCGTTCGAGCGCGCGATTGAGCGGTTGCGGGACGGCGGCGCGGAAGCGATCGATGTGCAGCTGCCCGAGCTCGACGACGTACCCGAGATGAACGCCGCTGGCGGGTTTGCCGCCGCCGAGAGCTTCGCCTGGCATTACGAGTTGATTGCGGCCCGCGCGGGCGAGTACGACCCGCGGGTGCTGGTCCGCATCCGCCGCGGCGAGCGGCAGACCGCGCGCGATCTGCTCGTCCTGCGGGAATGGCGGGAGGCCATGATCGAGAGCGTGCGGCGACGCCTCGAGGGCTTCGATGCGATGGTCTGCCCTACGGTGCCGCTTGTCGCTCCGCCGCTCGCCGCGCTCGACGACGACGAGGAGTACGCGCGAACCAACCTCCTCATGCTGCGCAACCCGACGGTCGTCAATCTCCTCGACGGCTGCGCGGTTTCGGTGCCGGTGCACCAGCATGGTGAGCCCCCGGTCGGGCTCATGGTCGCCGGCTTCGCGCGCGAGGACGGCGCCATCCTCCAGATCGCGGACTGGATCGAGGAGCGCACGTGGCGGATCTGACGCTCGACCTCGGCGGGCGACCGGCCACGGTGGCGATCGAGACCGCGGTCGTGGCTGGATGGACGGGTCGGGACCGCGCCGCGGTCGAGCAGCATATCGCCGAGCTCGAGGCGCTCGGTGTCGCCCGGCCGTCGAGCGCGCCGCTCTTCTACCGCGTCTCGGCCTCGCGCTTGACGACCGCGTCCGAGATCGAGGCGACCGCGAGCTCCAGCGGCGAGGTCGAGGCCGTGCTGCTGCGCCACGACGGCCGGCTGTGGGTCGGGGTGGGCTCCGACCACACCGATCGCGAGCTGGAGACCTTCAGCGTGGCCGTCTCCAAACAGTTGTGCGACAAACCGATCGCGGGCGAGCTGTGGGGTTACGAGGACGTAGCCGATCACTGGGATCGGCTTGCGCTCCGCTCGTGGATCGACGAGGACGTCCTCTACCAGGAGGGGACGCTCGACGGGCTGATCCCTCCCGAGGAGCTGTTGGACCTCATGAAGCCGCCCCTCACCGACGGGACGCTGATGTTCTGCGGGACCTTCGCGGCACGCGGCGGCATCCGGCCGGCCGGGGTCTTCCGCTATGAGCTCGAGGATCCCGTGCTCGGGCGAACGATCGCCGGCCACTACTCGATGCGGACGCTGCCAATGATCAGCTGAGGAACGCTAAGCGAGGTCGACGGTCCCGGGTCTTCCTGCCGCGAGTCCGGCGAGAGCCTGGGGGGCTACGAGCGCGAGCAGCACGATCAGCGCAACGGTCCATGAGCCCGTGAGATCGTGCAGCGCGCCGATGATGAGGGGGGCCGCCGCGGCGATCAGATAACCGATTGTTTGCACCATGGTCGACAAGCGCGAGGTGTTGGTCACGCTACCGGCTCGCAACACGATCAGCGTCAGCGCCAGCGGGAAGCACGCGTTCTGCCCGACTCCGATCAGCACCGCCCATACGTAGGGAGCCGCCATCGGTGCGATGAGCACTCCCAGCCAGCCGAGCGCGATACACGCGCTGAACCCCGCCGCAAGTGCGCGCTGATCGCGCACGCGTACCGCCAAGGTCGGCACCGTAAGCGCGGCCGGCACGCCGACCAATATCGTCACGCTCAGCAGCAGCCCGGCCCGCGCCTCGCTCGCCCCGTGGCTCTGAAAGATGCTCGGCAGCCAAGCGAGCGTCGCGTAGAAGCCGGCCGATTGAAGGGCGAAGAAGAGCGTGAGCGCCCAGGCGACGCGGTCCCCCAATAGCGGCCGGACGCCGCCGATCCGCCAACCCTGAGCCGCCAAGGCTCTGCGACCGAGCCGCACCTCAGGCACCCAGGCGAGCAGTGCGATGGCCGCCGGCGCCGCCCAGATCGCAAGCGCCGGGCGCCACCCTCCGCCCAATGCGTTCGCGAGCGGCACGGATACGCCAGCCGACAGGGCAGCGAAGCCAATCAGCGCCGAGCTGTAGAGTCCGGTGATGACCCCGGCCCGTTCGGGGAAGTCACGTCTGACGAGCACCGGCAGCAGAACGTTGGCCACCGCGATCGCGGCGCCGGCCAGGATGGTGCCTGCGAACAGAAAAGCGAGCCCCGGCACAAGGCGCACGACCAGGCCGAGGCCGAGCGCGGCCAGCGCGCAGGCAACCGTGGCACGCGGGCCAAGGCGCCGGGCCAGGACCGGTGCGAGCGGAGCGAGCGCGCCGAAGCACAAGACCGGCAGCGTCACCAGCAGGCCCGCCCCCGCGGCCGACAGCCCGGTGTCATCCCGAATCCGGTGGATCAGCGGACCGACCGCCGCGGCGGCCGGGCGGAGGTTTATCGCCACCAGGACCAGCGCCGCGATCAGGAACGCCGACGAGCGCGCCCACCGCACCGAGACTCGACTCACGGGCCGATTATCCACGGCGGTCGTTTGCGTCCGGGCCGACCCGCAGTGCCCGGGTTCCTTGCGGTGCCGGGGTTGCCTTAGTGCCCGGGCTTCCTTGCAGTCCGCGGGTCCCTTGTAGTGAATGGAATTCCTTTAGCGTCCCGGGTCCTTGCAGTGCCCGGCCTTGCAGTCCCAGGATTCCCGTAGTGCCCGGCAGTGCCCAGGTCGGTTGATCTTTGATCGAATATGAGCGGTGGACGTCGAGCGGGCGATTAAGACGCGGCGAACCCACAAGGCCTTCGCCCCCGAGCCTGTCCCGCGGCCACTGCTGGACGAGCTCCTCGCGCTGGCCCGATGGGTGCCCAACCACCATCTGACCAATCCGTGGCGTTTCCGCGTGCTTGGCCCGAAGTCGCTCGAGCGGCTGATGCGCGCCGACGAGCCGAAGGCGGCGGCTAAGCTGGCGCGCGCGCCAACGCTGATCGCGGTGAGCGCGATGCGC
>JAFASF010000139.1 GCA_019244745.1 Solirubrobacterales bacterium | reverse complement strand
CCGGCGAGCCCGGCGCGCGAGCCCACGTTTGTTGCGCATTAACCTGTTATTCAACGTAATGCGGGCTCGATACGATCGACACGCGAATGTCGATGGAACGCCAGACGCTGGCTAGCCCGGCTCCGATGCGGCCGGCCGAGACTTCTCTCAGCATCCTCGTCGTCGACGACGAGTCCGATCTGCGGGAGATGCTCACCCGGTCCTTCTCGCGCGAGGGGCACCGCGTGATGGGGGTGCCGGACGGGCGAACGGCGATCGACAGAGCCAGCACCGAGCACTTCGACATCGTCCTGCTCGACGTCGCGCTCGGTCCGGGTCTGGACGGCTATGAGGTGTGCCGGACGCTGCGCGGCCGGCGCAACGTTGTCCCGATCATCATGCTCACCGCCCTCGATTCCGAGGCCGATGCGGTGCTGGGCCTCGAGGCCGGCGCCGACGACTACGTGACCAAGCCGTTCGGGCTCGCCGAGCTTCGGAGCCGGATTCGCGCGGTCCTTCGGCGCTCGGGAACCCGTGCGATGGGCGACGAGGTGCTCGTGGTTGGCCCGATCGCGCTCGACCGCGCTCAGCGAGAGGTCACGATGAACGGCGAGGCGGTGCGACTGACCTTCTCCGAGTTTGAGCTCCTCGATGCGCTCATGGCCGACCCCGGCCGGTTGCTCAACCGTCAGGAGCTTTTGCGCGCGATCTGGGGCGACAGCGCCTATCGCGACCCGCGCGCGATCGACGTGCACATACGCCACCTGCGCGAGAAGCTCGAGCCGGAGCCCGAGAAGCCGCGGTACATCCTCACCGTCCGCGGCGCCGGGTACCGACTGCGGGGACCCTAGCCATGCGAGCGCGACCGTGGACCGGCGCCTTCGGTCTGCGCGCTCGGATCGTGGGCGTGGTGCTGGTGACGACCGTGGCGACGCTCGCCGTGGCCGCGGTGGCGCTGCTCGGTCCGCTTGAGACCACGCTTCGAAACGCGAACAAGAAGACGCTCGAGCGGGAGCTGAAGGGAGTCACGGCGACCTTCTCCCAACCGCAGCTCGATCCTGCCCTGGTCTCGCAGCGCACCATCACCGTCGTCAAGCCGTCACGCCACGCGACCGACGCCGATTTACAGCGCTATCACGAGGAGCTCCAGATACAGCAGGACGGGCGCGCGGCCTACGAGAAGCTCCTGATACAGCAGCGTGCGGTCGCCGCCCGCATCGGCGCCACCGACGTCACGCTGCTCGGGTACCCGGATCATCCCTCCGGACCGCTGAGGCCGATCGTCGTCTGGCCTCCCGACTCCGACGTCGCCCGAGCCGATTCGTACAGCGATGCATCGGAAGCGTTTCACACGGGTCGCGCCGTCTATGGCTCCGGCACGATCGGCGGCACGGAATACGCGCGCGCGGCGCTGCCCTTTACTACGCGCTCGCCCGTGGGCGCGCTGGGGGATCCGGACGGCACAGCCACCGAACACTGGATTCTCGCCGTACGCGTACCGCTCGGTGAGGTGATCGACGCCGTCTCCGCGGTCCGCAGAGCGTTCCTGACCGCCGCTCTCGCCGGCCTCGCCCTCACCCTGCTCCTCGGCATCCCCCTGTCGGCGAGATTGGTCCGTCGCCTCCGGCGTCTGCGCCAGGCCGCACTCCGGCTCGCCGTCGAGGGCCCCGACGCCGAGGTTCCCGAAGACCGCGCCCACGACGAGGTCGGGGACCTCGCGCGCACGTTCGCGACCATGCAGCGCCGCCTGCAGCAGCAGGAGCGCGCGCGGCGCGCGTTCGTGGCGACCGCCTCCCACGAGCTGCGCACCCCGCTCCAGTCGCTGGACGGGATGCTCGAGTTGGTGGACGAGGACCTCCGCAGCGGAGAGCCCGATCTCGAAGATGCTCTGTCTCTGCTCGGCCGTGCCAGGGACCAGTCGCGCCGGCTGGGCCGCTTGGCGGCCGACCTGCTCGACCTGAGCAGGCTGGACGCGGAGGTGCAGCTCCGCTCGGAGCCGGTCGAGTTCGGGGAGCTGAGCCGTGCGGTGCTGGCCGAGTTCGAGCTGGGGACGGCGGAGCGGGGGATCGTCACCGGGCTCGATGACTCCCCCGGGCCCGTGTGGGCGCTCGGCGATCCCGGGAGCGTCGCGAGGATCCTTCGCATCCTCATGGACAACGCGGTCCGGATGACCCCGGAGGGCGGCGAGATTGCCGTCGAGCTCCACGACGGGCCGCAACCCTCGCTCGGCGTTCGGGATACCGGGCCGGGCGTCGCCCCGGACGAACGAGAGCTGATCTTCGAGCGCTTCAAGCGCGGCCGCGACACCGCCGGGCGGGCGGGCTTTGGTCTGGGCCTCGCGATCGGGCGCGAGCTGGCCCGGCGGATGGGTGGGGATCTGGTGCTCGAGGATCGACCGGGGCCGGGGGCAACCTTCACCCTGCGACTGCCCGCCGCCGCGGCGCCGGCCGAGCAGCCGGTGGGGATCCTGTAGCCGCCTCTACGGGCGCGCCGGCGACACGCACCCGGGCCGTAGGAACGGCAGGAACGCGGCATCGATGAGCCGCGCCCCGTCCAACCGTAAGGTGC
>JAFASF010000443.1 GCA_019244745.1 Solirubrobacterales bacterium | reverse complement strand
CGAACCTGCTCGGGTGTCATGTCCCGCGGCATGAGTGATGGTGACGAGGATGGCGGGCCCGAGTGCGCCGCCCGATAGCCGCGATGTGTTGATCAGCGCGGAGCCGAGGCCGCTCTTTCCCGCCAGCGGACCGTGGGCGGCGACGATGGTTGAGGGACGAGCCATAGGCCGAATCCTGCCATCGTGAGAAACAATCTGTACCAGGCGTGGTGCCTGTCGGGTGCGATGCCGGTCATCAGCGCCAGCCCGGCAGCCGCGGTGAGCATGCCGGCGGTGATCACCGCCCGTGGCTTGAAGCGGGCGATGAGTCGTGGCGCAAGCCGTAGCCGCCTCGCTCTGTGTGAACACGAGGCCGTACCGGCGAGCGACCGCATTGCCGGCGTCCGACAGCACGGGGAACTCCAGTGCCTTCCGCTCAGCAGAGGTCAGTGACTGCTCGGGCGTCTGCGGCGAGACGGTGAGTTGGCACCGCCGGCCGGCGAGCTCGAGCTCGCCGGCGGTCGTCGTGGTTGTGGTCATGCCGGCTGCTTGGACCTAAGGTAGCTGACAAGGCCGGCGACGTCCTCTGGCACCAGGCGGCCGATCGGACCGCTCGAGTAGACGCTGATGACCACGTTGCCGTCGGGGTCGAGGACGAATCCGGTGGACTGCAGGTGCACGGGGTCGGCATTGACGAACGCGCCGGTCGCCTCGTGGATCGCGGCGGCGTCGGCGCTGTGACCGACGGGAAACGTCAGGCCGTGCTTGGCGATCAGCTCGCGGCTGGTGGCCTCGTCGTCGACCGACAGGGAGACGACCTTGACGTCCAGGCCGTCGAGCTTCTCGGCGTCGCGCTGGAAGGCGTGTAGCTGGGCGTTGCAGTACGGGCACCACGAGCCGCGGTTGAACAGGATCACGGCGAAGTGGCCGGCCAGCGCGTCCGGGAGGTCGATCGCCTCGCCGTCGACCGGGGTGATCGTGATGGGCGGGAAGTGGTCGCCGGGGTTGAGCAGTGGCATCGTGTCGCGCTCCTTCGTGGGTGTGGGGTGGTTCCGGGGGCGTCTGAGGCAGAATAGGAGCGCTCGCCTAGTAGAACAATGCGCCAGTAGCGCAAATCGATAGCCGTTCAGCTCATCTAATGCGCCATCTGTGAGGTGGACGGCGATAACCTGTGAGCCTCGTGGACCCGCTCGCCGACGTGTTCGCCCTCACCCGCGTCTCGTGTGGCGTGATGGCCCAGCTCATCGCCTACGAGCCGTGGGGCGTGACCATCGACCCGGTGCCCGGCGCCGCCTTTCACGCGGTCGTCGCGGGCAGCTGCTGGCTGCGCCTGCCCGGCCGCGCGCCGCAGCACATGATGCCCGGCGACGTCGTTCTCCTGCCTACCAACACGCCACACGAGCTGGTGTCCTCGGCCGACGCCCGAACAGATTCACTGGCGCGATTCGAGACGGACATTCCGCGCACGCCCGAGGGCGACATGGTCATCGAGGGTCCCGGCGCCGGGACGCGCCTGCTGTGCGCGGCCTACGACTACGACCATGAGGTCGCCCACCCGCTGATGTCGCAACTTCCGCCGGTGCTGTATGTCCCGGCCGGACTGCCCGGCGACGACGGGGGCGTCGCCGCGACGCTGAGGCTGCTCGCGCTCGAGCTCGGCGGCCGCCCGCCCGGCTCCCGGGCCGCGGTAGGACGGCTGATCGACGTGATGCTGATCCACGCGATGCGAGCATGGCTGCGCATGCAGGAGGACGACGCGACCGACGGGTGGCTGCTCGCGCTGCGAGACCCAGTGGTCGCCCGGGCGATGAACGCCATCCACCAGCGGCCCCGCGAGCCATGGACGATCCAGTCGCTGGCCCGCGAGGTCAGCGTCTCGCGCGCAACGCTCGCCCGCCGCTTCGCCCACCTGGTCGGCGAGACGCCGCCCGAGTACCTCACGCGCTGGCGCATGGACCTCGCCGCCCAGCGGCTGCGCGACACCGACGACACGATCGCTGCGATCGCCGCCGCCGTCGGCTACCGATCCGAATACTCGTTCTCCCGCGCGTTCACGCGCCATCGTGGCCTCGCTCCCGGCCGCTACCGGCGCGACGCCCGCGCCCGCGCGCTCGCCGCCGCCTAGAGGCTCGACGCGCTCGCAAGAGCGACAACCGCCAGAGCGTTGGACCGAGCGGCAACGCACTCCGGGCGAACGGCGCCAACCGCGCCCCCAGCTTCGATCACCGCGCACCCCCTTCCGCCTCATGCTCGACATGGCGACGCTTCCCGCCGGATCTGGCCTCAGAAACGAGCTCCATCCGAATCTGTGACCAGTTTCCAGAGGACACGCACATCACGACCACCACGAATCTGGCTATCTGCGGGGCTTTCTCAGAGGTGTCCCGGTCCGAGTCCTGCTTCGGTGTCAGCCCGGTACGTCGGGGCCCCCTGTCCGTAGCCGTGCGCCTCGCTACCGCTCCGTCGGGCGTCTGCGAGCGCTTCAGCGACCTTGGTCGGCCCGTCTCAGACTTTTTCGACGTCCGTATCGATCGTCGGAGGTTCGTCAGCTGCGGATCGTGGGGGCAGGAGGAGCAACTCCTTCTGGAACGCCTTCGGAGCGATCTTCGTGGAGTGCTGAGTTCGTGCGTGGGGTGGGTTGATTGTCGCGGGCTTTCGCATTACCATCGGTCATATGAAATCTAGCGGGGGCAGGCGCCGCTACCGGCAGGTGGCGCGGGCGGAGGGCCAGCAGCGCACGCGTGAGGCGTTGCTCGACGCGGCCGAGCGCGAGTTCTTCGCGGGGCGTTTCGAAAACGTGTCGCTCGAGGAGCTGGCGGCGCGAGCGGGGGTTACCAAGCAGACGCTGCTACGGCATTTCGGCACGAAGGAGGGGCTGTTGGAGGCGTCTGCGCGGCGCGGCCGCGAGCGGATCGCGGCGCAGCGGTTTGGAGCCCCGGCGGGGGACGTGGCCGGAGCGGTGGACAATCTTCTGGGTCATTACGAGCAACAGGGGGAGGGGGCGCTGGCGCTCGGGGCGCTCGAGGGCCGCGACGCGGTGTTGGGCGAGGTCCTCGCGAGCGCCAAGCAGCTTCACTATGCGTGGGTCGAGCATGCGTTCGCGCCGCAACTGGAGCGCGTCCGCGGACGCGTCCGCGCGCGCCGACGTGCGGCCTTGATAGCTCTGTGCGACGTGCAGGTCTGGTGGTTGTTGGTGCATGATCTCGGGTTCTCGCGTGCGGAGGTGCGCCGGACGCTTATCGAGGTGATCGAACGGCTCCTGGACGACGGAAGTGGCCGGCGGTGAAGGTGCTCGCGTACACCTCGCCCGCCCGCGGGCATCTGTACCCGCTGCTGGGTATCCTCACCGAGCTGGTCAGCCGCGGCTGGGAGTGCGTCGCGTACATGTTGGCGGGAGAGCTCGTCCACGTACAGAGCGTCGGCGCGATTGGGTGTGGGATCGATCCGCGGCTCGAGCGGATCGAGCTTGAGGACTGGCGAGCGCCCTCCCCGCGCGCCGCGATCCGTAGCGCACTTGAGACCTTCGGCGAGCGGGCACGGCTCGAAGGCCCCGATCTGGAGCGAGCGCTGGACTCGCACGATCCCGACCTGCTGCTGATCGACATCAACTGCTGGGGCGCGGCCACCGTCGCGGAGCGATCCGGCCGACCATGGGCGATCTACTCGCCGTATCTCCTGCCCCTGCCCTCGGACGACGCGCCGCCGTATGGCCCGGGCCTGCGCCCGCTCGGCGGACCAGCGGGAAGGGTTCGCGACGCGCTCGTGCGCCGGCTGGTCAGCGGCGCCTTCGACCGCACCGCCGTGGCCGGGGTCAACGCCGTCCGGGCGGCCTACGGGCTCCCGCCGCTCGCGACCTTCGGTGAGCTGCTGACGCGCCCGCCGCTGCTCCTGGCGCTCACGGCTGAGGGGTTCGAGTACCCGCGCCGTGACTGGCCGCACAACGTTCGCCTCGTCGGCCCGGTCCACTGGTCGCCGCCCGCCGACACCGCCGTCGGGGTCGATCACCTCGACGATCCCCTCGTCTTGGTCACCTGCTCGACCGAACGCCAGGACGACCGCCAGCTGATCGACGTCGCCCTGGAGGCGCTGCCGCCAGTGGGCTTCTCGGTGATCGCGACCACCGCCGCGCACGACCCCGAAACGTTTACCGCTCCGCCCGGCACGAAGGTCGCGCGGTTCATCCCGCACGACCAGGTACTCGAGCGGGCGGGGTGCGTCATCTGCCACGGCGGCATGGGAATCACCCAGAAAGCACTCGCCGCCGGCGTGCCCGTCGTAGCCGTCCCGTTCGGACGCGACCAGCTCGAGACCGCGCGCCGCGTCGAGGTCGCCCGCGCAGGCGTCCGTCTACCGCGCCGCCGGCTCAACGGCGCGCGTCTCGCGCACGCGGTTCGCGCCGCGATCGACCAACGCGACGGCGCGGCGACCGTCAGCCGTGCCTACCAGACCGCGGGCCGCGCGCGCGCCGCCGCCGACGTGCTCCATGCTCTCGCGCGAGCACCAGCCTCGACCACCCGTGCCCCGGCATCGACCCGACCGCTCGGGTCGAGCCCGCCCGACCTACGACCAACCTAGGCTCGCGACCAAGGAGACACCAATGAACCATCAGACCGAGACAACTCACCGGCGCGCCCGGCCGGCTGTCCCGCTGCCCGGTGCTGCCGTACCGCTGGCGGGGCTGCTGGTGTTGTTGGCTTGCCCGGCGGCCGGCACGGCTACCCCAGCAACCCGGTCAGGGTGGCTGACTTCGCGCGCTCGGGTGCGCTTTCGGCGGGTGGCCCCACGGTCGCGGTGTCGGGGCCGATCGCGTGTTGGAAGGCCGGCCAGGTGACGCTGCGCGCGACGAATCTCTGAGCGCTCGACGCCAACGCTGCGCGGCGCGCTGGCTCAGGGCAGATGGAAGGGGACGTGCACCGGCAAGCGTCAGCGCTGGCACCTGACCGCGACCGCGTCGAGCGGCACGAGCTTCCGGGCAGGGCGCGCGCGCTTCGGGGCTGGTCGTCTACGGCCGAGGTGGCGAGACGATCGACTACAAGCAGTGGCAGACCACGATCACGCTCACCACGCGCGGCAAGGCAGCCGCGGCCGGCGCGTGCTGATGCCCGCCCCCCAACCCGGCGACCGGCCGCCCAACGCTCGTGCTCAGCCGGCGATCCAGCAACGTCCAGCCCGGCCACGATAGGTCCCCATCACCCGTGGTAACGGGACGGCTCCAGCTCTAGGGGTTGGGCGGTCCGCATGGTGGCGGCTGCGATAGCCGCCGGGGTCACGGCCCTCGTCGCCACCCGCGAGTCGTTCGGTTGATTGGCAACAAGCCGAAGCGCGCGTAGTACCGGATCCAGATCTCGGCGTCAGCATCATCGATGACATACGTCATGAGCCGACTGGTGCCACCGAGCAGCAGCCAGCTTGCCGCGCTCATCAGCAGCCAGGCTCCGATCCCTCGCCGGCGCATGTCCTCGCGGACCCAGTGGTTGCACTCATCAGCCCATCCGGAGAACGCCAGGTTGGACCCAGCTCGTGTCAGGTCGTCGTCCACCTCGTAGCTGCCCACGATCTGATCATCGAGCACCGCGTTGAACGCCACCCCCATCGCCTCGCCGACTTCGCGTCGGAGAGACAGTCCCTCAACCGGAGGCTCCCCTGGCGCCTGCACCTGATCCAGGTGCCCCACGAGGATGATCTCGCGCTGGCCACCTGTGGGATCGAAGCCGGCGTGCTCGTAGAGCTCACGGACGTGCGGCCAGCAGTCGGGAACGCCGTAGATACCGGGCGCTGGAAGCGAGCCGTCGGCGTACTGAATCCGCACACCCCACTCGACGAGCTGGGCCAGCGACCGCTCGCAGAGCGCGCGACCCGCATCGATCTGATCGGGCCAACACAAGAGCCAGCGGATCTCGCCCGAATCCCGATACCACTCGCAGGCTACGGCCTCGCCGGTGTAGCGACGCAGATGAGCCGCACCAAGCAGCCGTCCTCGCTTCATCGCCACAAAGGTCGCGAGCTCGGTCACCCACGGACCGATCAGCTCCTCGCGGAGAGGGCGCTCCAAGTCGCTCAACATCGTCGAAACAGGTATCGCCCCGCCCGGGGTCGCTGCCGCGACATGGGCGTTGACCAATCGCGCCACCTGATCCCGATCCCTGCGCTCAAATGGACGAACTTCAATCATCGCGACCTCCTTCACCCCGCCAGCAAAGCGCGGTGAGCCGAGAAAAGGAAGCCGCTACCAGTGCGGTACGGCGCTGAGCCTACCAGGGCCGTGACCCGGCGCGCTCCTGCCGCTTGGGGAAGGCCAGTAAGTCCCGCTTTCACCCTGCGAGAAGCATCTCGCCTCCTCTGATGAGCCCCCCGCTCAGCGATGGATGGCCCGGCGTTGGCGAAGCGCTCATGAGCCTCGAGGCCGGGGCAACGGCAAAGCGATCGCCGTGTGGATGCGCCTTTCCCGCGATTGGGACGCG
>JAFASF010000320.1 GCA_019244745.1 Solirubrobacterales bacterium | reverse complement strand
TCTCCCCTCTGGCCCGGCTTCCCCCGGTGTCCGGACCCGTGGTCCTCAGGCCACCTCGAGCCCGTCAACGCGCTGCTCCTCCCGCTCGGCCTCTCGCTCGGACTCGGCCAGCATCCGCACGAACAGATAGACGAGAGCCACTCCCATCACCACCGACTGCTCGAGGGCCATCAGCAGCCCGCCCATGTTCTGGTCCTCTCCCGCGGTCAGGCCCCAGTAATGCGGGCCATGGGCATAGAAGGTGTAGATGGCGGTGGGGGAGAAGGCCAGGACGATGCCGAGGGCCCCGACCAGCAGCTTGGTGGCCACCATGTAAAGCACCGGCCCCATTCCGCCCAACCGCATCCGGCTGCGAATGGGGGACAGCAGGTGCCACCAGTAGAGCGTCCCAGCGCCGGCAAAGCAAAAATGTTCAAGCACGTGAATGCCTTGGTGCTGGAGAGCGGCGTCATAGAGGGACGGGATGTGCCACAGCCACATCAGCCCGGAGTAGGCCAGGACGGCAAAGACCGGATGAGCCAGATAGCCGGCGCGCCGCTCGAGCGCAGTGAGCCGGCGGGTCACCGGCCGCAGCAGGACCTTGGTCAGACCGAGGATCAGCAGGATGGGCGCGACGTCCAGGAGCAACATGTGCTGGACCATGTGCATCACCATCAGCTGATCTCCGAGCGAGTCGAGCGGCGAGACGAGCGCCACCAGGATCGTGGCCACACCGGCCGCGAACAGCGCCAGCCGCCCGAAGCTCGGGGGATGGGGCTCACCCGGCTGGCGTCCCCGGCGCCAGGCGGCGAGGTACAGGACGACCATCGCGCCGACGCCGATCAGCACGGCGGGCTCAAAGGACCAGGAAGCCTGGGGGGTCACGTCTCCTGGATTCTCGCAATCGACAAACGTCCGGCGGAGGACTAGTCTGATCTGCTCACCGCACACTCATCGTTCCAGCTAGGAGGTCGGCCTATGCGAATCGAGGTGAAGGGCCGCAACCTGTCCGTCTCCGAGGATCTGAGAGAGCACGTGGAGAAGCGGTTCCGCAAGATCGCCAGGCAGGTTTCGGAACTGGCTGAGCTCGAGGTGGAGGTGTTCGAAGAGCGCAACCCGGCGATTGCCGATTCTCAGGTCGCCGAGGCCACGCTCCATCTCAAGGGAGTCACCCTGCGCGCCCGCGACGCCTCGCCCGACATCGTCCACTCGATCAACCTGTGCTCCGATGAGCTCGCCGTTCAGGTCAAGCGACATCGCGACAAACGGCGCAAACGGCGGGAGACGCGGGCGGCGAGCGCGGAGGCGCCCGAGGTCGGCGCATCGCCGCGTCCGGGCGGTGTTTCGCCGGCGGCGTAACTGACGCTCCCAGCCCAGAAACGGGTGCCTTGGGACCTCTTTTCGGGCCCAGGACCACTGCTACGCTAGGCCGGTGACCATCCTCGACCGCGCGCTTCGCATGGGCGAAGCGAAGAAGTTCAAGACCTATGAACAGCGCGTCGGGCGGATCAACGCCTTTGAGCCCGAGCTCGAGCATTACACCGACGCCGAGCTGAGGGAGGCCGCCGACGAGCTGCGAGGGCGCGCCCGCCAGGGCGAGAAGCTCGACGACCTCCTCTACGAGTGTTTCGCGCTGGTCCGCGAGGCGGGCAAGCGGAGCCTCGGCATGCGGCATTTCGACGTCCAGCTGATCGGCGGGATGGTGCTCCACGACGGTGCGATCGCCGAGATGAAGACCGGCGAGGGCAAGACGCTCACGGCCACGCTCGCGGTCGTGCTCAACTCGCTGGGAGGGCGCGGGGTCCACGTGGTGACGGTCAACGACTATCTGGCCCGCCGCGACGCGGCTTGGATGAAGCCGATCTACGACATGCTCGGGGTGACCGTCGGGGTGCTCCAGAACATGCAGCCCTACGAGGAGAAGCGCGCGGCGTACGCCGCCGACGTCACGTACGGGACCAACTCGGAGTTCGGCTTCGACTACCTGCGCGACAACATGGCCACCACGCTCGAGGAGAAGGTCCAGCACGGCGGCCGGCCCAAGCCCGAGGAGGGCAAGTCGCCCTACCACACCTACGCGATCGTCGACGAGGTCGACAACATCCTGATCGACGAGGCGCGCACCCCGCTGATCATCTCCGGCGCGCCCGAGCAGGCGGCCGACCTGTATCGGACGTTCGCCCGGCTGGCGCCGCAGATGGTGTCCGGAAAGACCCCGGAGGGCATGGACCCCCGGATGAAGAAGGAGTTCGTGGCGGACTTCGACTACGAATTCGACGAGAAGCACAAGACGATCGCGGTGACCGAGCAGGGCGTGGCCAAGGCCGAGAGGTTCCTGGGGATCGATCACCTCTACCGGGCCGAGAACGGCCCGCTCGTCAACCACCTGATCCAGGCGCTCAAAGCGGAGTCGCTCTACCACCGCGACCGCGACTACGCGGTGATCGAGGGCGAGGTCAAGATCATCGACGAATTCACGGGCCGCATCCTCGAGGGGCGACGCTGGTCGGAGGGCCTGCACCAGGCGGTCGAGGCCAAGGAGGGCGTCCGGGTCCAGGAGGAGAACCAGACGCTCGCGACGATCACCCTGCAGAACTACTTCCGTATGTACGACAAGCTCGCCGGTATGACCGGGACCGCGATCACCGAGGCGACCGAGTTCATGAAGATCTACGAGCTGCCGGTCGTCCAGGTACCCACGAACGAGCCGATGATCCGGGCCGACCGCAACGACCAGGTCTACAAGACCAAGGACGGCAAGTGGAGCGCGGTGTTGAGGGAGATCGAGGCACGTAACGCCGCCGGTCAGCCGGTGCTGGTCGGGACGATCTCCGTGGAGGTCTCGGAGCTGCTGTCCGAACAGCTCACGCGCAAGGGCATCAAGCACACGGTCCTCAACGCCAAGCCCGAGCACGCCGAGCGCGAAGGCGAGACCATCGCCGAGGCCGGCGCGCCCGGGGCGGTGACGATCGCGACCAACATGGCCGGCCGCGGGGTCGACATCAAGCTCGGCGGCAACCCCGAGCACCTGGCGCGGCTCGAGGTCGCCAAGCTGGGGCTGAAGCCGGGGGATGAGGATTACGAGGAGCACTACGCGCGGGTGCTCCCTTCGATCGAGGCCCGGATCGAGGAGGCCCGCGAGCAGGTCCTCGAAGCCGGCGGCCTGTTCATCCTCGGCACCGAGCGCCACGAGGCGCGGCGCATCGACAACCAGCTCCGCGGGCGCTCCGGGCGCCAGGGGGATCCCGGCGAGTCGCGCTTCTTCCTCTCCGCCCAGGACGACCTGGTGCGCCTGTTCGCCGGCGAGCGGATCTACAAGATCCTCGACAAGCTCGGCTCGACCGACGAGGAGGGCAACGAGGAGCCCATCGAGGCCGGGATGCTCTCCAAACAGATCGAGAAGGCCCAGCGCAAGGTGGAGGAGCAGCACTTCCTGATGCGCAAGCACACGCTGGAATACGACGACGTGCTCAACCAGCAGCGCGACGTGATCTACACCTACCGCGACGAGATCCTCGAGGGGCGCGACATGAGCGCGGCCGCGCGCGAGGAGGTTGCGAACCTGATCGAGCGTCTCGTCGAGGAGTACACGGCCGGCGATTTCGTCGAGGATTGGGACGTCGAAGGGCTGCTCCGGCGGATCGAGGAGATCTTCACTCCGAGCGAGGAGATCGCCGGCGTCGACCCGACCACGGTCGACCGGGTCGAGCTGACCAGCGTGCTACAGGAGGAGGCGCTCGCCCTCTACGACCGGCGCGAGCAGGAGCTCGGCGAGGAGCTGATGCGCGCGCTCGAGCGGTTCCTGCTGCTGCAGATCATCGATCAGCGCTGGAAAGAGCACCTCTACGACATGGACTACCTGCGGGAGGGGATCCACCTCCGCGGGTTCGCTCAGATCGAGCCCCTCGTGGCGTACAAGAACGAGGCCTTCGAGCTGTTCCGCGACCTGATGAACAGCATCTGGGGCGACTTTGCCCGGATGATCTTCCACGTCGAGGTGACGGTCGAAGGCGAGAACGGCGGAGCACCGCCACCGGCGCCCACACGGCCAAGCCGGCGCTCGAGCTCCTCGACCGGCGGGAATCGCAACGTCTCCTACTCCGGCGGGGGCATGGCCCAGGCGGGCGCGATGTCGATCGCCGCGGCGGCCGGGAGTGCCGGCGCCCAGGCGGCCGGTGCCGGCGGTGCCGCCGGTGCCGCCGGTGCCGCCGGTGCCGAGGGTTACGCCGAGCCGGGACCTCTGCCCGTGGTCGAGCAGCGCCGCGTGGACGAGTCGCAACAGATCGGACGCAACGACCCCTGCTGGTGCGGGTCGGGGAAGAAGTACAAGAAGTGCCACGGCGCTTAGCTGCGGGGACCCGCTGGCGGCGAGCGTGTCCGAAATAAGACGCCATATTGGAGGCTCATCTCGGACACCCCTCCAGTTCGGAGCGATGCGGCTAGATTTCGCGACGGTATGAGCGACCCGTATAGCCTCCGCGTCTCGGACGAGCAGCGCGAACGCGCCGCGCAACAGATCCGCGAGCACTTCGCCGCCGGGCGGCTGACCGAGGACGAGCTAAACGAGCGGGTTCAGGCGACGGTTCGGGCGCAGACCGAGGAGGAGCTGCGGGCGGTGCTGGCCGATCTGCCCGCGCTGCCGCC
>JAFASF010000241.1 GCA_019244745.1 Solirubrobacterales bacterium | reverse complement strand
CCATCAGCACGTCACGCTCCTGCCACGGCCACGGTGCTTCTGCCGCCCGCCAGGCGAGCGCCTGAACGAGCGCCGCCAGACCCGCGACGGTGCGCAGCGACGACTGGCTGTCCATGGCTCTGACTTCGACCGTACCGAGCATTGGGTGCGGTCGGATGTCCCACCACAGGAACGTGTAATCCGGAAGGTCTCCCACCGCCACCAGCGCGTCAACCCGCTCGGCGTAGTGGTCGAATGATCCGAACGCCTCGGGAATGTCTGAGCGCGGAAGCGAGCGGAAAACCTGGGCCCGCGCGCTCGCCAGACCCGAGTCGCGGCCATACCAGAACGGCGAATTCGCCGCCAGCGCCTGAAGCAGAGGCAGGATCTCGCGCAGTCCGTTGAAGGCCCGAATCGCCGTCTCCGCGTCCGGCATGCCGACGTGCACGTGCAGCGCGGAGGTCGGCGTCCGTGCCTGCAGGGCACGCATCTCATGGGCGATCAGGCGGTAGCGCTCGCCCGGATAGTGGACGACGTCGCCGAACGCCCCGTCGGGGTGAAGGCCGGCGCCGATCGCCGTCGCACCGGTGTCGCGCAGGCATCCGCGCAAAACCGACAGGGACTCGGCGGCGCACGTCGCGTCCGTGCACACGGGCGAGGAGAGCTCGACCAGTCCGGCGTACGCCTCGGGGTGGGCTCCGCCTCCACCCGGCGGGATCGAGATCCGCTCGAGCACGTCGGGGGCCGAATGCTCGAGGGCGTAGGTGGCGGGATCAACGAGGAGCAGTTCCTCTTCGACGCCCAGCGAGAAGTCCGCCGTCACCCCGAAATTGACCGCCGGGATCGACGCGCTCATCGGCCCGCCGGAAGACCCGTGCCGAGGCGTTTCACACAATTCAGGGTATTGATGCCGGGCGTCCGAGGAAAGGGCCACGGGGCCAAAATGGCGCAGATTGGGGGCAACCCTCCTCTAGACTCCTGAAGCGGAGATGGGCCCACGCGAGCCGAGGGCAGCATCGGGAAGCCTTCCGATCGTCACGGGAAAGCGGTTGATGCTGTTCTCCGGGCGCGCGAATCGCGACCTCGCGGTGGAGATCGCGGATACGCTCGGGATTGAGCTCGGGGCGATAACGCTGAAGACGTTCTCAGCCGGGGAGGTCTACTGCCGCTACGAGGAATCGATCCGCGGCGCCGACGTCTTCATCGTTCAGCCCACTTGCTCCAATCCGGAGACCGGCATCACCGCCAACGACGCGCTGATGGAGCTGCTCGTCATGATCGACGCGGCCGTGGGCGCCTCGGCGCATCGGGTGATCGCGGTCATACCTTGGTTCGGCTACTCACGCCAGGACAAGAAGTCAGCCTTGCGCGAGCCGATCAGCGCACGGCTGGTGGCCCACATCCTCGAGGCCGCGGGCGCCGATCGCGTGCTTACCGTCGACCTGCACACGGGACAGGTGCAGGGCTTCTTCACCAAGCCGGTGGACCACATGACGGCCCTGTTCATGCTCGCCGGGTACTTCGCAGAACTCCATCTCGAGGATCTGGTGGTCGTTTCGCCGGACGTCGGTCGCGTGAAGCTGAACCACAAGTTCGCCGAGACCATCGGCGCCGACCTGGCGCTGATGACCAGGGAGCGTCCGGCCCAGCGGCCGGAAGAGACCGGATACGTGATCGGTGATGTGCGGGGAAGGACAGCCGTGGTCCTCGATGACATCATCGACACCGCGGGCACGCTCCGGGCGGCGGCGCAGACCGTGCTCGACGCGGGCGCGGCGCGCGTTTATGCGGCCGGGACCCACGCGCTGTTCTCGGACGCTGCCTACGAGACGCTGTCGAGCGTGGCCTTCGAGGAGATCGTGGTCACCGACACGATCCCGCTGCGCCCCGGCGCCCCCGACAACGTGGTGGTGGTCTCGTGCGCGGTGCTACTGGCGGACACGATCAAGCAGATCTTCACCGATGGCTCGGTCAGCGCCGTGTTCGGCGGCCAGAACCAGCCCGTCTAGTGTCGGGGCGCTAGGCGACCTCGGGCCGCGTCAGCGCCTTGACGAACTCCTCGAGCTGGTCTGTGCGCCAGCACTCGAAGGCGACGCAATGCCGCTCGTAGGCCGCGATCACCGAGTCGCCGTAGTTCCAGTACAGCCGCGGCTCCGGGTTCAGCCAGAACGTGCGCCCGGCCTTGGCCGTGATCGCGGCGAACACGTCGTCGCGCGGTGGGCGTCCGTTGGTCCGGGCATCTCCGAGCACGATCACGGTCGCCCGGGGATGCAGCTCGTCCTCGATCAGGGCCAGGAACTCGGTCCAGACGCGTCCGTAGTCGGTGTAGCCGGAGATGTCCGCCACGCCGGCATCGCGCGAGATCGCCTCGCTGGCGGCGCGGAAGTCCCGCTCGCGCTCGAACACATCGGTCACCTCGGAGATCCGCTCGATGAACACGAACGAGCGGAGTTTGCGAAACGCGTCGTGGAGAGCGTGCAGGACGCTGAGAAAGAACGTGCTCGCGCTCGTGACGCTCGTCGAGACGTCGCACAGGACGAAGATCTCGGGCCGGCGCGGGCGCAGCGGGCGGTACTTGAGGACGATCGGCACCCCGCCCGTCTGCAGCGAGGCCCGCATGGTGCGCCTGACGTCGACGTGGGCGTGGCGTTTGCGGCCCTTGAGCTCGTGGCCCTGGGTGGCGAGGCGGCGCTTGAGCTGGGCGACCACCCGGTGGACGGCGGCGAGATCCTGGATCGGCCCACTCGGGAGCGCGCGATCGAGGTCGTTGAGCGGGCGCTTGGGGGGAAGCGATGCGGTGCGCTCGATGAGATCCCGCTCGAGCTCGCGCCGGAGATGCTGCTCGAACCGGCGGAGCTGCTCGCGGGGGACGCCGTCGCGACGGGGATCCCCCTCGGGGAGCTCCGGCTGCGGCTCGGGTCGCAGACCGAGCGCCCGGCGGATGCGCTGGACATCGACCCCCAGCACGCCCGAACCCTCCCCTCGGGCGAGGGCGGCGATCGCGAGCCGCGCGAGGTCGCGCAACGCGGCATCCGAGCCGTCCCTCAGCGCGGCCGCGATCTGCTGGCGCAGAGTTTCCAGGTCGATCTCGGCGTCGGAGTCCGGCGCGCCGTCGCCCTCGGTGATGCGCTGACGCGCCGCCTCGGCCTCCGCGGCGCGGAAGAAGAACCGGTCGAACACGAGCTCGAACACCCGGCGGTCCTCGGGCGACTTCGCGAGTGTGGCCGCGAGTGCCTCCTTGAAATCGGCCTGGATCGTCCAGGGGACATGGTCGAGCGCTTCGAACGCGTCGAGGATCTCCGAGGTGCCGACCGCGATCCCCTCCTCGCGCAGCTCCTCGGCGAACGCGAGCAGCTGGCCGTCGAAGCCGCCCGGAGCCCTCTCGGGGATGCCGCCGTAGATGCTGGCGCGGTTAGGCGGCGGCATCGGCCGCGGAGTCGAGCTTGACGCCGACGCGCGCCGCCACGGTGTCCAGATCGGTCCGATGCTTGACGATCACGCTCATGGTCTTCGTGAACGTCGCGCGGTCGATCTCGTCCGCACCGAGGAGCAGAAGCGCCCGGGCCCAGTCGATCGATTCGGCGATGCTCGGCGGCTTCTTCAGGTCGAGCTCGCGGATCTGGTGGACGATCTCGACGAGCTTGCGCGCCACCTGCGCGTCGAGCTCGGGGGAGTGCAGGCGGACGATGTTGAGCTCGTGCTCCAGGTCGGGGTAGTCGAGCCACAGGTACAGGCAGCGGCGCTTGAGCGCCTCGGTCAACTCGCGCGTGTTGTTGGAGGTGAGCAGCACCACCGGCTGCGTCCGGGCCTCGATCCGGCCCAGCTCGGGGATCGAGATCTGAAAGTCGGACAGGAGCTCGAGCAGCATCGCCTCGAACTCCTGGTCGGTCTTGTCTATCTCGTCGATCAGCAGGACCACCGGCTCCGACGAGGCGATCGCAACCATCAGCGGCCGGGGAAGGAGGAAATCCTCGCCGAAGATGTCGTCCTGCACGTCCCGCCACGAGGCATCCTCGGACTCGGTCTGGATCCGCAGCAGCTGCTTGCGGTAGTTCCACTCGTACAGCGCCTTGGCCTCGTCGAGGCCCTCGTAGCACTGGAGGCGGACCAGCGTCCGCTGCAGAAACTTAGCCAGCGCCTTGGCCAGCTCGGTCTTGCCGACGCCGGCGGGGCCCTCGACGAGCACGGGCTTGCCGAGCTTGGTGGCCAGGAACGAGACGAGCGCGGTCGACTCTCCGGGCAGGTACCCGACGTGCCTCAAGCCGTTGGCAACATCCTCGACGGAAGTGGGCTGCGTGACCGGCATCGCCCAAATATAGGGTTTCGCCCGTGGTCCTCTTCGCCGTCGCCGTCCGGTCCTCGCACCTGGGACTGTTCGCGGCGGTGCTCGGCGTCGGCTTCTTGTTGGGGGTCTTCGGTCACATCATCCGCTCGCGCACGTTGATCATCGCCGGCATCCTGGTGATCGGGCTGGTGAGCGCCTACTACGTGTTCGCGCTCCAGCCGGCCCAGTAGCCCGATCTTCGCGTGGCTGGCCACGCGGGCCAGCCGCGCGAGCGAGGCCCGTCAGGGCGCGGACTCGTCGCCCTTGTGGGACTCGAGCGGGATCGTCGGGGACTCGTCGGAATCGGGCGCCGGTTGGCGCTGTCCGGCTGGCGTCGAGGGCCGGCCGAGCTTCATCGTCGGCGGGTCATCGGGGACGACTGGCTCGAACAACTCGCTGCGACGCGGCCGGGGTGCGCGCTGAGGGGCAGCGCGCGGCCTGCGTCGCGGCGGAGGATCGTCGCGCGGAGGAGAGCCCGCCGGCCGCGAGCCGCGCGGTCCGTCCGCTTCGCCGGGAAGCGGAGGCTCGGGCCGACGCGCGGCCCTGATCCTCGAGCCCGTGTAGGCCAGGAAGGCCGCGACCGCCAGGGCCACGAAGATCCCCCACTCGATGCCGTAGGTGGTGGCGTACTGGCCGTGACCGGTCGTGCCCTGTTTGTCGAACATGCGCCAGACGACCAACACGCACGTCCAGGCGCCGGCCGCCAGGATCACGCCGCCGTCGCCGCCGGGCACGTGGAAGGCACGACCCTCGGCGCGCTGGAACAGCAGCGCCAGCACTCCGATGGCGACGATCAGGATCGCCCCCTCCACGAACGAGAAGGCGCCCCAGCCCGTGAGCGACGCGGTGGCCGACTGCAGCTTCGTGGCCTTCCCGCTCGCGATGATCGTCTCCTGATACCACGGCAGGAATAGCGTGAGGAACAGCGCGATGGCGGCCAGTGCCGCGAGGCGCCGCTCGTGCGGCAGGTTTCGCCACGCGCCGAGTACGCGCGCCGCTCCGGAGCCGATGCGGCTCCCTGCATTCATGGCGGTGCGGCCCTCGCTCACCCGGTCGATTCTAAGCGCGCCGAACCCGGTCTCCGAGCGGCGATGTCAGAGGATCGGGATGTCCTGAATCTCGGGCGCGTCGCTGCGGCCCGAGTCGAGGCGCTCGAGGTAGGAGTCGATCAGCGCGCGGATCGCCAGCAGCACCTCGCGCACGGCTTCGGCCACCCGCCGCTGCACGTCCGGTGGGATAAGGTCGCGCAGGGACTGGACGAACTGGACGAGCGCCTCGAGGTCCGGTCCGGGGCGAGATGCGCCCTTCCCATCGGTCAGCTGCCAGCCCGCGGGGGGAGGCGTTGGGTTCGGTGCGGGAGCAGCCCGGACCGCGTCGGCGATCACCCGCTCAGCGGCGGCCGACACCGCATCGAGGCGCTCCTGGAGCGCTCGCAGCGCCTCTTCGGCGGCGCCGACCGACGGTGCGGCCTCCACCTCGGGCTCGGCAGGTGTCCCGACCGGCTCCCGTTCAGGAGGACCGATCACGCCTGACCCCATCGAAGGCCACCTCGAGCGCGCCGTCCTCGAACGTTGCCGCCGTCGGCTTGAAGGCGGCGAGCGCGGAGGGGAGCATGATCGTTCGCTTCTGGCCGTCGACGCCGACGATCAACTCGAGCCCGATCTTCTTCAACGAGATGTCGCCCTTGCGCGCGAAGGGCAGCGCCAGGCGCAGCCGGGCACCGTCCTCGGAGACGCTGAGCTTCTGGGTCAAGGCGTCGTGCAACACCGCCGAGGGCTCGTGGCCGCCCGCCCCGAACACGGCGTCGGCCAGTCGGTCGAGCATGCCTGCGCCGATGACCTCCTGCTCGAAGTAGGGCGCGCAGAGCACGGGCACCGGCGCGAACGCCGACCGAACCAACTCCAGATGCTCTGCCTGCACACGCCGCCAGCCGGCGAAGTAGTCGCCGACGGTGGTGGGGAAGATCCGGTTGACGATCACCGCGTCGGTCAGGTACCCGTACAGGTTCAGGTACGTGAACGTGCGCATTGCCTCCCCGATCACCATCTTGTCGGGGTTCATGACCAGCCGGATCGTGGAGCGCTCGCGGTCGCGGAGGATCTCGTTCATCGCGATGAGGTTCTCGGAAAGGCGCTGAACGTCCGCGAACACCGCCGCGTCGGGGAGAGGGATATCAAGCAGCGAGCGCGCGATCGGCCTGGCCGCGGCCAGGATCTGCCGCTCGAGCGGGAACACCTTCTCAATCCACCACCGAGCGACGTCGGGAAACGACAGCAAACGGAGCGTTTCGCCGGTCGGGGCGCAGTCGACCACGATCACGTCCCAGTCCCCGGAGTCGTGGACCGCTTGCAGGCGCAGCAGGGAGAACAGTTCGTCCATTCCAGGCGGCACGGTCAGCTCCTCCGCCGACACGCGATCCAGCCCTCGCTCCAGGAACAGCTCCCCCAGCCAGTCCTGGACGCCCGACCAGTGAACCTCGAGCTCCTCCTGCGCGTTGACCTCCTGCCCCCAGAGGTTCTCGCCGGCCGGCCGTGGGTCGGATGAGAACCCCACCTCGAGCGAGTCCGAGAGGCTGTGGGCTGGATCGGTCGAGATCACCAGGGTTCGAAGGCCAGCGGCCGCACAGCTACGCGCCGTGCAGGCCGCGATCGAGGTCTTACCGACTCCGCCCTTCCCCGTGTAGAGAATCGTGCGCGGCCTCATGGGCGGGCGAGTCTAAGCGGTCTCCGCCCGTGCGCTGGACGGAAACATGGCCAGCACGAGCAGGTCCAACAGGCGCCGAGGCACTGAGCCGATGCTACATTCGCAGCCGATCAGGCGTCGTCCACGGAGGAGTGAGATGCAAAGGGTTCAGCGGACTCGGGGGCGTCGGGTCTCGCTCGCGATGCTGCTTGCTGCGCTCGCGGCGACGATCCTGGCCGCGTGCGGGAGCAGCAGCTCGCCCGGTGCCTCCAGCCTCCTCCAGCAGACATTCAGCGGCACGCACAGGGTAGACAGCGGGAATCTCGACCTCAGCCTGACGATCGAGCCGTCCGGATCGGGAACCGCAAGCGCCCCGATCTCGCTGAGCTTCGGCGGGCCGTTCCAGTCCACTGGCTCCGGCAAGCTTCCCCGGTCGGACTTCAGCGTGACGGTCAGCGCCCTCGGACAAAGCGGGTCCCTCGGGATCGTCTCGACCGGCACCGCGGGTTACGTGACGCTCCAGGGCACGAGCTACCGCCTGCCCCAGGCGACATTCCAGAAACTCGAGTCGAGCTTCGCGGGGATCACCTCGTCGGGGTCGGGCGCAGGTTCCGGAACGCTCGCCGGGCTGGGGATCCAGCCGCTTCACTGGCTCACGAACCCGACCGTCGTCGGTACCGAGAACATGGCCGGCGCCACCACGACCCACATCCACGCCGGCGTCAACGTCTCCGGGTTCCTGAACGACCTAAACACCTTCCTGCGGAAGGCTTCGACGATCGGCGTCTCCGGCGCGAACCGGCTCTCGGGTGGGCTCTCGCCGAAGGCCAGGGACCGCATCGCGAAGGAGATCCAGAATCCGAGCTTCGATGTATGGACGGGCAACAGCGACAAGATCATGCGCAGGATGTCGATCAGCCTGCTGCTCTCGGTCACCGGGCAGGTCTCGACCCTATTCGGCGGGATGCGCTCCGCCGCCATCGCCCTGACAGTCCAGTACGCAGATCTGAACCAGCCCCAGACGATCACCGCCCCGACCACCGTCCGGCCGTTCTCCGAGTTCACGGGCAAGCTCCGCTCGCTCGGGCAGGCGCTCACGGGCGCTCTCGGCGCCACGACGAGCGGCTAGGCCGGCTACTCGCGGCCTACGTCCTCCTCGTCCTCCTCGAACTCCGCGTCGGTGTCGTCGTCGCCGCCCCCGACGGGCGCGTAGCGGACCTGGAACGTCTCGAGCAGCTCGTCGCGGCGGTTCTCGTCGACGGCCAGCTCCTCTGAGATCAGCACCCACTCGGCGCCCTCGAACTCCTCCATATTGAAGATCTCGGCGTCCATCTCAGGCGAGTCGTCGACGACCACCAGGACCTCGGTCTGTGGGTTGAAGTAGGTGCCGGGCCGGTTGACCAGCTCCTCGAGCTCAAATCGGCGGGGATCAGCCATCTCGCGTTCAGCGTACCTGAAGAGACGCGGACGGTCTCCTCAGAGCTCGCTAAGGCTCTCAATCTCGCGCCGAATCTCAGCCTCGATGTCGAGCGGCTCCTTACCCGCTCGCACACGGCGGTGGTTGCGCGCGATCACGAGGTCGCGGATCTCCTCGCGCAGACTCGCGTCGATCTGCGGTGCGGTCAGCCGGGCTAGCTCGAGCTCGGGATCGAGCGCCGGCTCGCCGCGACGCCGCCGCAGCGCGTTCCGCGCCTCGATGAGCTCCCGGATCTCGACGTCCCGCTCACGGCCGGCCGCGGGAGAGCCCGCGGCCTCCTCGTGCCCGGCATCGGAGTCGAGCACGAGGCGACTCTTGCCGTATTCGTCCCACACCTTCCGGCCGACGAACAGCGCGATCACCGCGGCGAGCGCGCTCGCGCCGCACACCACCCACAGGACCGTGCCGAACGCGTGCTGCACAAACGAATTGTGCCGAACGCGTGGAGCACAAGCGAGCTGTGCCGAACGCGTCCCACCCAAGCGAGTGTGCCGACGCGTCCCGCCCACGCGAGTTGTGCCGAACGCGGGCTCCATCTCGCGACCTGTCGCGCACCATGGGCTACCCTTAATACAGATCGGTTGACTGACTAGTCAATCGCCCATTTTCAAGGAGAACCCAAGTGGTTGATTTCACGCTCACGGAGGAACAACAGGGCATGCGCGAGATGGCGCATGAATTCGCGGAGAAGGAGATCCGGCCCGTCGCCTGGGAGTGCGACAAGAACGCCACATGGCCTCAGGAGATCATCGAAAAGGCCTGGGAGCTCGGGCTGATGAACAGCCATCTTCCGGAGGAGTACGGGGGGCCGGGCCTCGGCTACCTCGACGGCGTGATCATCGAGGAGGAGATGGCCTGGGGCTGCTCGGGGATCGCCACCACCCTCTCCTGTAACGGCCTGGCCAGCGCGCCGATCTCGCTGGCCGCCTCCGAGGAGCTCAAGAAGGACTATCTCGGACGGCTCAGCGAGGCGCCGCTGCTGGCGTCCTTCTGCCTAACCGAGCCCGATGCCGGCTCCGATGTGTCGGCGATGAAGACGACCGCCGTCCGCAAGGGCGACAAGTGGGTCATCAACGGCTCCAAGTGCTTCATCACCAACGGGGAGTACGCCAACTGGTACACGGTCTACGCCAAGACCGATAAGGAGGCTGGGCATCGCGGCATCTCGTGCTTCATCGTCCCGCGCGACGCCGGCGTGATCGTGGACAAGCACGAGGACAAGATGGGCCAGCGCGCGTCGAACACGGCCACGATCACCTTCCCCGACGTCGAGATCCCGCTGAACCACCTCGTCGGCGAGGAGAACAAGGGATTCAAGATCGCGATGATGACGCTTGATCGCACCCGTCCCGGCGTGGCCTCGATGGCCACCGGAGTGGCGCGTGCGGCGATGGAGTTCGCGATCGACTACTCCAAGGAGCGCGTCCAGTTCGGCGTGCCGATCGCCATGCACCAGGCGATCCAGTTCATCATCGCCGACATGGCGACGAAGGTGCATCTGGCCCGACTGGCGACGTGGAACTCGGCCGTGCTGCTCGACCAGG
>JAFASF010000225.1 GCA_019244745.1 Solirubrobacterales bacterium | reverse complement strand
GTGGCCGCCGCTGCTCCCTCGGCCTCGGTCGCGGCGCCGGCGAGGAGCTCCTCTTCGCTCGTCGGAGGCGACTCGCCGGAGACCGGGGCCGCCGAGGCCGCGGATACCGCCGGGGCCGCGTCTCGCGCTGGACTCTCCGGCGTGTCCTGGGCGGTGGGCGGCGCCGGCGCCGTGGCGCTGTCGCCGTTGGTCGAGCCGCTTTCGCCGTTGGTCGAGCCGCTTCCGTCAGGGGTGATCTCCGCGAGCAACGCGCCGACCGCAACCGTGTCTCCCTCGGCCGCGTGGATCTTGACCAGCGTCCCGGCGGCGGGTGAAGGAACCTCAGCGTCGACCTTATCCGTTGAGATCTCGACCAGCGTCTCGTCGGCCTCGACGCTGTCACCCTCGTGCTTGTGCCACTGGAGCACCGTGCCCTCGGCGACGGAGTCACCCATCGCCGGCATCACCACCGTGACGGTACTGCTAATCGGCGCCATTCATATTCAACTGTAACGGCTGATCAGAGCCCTGTCGGGCGTCGTGTGCGGCTCTCCGGCGGCGGTCCTCGATCACGAAACCAACCGATCCGCAAAACGGTCCGAGACCGCCCAGCACCGCCACTGTGACCGCCAGCCAGAACGGGATGATGCGCGCGCGCGCCGCGAACAGGCAGACGAGCGACATCCCGATCCACATGATTCCGTGGGTCAGCCCGAGGACGAACGTCGCCGGCTCTGGGTTACCCAGGCCGAACGCGCAGATCAGCAATGACAGGTAGACCGCCGAGTGGATGAACGACGCCGCCTCGAGCCGGCGGAACGTGAGCACACGGCGGACCGTAGCCACGGTCAACCCGACGCGAGCAGCCGCGCCATCCGCCGCAACGGCTCGTCTGCCTCCTCCGGCCAGCGCGCGACTTCGGCGGGCCACCAGGCGAAGGTGTCGTGCTCATGGTCGGGGGTGACGGTGGCACCGTCACCAAGCCACGCCTGCCCGACGAGCAGGGCGACCTCGCTGGGCAACATCACGAGCGCCTCGATGCTGATCCGCTCGGCGTCGACGGACCACTCCTCACGCAGCTCGCGGCCCATGGTGTCCGCGGGGTTCTCGTCGACCTCGACCGAGCCACCCGCGCCGAGGGCCCAGCGCCCGGCCCAGGACGCGAGCCACCCCGCCCGCCGGCCCGCGAGCCATGAGCCGTCGGCGGCGCGGACGACGCACAGGATCGAGAGGCTCCACGCCGCGTGCTCGGGCAGGAGACGGAGAGCCCAGCGAGCCGGCTGGAGCTCCAACGACAACCGGTCGTCGTGGACCTCGAAGTCGGCGAGCCGCGCCGCGAGCCCGTCGTGGCTCGGCGAGCCGCGCCGGCGCAGCTCATCGAGCGCCACGTTCGCGGCGACCGTGTCCCGGGGCTCCGGCTCATACGGATCCGTACGCCAGGAGACCTGTACCTGGTCGGGCTGCCACGGGCCGCGGGCAAGGATGCCGGGTGTCGTCGGCACGCGGCACACGGTAGCGGGGTAGGCTCGCGCCTCGTGGAATCCGCCCACCGCCCGTCCCGTCGCCTCAAGCACTGGGGCTGGGGATACGAGGACGAGCAGCCTTCCCAGGAACAGCTCCGCGCCGCCGCGGGGGCCATCGCCGATCGGCTCGGGTTCGGATCGCGGGATCCGCAAGCGCCGGTGCCGCTGTCGAAGGTGTCCCTGCCGTCGCCGCGGCTGCAGCCACCGCCGGCGCTCGAAGGGATCTGCTCCCTCGATCGCTACGAGCGCGCACTGCACTGCTACGGGCGGTCATACAGCGACATCGTCCGGGCATTCCGCGGTCAATTCGACGGGTCTCCCGACGTGGTCGCGCGACCCCGCGACGAGCGCGAGGTCGAGGCCGTGCTCGAGTGGGCGCTGTCGGCGGGCGCGGCCGTCATCCCGTTCGGTGGCGGGACCAGCGTGGTTGGCGGCGTGGGGCCGCTGGCTGGTTTTGCCGGCCGCTACTCGGGTGTGGTGACCGTCGATCTGAAGGCGCTCGACCGCGTGCTCGAGGTGGATCGCGCGTCGCTGGGGGCGCGGATCCAGGCCGGCGCCACGGGGCCGGGTCTGGAGGAGCAGCTCGCGGCCCGCGGGTTGACCCTGCGCCATTTTCCGCAGTCGTTTCAGTTCTCGACCCTGGGCGGGTGGATCGCGACGCGCGCCGGCGGGCACTTCGCGACGCTGTACACCCACATCGACGACCTCGTCGAGTCCGTGCGCGCGGTGACGCCAGCGGGGGTCTGGGAGTCACGGCGCCTGCCGGGCTCGGGCGCCGGCGTCTCGCCCGACCGGATGCTGATCGGCTCCGAGGGAACGTTCGGACTGATCACGGAGGCGTGGGTTCGCGTGCGCCCACGACCGGACCGGCGTGCGTCGGCGGCCGTCCGATTCGATGAATTCATGGCCGGCGCCGGTGCCGTGCGCGAGCTCGCGCAGTCGGGCCTGTACCCGGCGAACTGCCGCTTGATTGATGCCCAGGAGGCGGCGGTCACAGGCGCCGGCGACGGACGCAGCGCGCTCCTGCTTGTCGGCTTCGAGTCGGCCGAGCACGATGTGGAGCCCTGGATGGACGTGGCCCTGCGGATCTGTTCCGACCATGGGGGCGCGCTCCCCAACGGCTCCGCGAGCCGGACCGCGCGCGCCGGCGGGTCCCCGAGCGCCGGCGGGTCCGTGGGCAGCTGGCGGGAGGCGTTTCTCCGCGCTCCGTACCTCCGCGACACCTTCGTCGCGATGGGGATCCTGTCTGAGACGTTCGAGACGGCGATCACATGGGATCGGTTCGAGTCGTTCCACGGTTCGGTGATGGCGGCGGCGCAAGCGGCGGTCCGGGAGGCGTGCGGCGCCGGCTCGGTCACGTGTCGCTTCACCCACGTATACCCGGACGGTCCGGCGCCGTACTACACGGTGCTTGCGCCCGCGCGGCCCGGAGAGGAGCTCGAGCAGTGGGCCGCGATCAAGCGCGCCGCCTCGGACGCCGTAATCGCCGCGGGCGGCACGATCACCCACCACCACGCCGTTGGACGCGAACACCGGCCGTGGTATGACCGCCAACGCCCCGACCCCTTTGCAGTGGCGCTTCGCGCGGCCAAGGCCGCGGTCGATCCCGCCGGCGCGCTGAACCCCGGCGTGCTGATCGATCCTGACGGCGCGACCGGTCAAAGCGAGGTAACCGCCGCGCGGCGCGGGCGGGGATGAGCCTCGTCATCCGACCCGCGAAGGCGGGCGACGCGGACGCGATCGCGGTGCTGCTCGGCGAGCTTGGATATCCCAGCCGCGCCGCCGAGGCGCGCGACCGGCTCGAGCGCCTGCTCGCTGACGCCGATGCCGGCGTGCTCGTTGCCGAGGCCGGCGGCCGCGCGATCGGGGTCGCCGCATACGACCTGGTCTGGACGCTCCACCGCTCGGCCCCGCAATGCCGGATCACGACCGCGGTGATCGACTCCGGGCAGCGGCGGCGCGGGGTGGGCAGGGCATTGATCGACGCGATCGAGTCGCTCGCGCGCGAGCGGGGCTGCTTCAGGCTCGAGGTGACGACGCGACCGAGCCGGACCGATGCCGTTGCTTTCTACGCGTCGCTGGGCTTCGAGGACCGTCCGCACCGTTTCGCCAAGGCGCTCCGTCTACCCTCTCCCTGAGAATGCCGGCGCGAGATCCGTACAACGTGTTGGAGGTGAGCTCCAGCGCGTCCGACGAGGAGGTGCGCGCCGCCTATCGACGGCTCGTCAGGCTCCACCACCCGGATCACAACCGTGGGTCTGCCGAGTCCGCGCGGCGGTTCGAGGAGGTGCAGGACGCCTACGCGCGCATCAAGGAGCTGCGGTCGCACGCGCCGGCGGAGGAGCCGCGCCCGAACGCCCCAACCGATCAAGACCTCGAGGCCCGGCTGGCCAAGATGGAACGAGACCTCCGAGAAGCGCACCTGGCGCGCGAGCGCGCACGCCAGGCTGCGCGAGAAGCCGCGGCAAAGTCCTTCCCTCGCCCTTCGGATGAGGAGCTCGGCTATGTGAAAACGGACGACAGCTTCTCGAAGATCCTGCACGACGCCCGCGAGGAGCTGTCGGATCGGTTCACCGAGGCAACGGAGCATCCCACCGCCAAGCGGGTCGGGGATCTGATCGACGAGCTGGCGGCGAAGTTCACCGGAGAGTCGCCGCCGCGTCCGCGGCGCTAGCGGAGTCAGCCGCCGCCGGACATCGCGTGGCCACCCGCGCCGGCGTCACCCGCTGGCGCCAGCCACCCCCTCGCCACCCGCGCCGGTGTCACCCGCCGGCGCCAGCGTCCTCGAACAGGCGCTCGAACACGCGAAAGCGCTTGACGACGCGGCCGCCCATCGCCTCGAGCCCACGGTTCATGCCGCGGTTCGTCTCGAGTGTCCAGCCCGCCTCACCCCACCAGTCGGCGCGAGTCCGCGCGGCGGTGTCGAACTGCTCCATGTAGAGCGCGGCCGCCGCGCCCGTGTGCTCGTACGCCGGCAGCACGCCGAGAAACCCGACGCGGAGCCGGTCGATGATGCGCTTGCGGTTCAAGTAGTACCACCAGCCGAGCGGCAGCAGGCGACCGTTCATCTTCCTCAGCACCTGGTTGACGTCCGGGATCGTGATCGCCGCCGCGACGGTTTCCTGGTCGTTATAGGCGATCAGGAACCAGTCTCGATCGAACACGAGCTGGAGGTCGAGCGCGTAGGCGTCAAGGTCCTCCTTGGTGTAGGGCACGAAGCCCCAGTTGCGCGCCCAGGCGGCGTTGTAGACCTTGGCGAACTCGTCCAGATCGCGGCGGAGGTGGCGGCGAGACATCCTGCGGATGCGGATGCCGTGGCTCGCGCGGGCGCGCTCCGCGAGCTTGGGAAGAATGGGATGGACCCGATCGCGGTCGGAGAGCCGGACCTCCCACATCAGCAGGTCCATCGCCTTGGTCAGTCCGGCCGCCTCGCAGCGCTGCTGGTAGTAGGGCGGGTGCCACGGCTGCCTGATCATCGGCTCGCGGTTGAACCCTTCGATGACGATGCCGCTTTCGTCGTTCATCTGGAAATCCATCGGGCCGACCATCCGTTCGCAGCCGCGCGCGCGCAGCCAATCCTCCGCAGCGCCCAGCAGCGCATCGAGAACCTCGTGGTCCTCCTCGAACTCGAGGAATCCGAACATTCCCCAGCGGCTGTGGTGAAACGCATTGAAGGAGTGGTCGATCTGCGCGGTGATGCGTCCGACCACCCGTCCGTCCCGCCGGGCGAGGAAGTACTCCGCTTCGCCGTGTTTGAAGTAGGCATTGAGCCTGCGGGACAGGAACAGGTAGCGCTCGAGTTTCAGGGGCGGCACCCAGGGTGTCCCTTCGTGCAGCCGGAACGGAAGCGCGACGAACGCTCGGAGGTCCTTGAATCGGCGTACGGTGCTGATCTCCACGCGCATCGGCGCGGAACCGTAGCGGACCGCCGGCGAGGGAATGGTCGCTTGCGGAAGGCCTAACGAGCCCCGACCAGGATCAGGTGTCCGACCCTGCCGGCGGTGCTGGTGCACCGTCGGCTGAGGAGCGCGCCCGGGACCAGTCGGAGAACCGCCGGCTGCACGCCGGTGGCGAACTCCGCGCAGGGAAGGAGCGAGCACGGCGAAGAGCCCGCGGCCGGCGAAGAGCCCGCGGCCGGCGAAGAGCCCACGGCCGGCGAAGAGCTCGCAACCGGGCAGGAGTAGCCGCTGGGACGTATTTTCCGGGGCACGGGCGCCGGCATGATCAGTGGCGGGTGCGCGGCGACCGGGCGCAGGGGCCCGGAGCGGGCCGGCGTCGCCAATGCAGCGGCCGCGACGCCGATCCCCGCGACCGACACCAATACCGCCAGCACCACCGAGACCCGCCGCACGGTGAAATGATGAGTCTGGCGTGAGCGTCCCATCTGAGCTGTTCGACGACGACTACCTCTACTTCTACGCCGAAGCCATCGGTCCATCACGCAGCGACGCTGAGGCGGAGGTGATCGCCGAACTACTCTCGCTCGAGCCTGGGATGCGCGTGCTCGACGTGCCATGCGGCGAGGGTCGCATCTCCGGCCGGCTCGCCCGGCGCGGATGCCGGGTTGTGGGCATCGACACCAACGATCGGTGGGTCGCGCTCGGGCGCGAGCGCTATCCGGAGGTGAGCTTCGACCCGGGCGACATGCGCTCGCTCTCCTACGTAGACGAGTTCGACGCGGCCGTGAACTGGTTCACCTCGTTCGGATACTTCGATCCCGCGACCAACGACCGCGTGCTCGCGTCGTTCGCCCGGGCGCTGCGCCCGGGGGGAAAGCTGCTGCTCGACGTCCACAACGCGTGGCGGCTGGCGCGAGTAATGGCGGCCACGGGAGGGACCGCGGGCGCGGTGTTCGAACGCGAGGGGAACCTGATGGCCGACCGCATCACCTATGACGACGCGACGCGCCGGTCGCGCACGGAGCGGTTCATCGTGCGCGACGGTGAGCTACGCACGGTCGAGTTCTCACTCGAGCAGGTTCCCGCTCCGCAACTCATCGGCCGCCTCCGGCGTGCTGGATTCGCGACCGTGCGACTGTTCGGCGACGGCGGAGCGGAGTTCGATCCCGAGGGACGGCGCCTCATCGTCGTGGCCCAGAGGAGCGACGGCACCAAATCCGCGGTCCGGCCTCGTATGACGTTGCGGGAAGTGAGCGACGACAACGGCCGTGCCGTGTGCGAGCTGAAGCTCGCGCCGGGCCAGGATACGTACGTGGCGCCGGCTTCCTACACGCTGGTGGAGGGAGGTCACGATCCGCAGGCCTGGATCCGCGCGATCTACGCCGACGAGACGCCGGTCGGCGTGCTCGCGCTGCATGCGGAACCCGAGGCCGAGAAGTACTTCCTCGTGCGGTTGATGATCGGCGCCCAGCACCAGGGCCAGGGCTTCGGAAGCGCGGCCGTCGGTCTCGTGGCCGAATACGTGCGCGGGCTGCCGGGCGCGCGCCGGCTGGAGACGAGCTGCGTCCCCGGGCCTGACAGCCCGACCGGCTTCTACCGGCGGCTTGGGTTCGAGGACACCGGGGTCGTCTGGCACGGCGAGAACGTGCTCGCGCTGGCGCTCTGAGCTCGATTCCCGAACGACGCTACTCGTCGAGGCGGGCCAAGACGGCCGCCGCCGATGGCGCGACCTCCGGCGGGAGACGAGCGAGCAGCGCGCGCCAGCCGGCGTGCATCTCGATCGCGGTGCGGACATCGACAACTCCGCGCTCCATATCCCCCGCCTGCGCGACGCCCAGCCCCGCCCAGAAGAGGAGCTCGTGGCTGGTCGGCGCGAGCGAGCTCGCCTCCCGATAGAGCCGCGCGGCCTCCCCGTAGCGGCGCTGGTTCACGAGCTCGTCGGCCCTGCCCGCGATCGCGTACGCGTCGTGAAGCGCCAGCAGCCGTCCGAGCTCGTGAATGGGCTCCGGGTTATCCTCGACCCGAAGGGACACCAGCGACCTCCACGGCTCTCCGTCCGCCGGGACCACCAGGATCGCCGCCGACTGGCGACCGCGCATGTCGCCGCCCGCCTGCTCGCCGGCCTGGAGAGCCGCGAACAGCCGCGAGGTGAGCGTGCCAGCGGCCGAGCCGAACGCGTCGATCATCGCCGGCCACACCCGCTCGCTCGCCATGATGTTCGCCTGGCACGAGACGCTCTCGTCCGTGATATGGCCGGCGAACGGAATGCACTGGGCGCCAGTGTGGACGGCGACCCGGCCGGCGGCGTCGACGATCGCGACCTGGCGCCCCGCGGCCCCACGGTCCTTTTCCACCAGGCGGGCCAGAGTGCTCTCGGCGTCCGACCCCCGCGCCAGCAGCTCGAGAGCTCGCGGTCCGTAGGCGACTTCGGCGTTCGCCTGCGTGGCGACCGCGCCCACGCCGGGCCGCGCCCACGGCACGATCGAGCCGACCGAGAACCAGTGCGACTGGACGGCCACGCCGAGCTCGCCGGTGTCCGGGTCGCGGGCGACGATCGAGTACGTCATCCCGTCGCGAGGTCCGAGCGCCCGGTCACGGCCTGCAAGTATGCACGGCGGGTGTCCGGGATTTGCCGCGAATATCGCGTCAAATCTCGGGCACCCCGGGTTGGCCAACCAAATGACCTCGATTGCCGTCCTCGGTCCCGGCGGTGTCGGCGGCTTCATAGCCGCCGCGCTGTCCCGCGCCGGCGAGGACGTCGTAGTGGTGGCCCGGCCGTCGACTGCCGATCTGATCGCGGCCAACGGGATCGAGGTCCGGAGCCTCCGGCTGGGTGACTTCACGGCCGCGCCGGCGGCAGGCGCGGCGCTCCAAACCGACGTCGACGTGCTCCTCGTCGCCGTCAAGGCCAACGCGCTCGATGCGGCGCTGGGCAGGATCGAAGCCGAGCCGGCACTCGTGGTACCGCTGCTCAACGGCCTCGATCACGTGCAGCACCTGCGTCACCGATTTGGTGCCGGGCGCGTCGCGGCCGGAACGATCAGGATCGAGTCGAACCGCACCGAGCCGGGATTGATCGCACAGACCAGCCCGTTCCTGCGAGTGGAGCTCGCCGCCGAGGACTCCGCCCTGCGCCCGCGCCTCCGGCAGCTGCAAGCAGCCCTCGAGCGCGCGGGCGTGCCCACACAGATCGCCGAGAGCGAAGCGCAGATCCTGTGGTCGAAGCTCGTTCGCCTGTGCGCGCTCGCGTGCACGACCAGCGCCAGCGACCGGCCGATCGGATTCATCCGTACCGATCCGCAGTGGCGCGCGGCCCTCGAGACGTGCATCGCCGAGGCCGCAGCGGTCGCAAACGCCGAGAACGCCGGCATCGACCCGGCCGCGATCCTCGCGGAGCTGGACGCCGCGCATCCCGAGCTCGGCTCCTCGATGCAGCGCGACATCGCCGCGGGCCGCGAGCCCGAGCTCGATGCCATTGCCGGCGCGGTCATCAGGGCGGCCGAGCGCCACGGCCTGGAGTGCCCCACGGTCTCCCGGCTCGCCGCGGAGATCGCCGCCCGGGCCGGAATCGCCGACGGGCACCAGAGTGTCGCGTTTCGACGACGCTGATCGACGTCAAAACGCAACGCCCGCCGGGGCCCCTGCGTCGACGCGCGTCAGAGCGGAGGCGTCACCGGCCTTGCCGGCAGCGGCTCGGCAGGGACCTCCTGCTCAGCGACCGCGTCCACTGCCTCTTCCTCCTCCTCCGCCGCGCTGCCGTCGTGCTGTCCGTCGCACAGGATTCGGAACTGGCCGGTCATCCCGCCGTCGCCCCGCAACACGATGCCGGGGAGGATCTCCTCGCCCTCTTCTAGCCCCAGCCGCTCGATGTCGAAGTACGCCATCCCGATCCCCCAGGTGTGGTGCTCGGGGTTCTCGCGGTCGTGCGCGGCGACGCCCTGGGAGAGGCGCTCGAGCAGGTGACCGACCTTGCTCGTCTCCGCCATCAGCGCTCGATCAGCTCGATCCTGTAGCCGTCGGGGTCGCGCACGAAACACAGGCGCGAGCCGCCATCGCGCACCGTGTACGGCGGACGCTCGGGCTCGATCCCCTGTTCGGCCAGCGCCGCCAAGGTTCCGTCGAGATCGGGCGCGGTGATCGCGATGTGGCCGTACCCGGTCCCGATGTCGTACGGCTCCGTGCGCCCTTTGTTGAAGGTGAGCTCGAGGCGCGGCTCGGGGCCGTCGTCGGGAAGGCCCATGAACACGTTGATGGCCTCGTCGCGAATCGGAAGGCGGCCCTTCTCCTCGAACCCCAGCGCGTTGTAGAAGGCCACCGAGCGATCGACGTCGGTGATGCGATAACAGGTGTGGATCAGGCTCATGGTTATCGCACAGGCTACCCCGATACGCTCCCGAGTGTGATCGTTGAGCGCTCGATGCACGACCAGTGGCTGTCCAACACCTACGTGGTGGCCGACGAGCCGGGCGGGAGCGCCGTGATGATCGACGCCGGCGGCCCGGTCGAGCCGATGCTTCAGTTCCTAGAGCGCGGACCGTTCAACCTCACCCACGTCCTCCTCACCCACCACCACTACGACCACGTCGCCGAGCTCGACCGGGTTCTCGAGCGTTACCCGGACACGCCGGTGCTCATCCACCCGCTGGAGCGCGAGCTGGTGTCCGGCGCCACCGGGACCATGCAACCCGGGATCGCGATCGAGAGCGGGACGCTGCAGATCGAGCCGCTCCACACGCCTGGGCACACCGCCGGAATGCTGTCGCTGCTCGTCAACGGCAGCGATGTGTTCACCGGCGACACGCTGTTCAAGGGCTCGCTCGGACACGCCAGAGCGTCGGGGGACACCACCTACGCCGATCTCCGGTCCTCGATCATGGACACCCTCTTGACCCTGCCGCCTTCGACCCGCATCCATCCGGGCCACACGGAGCCCACCACGGTCGCCGATGAGCTCGAGCACAACCCGTTCGTGCGGATCTGGCGGGGTCTGGACCCGGAAGGACAGGAGCCCTGCACCGCCCTGGGTGAGCCGGCGACCCTGGTGCTCTTGGGAGACGACTACGACGGCGGATACAAGGCATGGATCCGCTGGCCCGATGGATCCGACGAAATCGTCGCTGGCTCGCGCGTGAGTACCGCCTCGGCCGGCGGGGGTGGATCGGCCGGCGGCGGTGGATCGGCCGGCGGGGCCAAACCGTCGTCTGGCTAGCATCTAGAGGCAGTGGCGAGAGACCAGATCCCCACCTCGCGCGTGGGGCGTACCGCAAGGATCGGCGGGCTGGCAGCGGGACAGGCGATCCGTCAGGCGGGCACGCGCGCGGCCAACGTCGCGCGGACGAAGGAAGGCCGCAGCGTGGCGCTCGAGCGCCGGCAAATCGAGGCCGCAGAGCAGATCGTCGCTGCGCTGGGGACGATGAAGGGGGCGGCGATGAAGCTCGGGCAGGTGATGTCGTTCCTCGACGTCGGCCTCGTTCCCGAGGATTACCGCGACGAGTTCCAGGCCAAACTCGCAGCGCTGCGGGACTCCGCGCCCAGCGTGTCGTTCAAGGACATGCGCAAGGTGATCGAGGACGAGCTCGATGATCCATTTCACGAGGTGTTCGACGAGTTCGACGAGGAGCCGATCGCCGCCGCTTCGATCGGGCAGGTGTATCGCGCGCGGCTGACCGACGGCCGATGGGTGGCGGTCAAGGTGCAGTACCCCGGAGTCGCCGAGGCGGTGCGCGCAGACATGCAGAACCTGGGGCTGATCCTGCGGCTCGCCAAGCGGATCGCCCCCGGCATGGACCCCAAGGCGATCGGCAGGGAGATCTCCGAGCGGATCAACGATGAGCTCGACTACGAGCTCGAGGCGCAGAACCAGAGGACCCTGGCCCGCATCTTCCGCGGGCATCCGTTCATCGTGGTGCCGCCGGTGGTCACGTCCTTGTCGCGCGAGCGCGTGCTCGTGACCGAGTATGTGGAGGGCACCGGGTTCGAGGAACTGAAGGGCTACCCCCAGGATGAGCGCGACCGGATCGGCGAGATCCTCTTCCGGTTCTACTTCGGCTGCCTGTACCGCCACCACCAGTTCTCGGGAGACCCGCACCCGGGCAACTCGATGTTGTTGGCCGACGGCCGGATGGCGTTCTTCGACTTCGGGCTGTTCAAGCGGATGCCCCCGGGCGCGGTCGAGCTCGAGATCGCGGTCGCAAGGGCGGTAATCGAGGGAGACACCGACACGATCATGCGGCTCGGTACCCAGGTGGGGTTCTTTCCTGAGCCCGAGAAGTTCAACCCGGACCGGGTGCTCGCGCACTTCCGGGCCGCGACCTCCTGGTACACGTGTGACCGGGAGCTGGA
>JAFASF010000452.1 GCA_019244745.1 Solirubrobacterales bacterium | reverse complement strand
TTGGCCGCCTCCCAGGACGCGTCGGCGCAGAGGAGCTTTGCCATATTGGCCTCGGCGCCGCACGACTCGCCCTGGGCGTAGAGCTCGGCGGCGTGGCGGCGCATCAGATCTGCGGCCTGGGTGTGGGCGTGGACGCGCGCGATCGGGAACGCCACGCCCTGGTTCTGCCCGATCGGGCGCCCGAACACCACGCGCTTGCCCGCATGGTCTGCCGCGTGCTCCAGAAACCACCTCGCGTCGCCGATGCACTCGGCCGCGATCAGGATCCGCTCGGCGTTCATTCCGTCGAGGATGTACCGGAACCCCATCCCCTCCTCGCCGATGAGGTTCTCGGCCGGGACCTCGAGGTCGTCGATGAACACCTCGTTCGTGTTGTGATTGAGCATTGTCTCGATCGGCACGATGCGCACTCGGTGACCCGCCGCGCGAAGGTCCACGAGGAAGGTTGACAGGCCGAACCAGCGGCGCCCGGGATCCGGATCGGAGGTCCGGGCAAGCAGCAGCATGAGGTCGCTCTGCTGCGCGCGCGAGATCCAGATCTTGTTGCCCGTGATCCTGTAACTGTCGCCTTGACGCCGCGCGCGCGTGCGGATTGCGGCCGTGTCCAGTCCGGCATCGGGCTCGGTGACGCCGAAGGCTTGGAGCCGGACCTCGCCCGAAGCGATCGCCGGGAGATGCCGACGCTTCTGCTCCTCGGACCCATGGCGCAGCAGGGTCCCCATCACGTACATCTGGGCATGGCAAGCTGCCGAGCTGGCGCCTGAGTGATTGATTTCCTCCAGGATCAGGCAGGCCTCGGGCAGCTGGAGGCCGGCGCCTCCGTACTCCGTTGGAATCAGCGCCGCGAGCCAACCGGCGTTCGTGAGCGCGCCCACGAACTCCTCCGGGTACCCAGCGCGTCTATCGAGCTCGCGCCAGTACTCCCCGGGAAACCGTGAGCAGAGGTCGCGTACGGCATGCCGGATCTCGTCGTGGGTGATCGACTCGCCGCCCTCGCCCATGCTGATCTCGGACATACTACGTATAGGCTTCCGCGGCTGTGCTGCGGCTCGGGTCCCAACGGCATGATCGCGCGAGCGAGTCACCACGGCATAACTGCGCCAAGGCGAGGAGGGACTCACGATGGATGAACTGGATCGGGCGACCGACGATCACTACGAGGAGACGCGCAAGCTCTATGAGGAGCGCGGCCTCGGCGGGCGCCAGGGCGGCGGCAAGCGCCCGGCGCTGATCGTGGTGGACCTCAACCGCGGGTTCACTGATCCGGCCTCGCCACTCCATTGCGACACCGACGAGGCGGTGGCTGCGACCGCCCGGCTGCTCGCTGCCGCGCGCCAGGCACATTGTCCGATCGCCTTCACGACGATCGAGTACGACGAAAGCGGCCGCCGCGTGGCGAAGGCGTTCATCGACAAGGTTCCGTCGCTGCTGACACTCGCCCCGGGTACGCCCTGGCCCCAAATCGACGAGCGCTTAGCTCCCGAACCCGGTGAGCCCGTGCTGCTGAAATTGTTCGCCTCCGCGTTCTTCGGCACGCCACTCGCCCCAATGCTGGCCGCGGCCGGCTGCGACACGGTGATCGTGACCGGGGCTTCGACGTCGGGATGCGTGCGGGCGACGGCCGTTGATGGCATGCAGTACGGCTATCGCGTGGTCGTGCCGCGGGAGGCTGTCGCCGACCGCGCCGCTCGGCCGCACGAGGCCGCGCTGTTCGACATCGACGCCAAGTACGGTGACGTGCTGTCGACCGAGGAAACGATCGAGCTGCTCCTCAATGCGGAGTTCCCTTCCGAGCTGACGGCGCCGGCGCGCTGACGGTCGTAAAAGTTCAGCACGGCTACGGTCACGGATCGAGGCCAGAACGCGCCCGGCTTGTGCCTTCCTCGCCCCTTGCCCGCGCCTTCTCCGCCCGCCGCCGGCTGGTTTGCATACGGTAGTATGCGAACGTCAGACCGGCTCGTGGGCGTCCACGTTCGCAGCAGAGGCAAAGGAGAAGTGGGATGGCGTACAGACTAGGCGTGGACGTCGGGGGCACGTTCACGGACCTGCTGCTGGTCCACGATGAGACGGGGCAGCTTCACCGCGTGAAGACACCGTCGACGCCCGCGGATCCGTCAGAGGGCGTTCTGGTCGGGATCGACCGGATCTGCGAGGCGGGTCAGATCACGCCCAGCGACCTGGCTCATGTGCAGCACGGGACGACGGTGGCGACGAACGCGCTGCTCGAGGCGAAGGGCGCTCGCGTTGGGTTGATCACCACCCAGGGGTTTGGACAGATCCTCCACCTCGCGAGGTCACAGACGCCGGGACCGCTTGCGGGCTGGATCATCATGGTCAAGCCCGAGCCGCCGGCGTCGCTGCAGGACACGCGCGAGGCGAAGGAGCGCATGAGCGCGCAGGGTGAGGCCGTCGAGCCGGTTGACCGCGATCAGGTCAAGGGAATCGTCCGGGAACTCGTCGAATCCGGCGTTGAGTCGCTCACGGTCTCGCTGATCAACTCGTACACCAACCCGGCCCACGAGCGCGAGATCAAGGCGATCATCGAAGAGCTGTACCCCGGATTTCCGGTGACGATCTCAGCCGATGTGCTGCCCGAGTTCCGCGAATACGAACGCACTCTGACCGCGTGCATGAACTCCTACGTCCGGCCGCGCGTGCAGGCGTACGTGAGCAGCCTCGAGAACTCGCTGCACGCTCGGGGCGTGAGGGGGGACCTCAACCTCCTGCGCTCCGACGCCGGTCTGATGACCGCGGAGCTCGCGAGCGAGAACCCCATCTACGGCATCTTGTCCGGCCCCTCCGGCGGCGTTGCCGGGGCGTTGTATGTGGCGCGCCGAGCGGGCTATGACAACGTCCTCACCTTCGACATGGGTGGAACATCGACCGACGTGGCGCTATGTCAGGACGGGCAGCCGACGGTCGAGCGCCAGACCGAGGTTCCGTACGGTCTGGGGCTGCCCGGCGAGGTGATCCCGATCAAGGTGCCGAGCCTCAACGTTCGCTCGGTTGGAGCGGGTGGCGGCTCGATCGCACACGTCCCGGAGGTAACGGGGGCACTGCGGGTGGGCCCACAGTCAGCGGGTGCCGATCCGGGGCCGGCGTGTTACGGGAGGGGCGGCGAGGAGCCGACCGTGACCGATGCCAACGTCGTCGTGGGGCATCTTCCGCCGCAGCTGCTGGGGGGCGAGATGCAGCTCGACGTCGACGCTGCGAAGGCCGCGGTGCAGAAGATCGGGGAGGCGCTCGGACTCGATCTGCACGAGGCCGCGGAGGGCATTCTCGACATCGTCAACGAGAACATGGCTGGGGCTCTGCGCCTGGTGTCCGTGCAGCGGGGATACGATCCTCGTGATTTCGCGCTGGTCGCGTTCGGCGGCGCCGGCCCGATGCACGCCAACGCGGTCGCGCGCATCATGGGGTCGTTTCCCGTGCTCGTCCCGCCGGCTCCGGGGCTCCTGTGCGCCACCGGCGATCTGGTCGCCGACTTCCGCAACGAGTTCGCTCGCACGTTCATCCGCACCACCGACCAGGTGAGCGGCGAGGAGCTGCGAGCGGTCCTCGAGCAGCTGGGCTCGGAGGCGCGAGATTGGCTGACTCGCGAGGGCATCGCCTCCGAGCAGCAGCGCGTGGCTTTCAACGTGGACATGCGCTACTACCGCCAGGGCTACGAGATCCCCGTGGAGATCGATCCGGCGCTGCTCGCCGGCGATGGCACCGCCATGCTGGCCGATCGGTTCAACCAGATCCACGAGCAGTTCTACCGCTTCAAGATGGAGGACTCCGCGACCGAGATCGTCAATCTGCGGGCGATTGGCTACGGCGAGGTTCCGAAGCCCCGCCTGCCGGAGGCGGCGGGGTCGGAGGTGGATGCCTCCGGTGCGGTCATCGAGGAGCACGAGGTGTACTTCCAGGGCCGGTGGCTGCCCACCAAGATCTACGATCGATCGCGCCTTGAGCCGGGCAACCGGATCGACGGGCCCGCGATCGTGACCGAGTTCGACTCGACAACGGTCGTGCTCGCGGGTCACACTGCGGAGGTCGACCAGTTCCTGAATCTGCTCATCAACCCCGATAACGGCCAGGAGGCAAGTCCGTGACCGCCGTCAAAGTCGCAGAGATCCCCGCCATCCGGGTCGACCCGGTCACGCTCGACATCATCGAGGGCGCTTTGAAGAGCGCGCGTTTCGAGATGGACGCGACGCTGTTCCGCACCGCGATGAGCCCGGTGATCCGCGAGCAGCACGACGAGTTCCCGATGATCACGGACCCGGGCGGGCGGATGGTCGTCGGCCAGTTCGGCTCCTACATCTCCGAGCTGCTGCGTGACTTCCGGGAGCCGATCCTGCCTGGCGACGTCGTGATGACCAGCGACCCCTACAAGTGCGGCGGCTCGATCTCGCACGTCAACGATTGGCTGGTCTGCCTGCCGATCTTCTGGGAGGACGAGCTGATCGGCTGGTCCAGCATGTTCGGGCACCAGATGGACGTCGGCGGTCGCCTTCCCGGCTCGCTGCCGACCGGCGCCAAGACCATCTTCGGCGAGGGCCTTCGCATCCCGCCGGTGAAGATCTTTCGCCAGGGCGAGCTGAACCAGGACGTCCTGGACATGATCCTCAACAACGTTCGCCAGCCCGAGATGAACCGGGCGGACCTGATGGGCATCATCGCCGGCTGCCGGACGGGAGAGCAGCGGGTGCACGAGCTGTGCGCGCGCTTCGGCAAGGAGACGTATCTGGCGGCCTGCCAGGCGCTGCTGGACCGCACCTACAGCGCGATGGCCAAGCTGATCGTCGGGGCCATTCCCGAGGAGCCGCAGAGCTTCGAGGACTGGATCGACGACGACGGCCTCGGCCACGGGCCGTACAAGATGAAGCTGACGATCTGGCGGGAGGGTGAGCAGGCGTATTTCGACTGGTCGGGAACCGACCCGCAGGCGATGGGCCCGGTGAACTTCTACTTGAGCGAGGCGATGTTCAAGATGTTCATCGGGGTCTACCTGATCATGGTGTTCGACCCCCAGATCCTGTTCAACGATGGCTTCTATCCGCTGCTGCACATCGTGATCCCCGATGGGTCGCTGCTGCACCCCAAGTTCCCCTCGGCACTGGGCTGCCGGACGCACGCGCTCACCCGCCTGTTCGACGTGCTCGGTGGGGCGCTGGCGCGCAAGAGCCCGGAGCACACGACCGCCGCCGGGTACGGCACGAGCCCCTACATGCTCTACTCGGGGTGGGACTCGGGCGGCCAGTTCTACTACCTGATGGAGATCAGCTACGGCGGAATCCCCGGTCGCCCGATCGGGGACGGAATGGACGGCCACGCGTGGTGGCCGCTGTTCCAGAACATTCCAACCGAGTATCTGGAGGCCTACTACCCCGTGCGGATCGACGGCTACACGACGATCCAGGACTCCGGGGGAGCCGGTTTTCATCGCGGCGGCAACGGGATCGAGAAGCGGTACGTCTACCTCGAGGCGGGCGAGGTCTCGATTCACGACGACCGCTGGCTTACCTATCCCTGGGGGATCCTGGGCGGCAAGCCCGGGTCGCGTTCGGAGAAGATCCTGCTTCGCCGAGACGGGACCGAGGAGATCCTTCCCTCCAAGTGCGACGAGGTCGCGGTGGAGCCGGGAGACAGGCTGATCTATCGCACCGCGGGCGGCGGCGGCTGGAAGGACCCCTTGGAGCGGCCGATCGAGAACGTCGAGGCCGACGTCGGCAAGGGCCTTGTCTCGCGGGAGAAAGCGAAAACCGACTACGGAGTGATCGTGGGCGACCGCGAGGCGACCGAGAAGCTGCGCGCGCGCCTGCGCGAGGAACGCGGCGCGGTCAAGGACTTCGACTTCGGTCCTCAGTTGGAAGACATTCTGGCCGACGCTCAGAACGAGACCGGGTTGCCACCGCCGGTACTGGCCGAGCCCCTACCGTGGGCGCCGATGGAGTCAGGCGAGGACGCACTGCGCCGCGTGCGCGAACACGGCGACCGCCAGATGACCGAGAC
>JAFASF010000336.1 GCA_019244745.1 Solirubrobacterales bacterium | reverse complement strand
CCGGCGAATGCCGCGGCTGTCAGGGCCAAGCCGGCGGTACGGATGAGTGTGCGGGTGTACATGCGTTGTCCTCCTTGTGTTGGTGTGGTCACCTGTTGCTGTTGGCCAGGTGCCGTCGGGTGAGCCGGCCCGTTGACGAGGTGGGTGGGGTGCAGGTCACGAAACGTGGCTCGGGGCGTGAGGGACCACCGAGCGCGGCGATGGCTGGTTGGAGCCGCTCGGTCAACGGTTTCTCCCGGCGTCCCGGTGGGCGGTGGTTGAGGTTGTCCAGGTCTAGGGATGGCGGAGCTCGCGCCGCTGGCGTCGAGCGAGGCTGGCGCCGGTGATCAGCAGCGCGATCGCGGCCGTGATGCCGGCGCCGATCGCAGCGTCGCCGTAGTCAAACGCGTTGCTGGATCCTCCGGCCGCGGGCGGTGTCGTCGCGACTGGGGCTGTGGCGGGGGCGTACGCGTTCTGTTCGGCGTTGCTGTAGCGAGCGCCCTGCGGCGGCGTATCGGCGAGCGCATTGACCTCCTGCGTCTCCGCACGGGTGATCGCCTGTTGCTCTGAGGCTCGCGCCGGCCGAAGTACGGGCGGCAGGCCTAGTTCTGCCGGCGCGGTGTGCCGATCGGGGTGTGGCTGCGCGATCGCCGCGGGAGTGGTGGCCTGGTGTTGGAGATTTGAGCCCGGGTCCAGGTAAGGTCGAGCCGCGGCTGTCGAGGGAGGGATCGCAGCGATCGCCAGTGCGATCGGGAGCGCGATCTTGCGGTGCCGGTGGTGGAGCATGGTGTTGCCTCCTGGGTTGGTGTGCCGATTACGTTGATCCTCGGATCAATGCCGCAATCCTGCGCGCCGCACCCGCGGGGCGCATCGTGCACCCGCTCATGATCTTTTGCTTCGACGGCGCGGAGAGCCTCAGGCATCCCCGGGCGGGGCCGCTCGGAGGACCGCCGGGAGCTGCTCCCGCGACTCGATATCGAGCTTCTGATAGCAGTGGCCGAGATGGGTCACCACCGTTGGAAGGGAGACGAAGAGGGCCTGGGCGATCTGCCGGTTGGTCATGCCCTGGGCGGCGAGTTGCGCGACGCGGCGTTCGCTGGCGGTCAATGCCTCCACGCCGGCGATGCGCGCGCGTCGCGGTCGCGCGCCGGTGATCACCAGCTCGGCGTGTGCCTGCTCGGCGACCGCGTTGCCGCCGCAGCGATCGGCGAGATCGAGCGCCTGCCGCAACGTCCTCTGCGCCTCGCGACGATTGCCCCTCCGCCTGAGCGCACCGCCGAGCTCGGCTAGCGCGCGGGCGTGCTCGAGCCGCGCCGGCGATTGCTCCAGATGGCCTGCCGCTTCGCGCAGGTACCCAAGGCCGGCGGTGCCCCCCTCGATCATTCCAGCTGCCCGAAGCGCAATCCCAATCGCGCCGTGCCCGCCGAACCGGCCCGCCGCGGCGAGCTCCTCGCTCAGCAGCTGTTGGGCTTCGGCGCGACGACCCACGCCAGCGAGCGCGACCGCAGCGTTTGAGCGGCAATGCGTGCTGGTGGGGCTGGTGACCCGCAACCCGACGAGTAGCTCGCACGCGGCGAGCAAGTCGTCGACCCCCGCTTGCGTGTGCCCCTGCGCGAGCCGAAGACGCCCGCGGCTCTGGATCAGCGCGACGAACTGCGACATCTTGGGGATCTCCTCGCTGACTCCGGCGTCCCGTAGCGCTTGTTCGGCGCCGCCGCTGTCGCCCGCTTCGAGCAGCGCGTCGATCAGCGCTGCGCACAGGTTCGGCAGCAGCGGAATCTGCCCGAACCGGCTGCCGGCGTCGATCGCCGCTCGGGCGTCGGCGATCGCGTCCGGGATCGCGCCATGCAAGTACTGCACTTGCGAGCGCCGCGAAGAGACCAAAGCGAACACAATCGGCGATCCCTCTCGGCGGGCTCGCGCGATCAGCTGGTCGCAGGCGCGGATCGCGAGCTCGTGCTGCTCGGTAAGCGCGAGCACCGAAATCGCATTGAGTACCGACCACGAGCCCAGAGAATGCTCCGCGACCAGCTGACCAGCACCGAGCGCGCGCCGTGCGAGGTCCGCGACCGCCTCGACATGCTCGCCGTCCATCAGTGCGGCATAAGCGAGCTCAGCCAAGATCACCCGCTCTCCCGGCGTGTTCCCGGGAAGATCGCACGGGATTCGCCGCAGATGCCGCCTGACGAGCTCGTGCCGCCCTGGATCAAGCCGGCCCAGGCTGATCAGCTGTGCCTCGAGGCGCCAGCGCAGCTCCTCATCGCGCTCTTCGATCTCCTGGAGAGCGTGCTCGAGCGCGCCGATCGCATCGTCAAAGTGGCCAGCCACGAGGTACCCGACGCTCAGCTCAAACCCCAGTTCGGCCGCCTGCCTTGGCTCGGAGATCAGTGCCTTCGCCTGGCGAGCGTGCTCGGCGGCGGCAGGGTCGCCAAGCCGAGCCTCCACACCCCCCAAACGCCGCAGCACCAAGCTGCGCACATCCGCCGGTGGCGGCTCCGCCAAAGCCCGTCGCAGGTAGCCCACAGCAATGGATGACGAACCACGATCTCGCGCCCGTTCACCCGCCTTCAGCAGGAACTCGACCCGCCAGCGCTCCGCTGCCGGCTCACTGGATAGAAGGTGCGCCGCGATCGCGTCAACGTCGGTGTCGTCGTCCGCCAAAACGCGCGCGGCCCGCCCGTGCAGTCGGCCGCGCTCACCGGCGGGCAACTCCGAATAAAGCGCGGTGCGCACCAATGGGTGAACCAGTCGCAACGGACGCCCGGCGTCGAGCAACCCCGCGGCCACAAGCGCATCCGCGGCAGCCGCGGCCGCGGCCACATCAAGGTCCGCGAGCGCCGCGACCTGCCGCAACTCGCCCTCGCCGCCGAGCACCGCGACGCAGCGAGCCACCGCCGCAGCCTCGTGCGACATCCGCCCAAGCCGCACCATGATGCTCCGGGTGACTCCCTCCGGCGCGAGCGAACGGATCTGCGAAGCAGCGGCTGCCGTTGGCGCAATCCCATCAGCCCGCACCGACGCCATCAGCTCCGACAACAAGAACGGGTTACCGCCGGTTGCGCGATGGCAAGCAGCACAGAACGCCTCCTCGACGTCACCGTCCAACAGGCGCCCGATCAGGATCCGAGACGCCCGCTCGCTGAGCGGCGGCGGTCGCATCACCGACACGTCGGGCTCGTCGCGCAGTAACACCAGCGGCTCCGGCCAGTCAGCGGCGCCCGCCGGCCGCGCGCTCAGCACCAACGTCACCGGCACATCACCCTGCCGACGCGCCATGAACAAAAGCCACTGCAACGAGGGCTCATCGGCCCAATGGGCATCATCGACGACCAGCAGCAGCGGCTGCCGCGCCGCGAGCCCCGCGCACAGCCAGTAGAGCCCGTGCAACCGCGCGAATAACGCCTCCTGGGAGCCCACACCCGAGCCTCTTGCACGCACCCGCGGATCGATGAGATCCACCACCAGCTCGGCCGCACCCGACAGGACCGACGCCCGCTCCACGCCACCTAGTGCCGCGACCGCCATGCCGAACAGCTGCACCGCCACCCCGAACGGAAACGACCGCTCAAGCTCGCCACCCCGCGCTCGCAGCACGCTCACCGGCTCGGCTTCCGCAAGCTCCCCCACAGCCTCGAGCAAGCGCGTCTTTCCCACACCCGCAGGCCCCTCAACCAACACGGCCCCGCCAGCCCCACTCCTCGCCCGCCCGATCAACCCGACGATCATCGCAAGCTCGGCCTCACGCTCGACCAACTCCCCATGTTGCGCTGATGCCGTTGGCACTTTGGCCCCCACCGGAGTCTGCCACGCCAGGGCCGCCGACGCCCAATTCTCATGGTGGGAAGCCTGATGCGAGCCACAACTCCCCTGTTCACAATCGCCGCCATGACGAACTCGACGATCCGACTGGTGATCGAACTCGACCTAGATTCCGACCCGATCAGCGGCACGTTGCAACCACAACCCGACGGCGAGACCACACAGTTCGCGGGCTGGCTACAGCTCACCCAGGCGCTTGAGACCGCCCGACGATCGACAATCAGCAACACCGCTCGCGCATGTCCCGGCGACCTACCGCAAGCTCAATGAACGAAACCCCAGACTTCATAGCAGGCGAGCCGACCGCTCACGCGGGGGCGCCCGGAACCACTAACTGTGCTCGTGAGCCGCGAACAGAGACAGCTCATCCGACGAGCCAGGTCGCCCGCTCCCCCAACACGAACACGCGGAACCCTCAGCTCCACTCAGCCTGGCGCACCGCGCCTCTACTCGCGGCGGGGCGGGAAGCAGCCGTCACGGCGGAGACTGACGATACCGTCCGCGTGGCCGGTCTCGGGACACGGCCAGTCATATCGGACCCGCCGGCGACGACGTCGACCGCCGGATCGACCGACCCGCCGTACGAGCGCTACTCCTCGACGCCTAAAGCGGGCACGACGGTGGCGCCGCTGCTTTTCGATCAAAGCAGCGACGGGTCGTTAGTGTCGCGTTGGGCGACAGGTGCTGTCGCTCGGGGCGGCGCGCGCGTCTAGCTGAGCTCGCCCGGCAGGTTGGAGAGGACGACGAGCTGCTTTTTCGTGAAGAGATGGGCGCCTTGCTCGGACGATGGTGGCCTGCCGGAGCAGGCGGGGCAGAAGTGGCTCCAGAACGGGCTCGCGCGATTGGCCGCCCGACTGATCTGCTTCCACCACCGTGCGGCCTGCACCCCGTAGGAGGACTGTTCCGCCCACGCGTAGGAGAAGTGGTGGGCGGCGATCGCCTTGACGAACCCGCAGCTGTCAAACGGCGCCGCGTCGAGCGTGGCTCGGAACTCGGCGGCGAGGCCATGGACGAACTCGTTCATCGCCCGGTTGTCGAGCGACAGCGCCGCCCACGAGGCGGCGAGCGTGGCCAACTGCGTGGCGACCGGGTTGACGTCGGCCTGGTACGTCTCCAGGAGCGTGCCGTTCTCATACAGCGAGTAGAGCTTGAACCTGCTGTTGTTACCTACGACAAAGCCTTGGAAGAGCTGCTTCTGGTAGGGCGCTTGGCAGGCGTCGATCACCTTTCCGACCCGCCTCGCCGCAGAGCGCGACCGCGCCCTCTCCGAGGGGGTCGTCGACCGCTCGTACGTCCTCACCGCCGCGTACAGCCCGCGCGCCTGCGCCCGGAGCCTCGGTGACACCGCCGAGGTCGACGTTCCGGCGAGCACCGGGGAAGCGCCCACCCCGAGAGCGATGGCGAGCGCCGATGCGCCGGCGCCCACGCGGCGAAGCACACAGCTCCGTCCTCCCCGTCCAAGCCGCAGCGCAGACGGACCCCGGAGCCCCGGTGCGCCGTTTCGGATCTCACACTGCCCCAACGCCCGCTCCTTCTCCGGTAATGCTGCCGGTCAGAAGATTAGACCCATTCCCCGGCGGCCGGTCTCATCTGGAGCAAGCGTACGCCTCGGCATAGCCAGCCGCTTCAACCTTCCACGAAGGACCAGCGCCAACCGAGGGCTGGTGCTGCGGGCTAACAGCAGCAGGGAGCCCGCGGCACTGGATCCTGCTCTGAGACTGATGCTCAGGGAAACGGTGGGTCACGTTCAAACCGGCCAGCGGTTTCGACCGGACCGTCGATAGCCAGGCGCTACTGATCGACGCCGATTGCGGCCGTGGCACCCTTGTGGCCGCTTCGGTCGGCGAGGGGAAGTCTGGTCGAGACTGCCGTGTCGGCGATGAAGCGGATGCGACCCGGTCAGCTCGCGCGTGACTGCATCCCGGCGGATGGAGAAGCGACCCGAGCGATCCCGCGTTGCGCCGCGGCCTCCCGCCGCTTGTGCTCGCAGCACAACTGATCGGAGCGATCGGTCTTGGTCGACGCCGACTACTCCGCCGTCGCGGCCCTGCGTTCATTGGCGAGCAGGTGCGCGACCGCAAGGACGGGCTTCCCTGCGGATGGCGAGTTGGGGGAGTGAGCCGCTTGCGGTTAGAGACCTGCCAGGCCGTCGGCTGGTCATCACGGCCATCGCCGCCCCCGTGTAGTTGCGCTTCTGCGTCTCGTACGCGAGCAGCAGTCTCCGAGCGTCACGACAATGTGGACGCCATCGCCTGATCTCGCGGCGCCCGCGCGGGCCGGATGCCACCACGCCGCCGGGCGGCCCGTCGTTTGGGCTCATCTGCGATCGTGGGACCGACCCGTCGATCTCCTGGCCGATCCAATGGGCCTTCTCACCTGCCTTCGGCCAGTGGCACCGCGAGCAGTGCCGGGAACACCGTAGCCTTCAGGCATTCGCGAAGTCGAGACTGATTACCTCGTGGTCGGAGCAGGTGCTTCGGGGATGGCGTTCGCGGACACGCTGATGGCGCACACGGACGCCGACGTGGTGATCGTTGACCGCCGTCACCGGCCGGGCGGCCACTGGTTGGACGCCTATCCGTTCGTGCGCCTGCATCAGCCCTCCGCGTACTATGGCGTGGAGTCGCGGACTCTAGGGAACGACCATATCGACGAGCACGGGCCGAACGCCGGCTTCTACGAGCGTGCGAGTGCGGCCGAGATCTGCGACTACTACTCGCGCGTGCTCGATGAGAACCTGCTGCCGACGGGCAGGGTGCGGTTCTTCGGTATGAGTGAGCACCGCGGCTGGGACGGCAACGGACATCTCGTGGTCTCTCTGCTCGATGGCTCCGAGACGGTCGTCAAGCCGCGACGCAAGATCGTCGATGCGACCTACGTCCAGTCGGAGATCCCGTCGCTTCACATTCCCAGATTCACGGTCGAGCCGGGCGTCACGCTCGTCCCGCCCAACGGCCTCGTAGACCTCGGGGAGCCGGCCGGCCGCTTCACCGTGATCGGGGCAGGGAAGACGGCAATCGACACCTGTGTGTGGCTGATCGAGGCGGGAGTCGACCCCGACCGCATCCGCTGGATCCGGGGCCGCGATCCGTGGCAGTTCGACCGCAACTTCACGCAGCCAATGGACCTGGTCGCGTCGTACATGCGGCTCCAGGCGCGCTGGGTCGAGGCGGCAGCGGCCGCCGAGAACGGCCGCGACTTCGCGCGGCGGCTCGAGAACGCCGGGGTATTCGTGCGAATCGACCCGGGGGTCGAGCCGCTCGCGTTTCGCGGCGCCACCGTCAGCCCGCGCGAGATCGACGCGCTCCGCACCATCGAGCACGTCGTTCGGCCGGGGCGAGTTCGGAGCATTGGCCGAACGACGGTCAGCACCGACGCAAACGACGTCCCCAGTAGTCCGCGCGAGGTCTACGTCGACTGTACAGCCGCAGGGATCCCTCCTGCGCCCGCGCGGCGCGTGTTCGCGCCTGGGCACATCACGATCCAGTACGTGGCTGTGGGCTTCCTGCCTTGGTGCGCCGCCACGATCGCATTCGTCGAGTCGACCGGCCTCGACGACGAGGAGAAGAACTGGCTCTGCCCACCCGTCGTCTTCTCGGGCGACGTGGCTGATCTGGCGCGGCTGGCCTACGTTGCAATACGGGGTCAGGTCGCTCGAGTCCGTCACGAGGCGGTCGGCCCCTGGAACGCTGCGTCGAGACTGAACCCCGCCCGAGCCGCGCCTGACCACGTCGACAATGCGGACGTCGCCGAGTCGCTGGCATTCATGATCGAACACACGCCGAAGGCGCTCAACAACCTCGAGCGCGTCACGAACCATCGCCGCGCGCGCCCGCCGAAGACCCCGAACGGCACAATCAGCACCGAGCGAACAAACCTGCGCTGAGCGGCTCAGGACAGGAGGCGCGCTCGGCCCCTGACCGCTGCCTGGCGCTTCCCGCCCACCACTTCTCCGCCTCGCTCACCGTCGCAGCGCACACGCTCGCCCTCCCTTGCTCACCGTAGTCGCCGTTCGGCCCGGGCCAGACCGGGGCGGCGACCAATCCGCAGGCAGCTCGCGGAAAGACGACCGCCGCGTTGTCCGGCGAGGCCACCCGGACCTGATGATCAGTGCTTACCGCAATCGGCCATTCCGAGTCCTAATGCCGGCCTCTCGTCGCGGTCATGGCCGATGCTGTGGCCGTGCGCCAGCTCGGGGGTGACTGGCTCGCAAGGTGGGTATGGGCCGTTCTCAACATGGGTGGTCCTGCCGATGCGGGTCGCTGTCGGCGCTCGTAGGTTCTTGGCATGCCGATGGAGCATGAGCGACGAGGACGCGCCCCGCGGGAGATGGAGGCGTTTTCGCATACCTTTCTGTTCGCCGACCTTGTCGGGTTCACAGCACTGGCCGACCGCGAAGGCGATGGCCGGGCGCTGGACGTCGCCCTCGCGCTCCAGCGCCGCGTCCGCGGGCTGCTTGAGCGGCATGGAGCGGAGCAGGTCAAGGCAATCGGGGACGGGGTGATGCTCCGTTTCAGCGATGCGCGCTCGGCGGTGCGGTTTGGTGTCCGACTCCTTGAGGAGCTCGCCGACGAGGCTGGGTTCCCGCCGGTCCGGGTCGCGATCCACACGGGCGCCGCGTTGTCGAGCGACGGCGATTGGTATGGGCGGACGGTCAACGTTGCCGCGCGGTTGTGCTCACTGGCTCCCCCGGGTGGCGTGATCGTCAGCGACCGTGCGCGCGACGCCGCGGGTCAGATCGAGGGTGTCAGTTGGAGCTCCGGAGCGCTGCGCTGGCTGCGCAACGTGTCCGCCCCGGTCGGCACCTATCTGGTGAGGCGCCCGAGGAACACGCTCGCTCGCCCAGACCCGAGCCGGTCGGCCGAGGCCGGGTCGCGTGGCTAGGCCCGCGCGCCGGCACCCGCGAGGTGACCGCATGGAAACCAGCCCGCTCATAGCTTCTCCCAATCCCAGCGAGTACCACCAGCAAGGAGGACAGATGCCGCGATACATGGTGCAGCGCACCTTTCCCGAGGGGCTCCAGATCTCGATCGCGAACGGCGGCGCGGAGGTATGCGGCGCCGTGATCGAGCGAAACGCCGAGGAGGGCGTCACCTGGGTCCATTCGTATGTGAGCGTGGATAAGCGCGCCACGTTTTGCGTCTACGACGCGCCCTCCCCGGAGGCGGTTCGCCGGACGGCCGCCCGCAACCAGCTGCCGGTCGATCGGATCACCCAGGTGCGGGTGCTCGACCCGTACTTCTACAGCTGAGCATCAACCAACGAAGCAGAGGAGGAATGTCATGTTCACATCAATCAAGCGGCTGCTGATTGCGGGGACGGTGATCCTCGCGGTCGGCGTGCCATCCGCCGCGTCCGCGTTCGTGCAGGACGCGCCGGGCGGATCTTCGACGAGCGGTCAGGCGCGGCCTTCGATCGCGCAGCTGCCGACAGCCCGTCAGGTGCGCCGGCTCGATCAGCTCCAGGCGACCGTGGCGCAGCGGTTTGCTTCTGAGGGCGGTTGGCCGGGCGTGTCTGCGGTTCACTCGATCGGGCCGTCGTCGCAGGCTGGGTTTCAGTGGGGTGATGCTGGCATCGGCGCGGCTGCGGTGCTTGCGCTGGTAGGCGTCGGCGCGGGCGCGACGGTTGTGATCCGGCGTCGGGCGCGTCAGCCGTTGGCAAGCTGAGCGTTGACAGGACGGTTCAAGGGAGCGGCACACGGGGGCACGACGCCCCCGGGCTGCCGTCCGCACGTGCCGCACCCGAGCACCATCCGGGGCTGGCACCGTACGACCGCTCCGAAGGCGACGCACAAGTAGCCGCCCGCTACCTATCTTTCTGCTCGTCACCGCTCTATCGTGTGTCTGGGGCGAGGGTCCGGAGATGAGCACCTCGACACAGTCCGCTGCGGCGCACAGGCACACGAGTGCATTGCTGGAGCGCGATCGCGAGCTCGATCAGCTCGAGCAGTGTTTGCAGCGGGTCGAGGCGAGCTCGTCGGGGATGCTGGCGCTGGTGGCGGGCGAAGCGGGTGCGGGAAAGACCGTGCTGTTGCGCGAGTTCGGTGAGCGCAAGGGGAGCCGGGAGTGGGTGTTTCAAGGATTCTGCGAGCCGTTGTCGGCGCCGCGGCCACTGGGGCCTTTTCTAGATCTGGCCGATGCCGTCGGCGGCGAGATGAGGGAACTCCTGAGCGCCGGCGCCAAACCGCATGCGATCGCTTCGGCATTGGTGCGTGAGCTGGATGACCGCGGCCGCGCGTCGCTGGTCGTCCTCGAGGATCTGCAATGGGCAGATGAGGCGACGCTCGATGTCCTGCGTCTCGCCGCCCGCCGCGTCGTCGAGGTGAGCGCGTTGATGGTGGTGACCTATCGCAACGATGAGTTGGGTCCCTGGCATCCGTTGCGGGTGTTGATCGGTGAGCTTGGCGCTCGCCAGACGCTCGTGCGGATCTCGCTCGCGCCGCTGTCGTTCGAGGCGGTGGCCGCACTTGCCGCCCCGTTTGGGGCGGATGCCGAGGCGGTGTATGCCCGCACGGGCGGTAATCCGTTCTTCGTGTCGGAGCTGTTGGCGGGCGGTGAGGCCGAGCTTCCGGAGACCGTCAGCGACGCGGTGCTGGCGCGCGCTGCTCGGCTGGCAAAGTCCGAGCGCGGGTTGCTCGAGGCGATCTCCGTGGCCGGCCCTCAGGCCGAGCTGTGGCTGCTGGACCGGCTCGTCCCCGATGCTCGTGAGCAACTCGAGCAGTGCATCGCGAGCGGCATGATCGTGTCAAGCGGCGATTCGGTCGCGTTCCGCCACGAGCTCGCCCGCGATGCCGTCGCCGCCGCGATCAGCGACCACCGCAAGCTGGCGCTGCACGCCGCGGCGCTCGAGGCGCTCGCGTCGCCTCCCCGGGGCGAGCCCGACCTGTCCCGCCTGGCCCACCATGCCGCAGGCGCAGGCGACCGCGAGGCGGTGCTGCGCTTCGTGCCCGAGGCGGCGGCGCGCGCGGCCAAGCTCGGTGCACATCGGGAGGCGGCTTCGCTCTACGAGCGGGCCCTGCGGGATGCGGACGATCTCCCGCTCGAGTCGCGCGCGGGGTTGTTAGAACGGCGAGCCGCCGAGTGCTACTGGTTCACCGACTTCGAAGCTGCCGAGCAGTCTCAGCGACAGGCGCTTGCCTGCTACCGCCAGCTCGGCGAGGAACTCAGGCAGGGAGCGGCGCTGAGCTGGCTGTCCAACCTCGTGTGGGAAACTGGCTCGCTCGCCGAGGCGCAGCAGATGGCGCTTCAGGCGGCGGAGCAGGTCGAGCGCATCTCGACTGGGCGCGAGCGCGTCGCGGCGTACATCCAGGTTGCGCAGCTTGAGCTTGCAGCCGAGCGTCCGGACCGGGCGCACGGCTGGGCGCTGCGCGCATCCGAGCTGGCCGACGAGCTCGGTCGACCCCGCTCGGTCGTCGGCGCGATGATGACACTGGGCTGGGTTGAGTTCTTCACCGGAGAGGAGGCGGGCCTGGAGAGGATCGAGCGCGCGATCGAGATGGCCGAAGCCGCCGGCTTCGAGGGCGAAGTGGCGGGTGCGCACGTGATCATCACTCGGACGGCGGCGCGTCAGAGACGCTACGACCTCGCCGGGCGACACGCGCACGCGGGGCTCGAGTACTGCGACGGCCGCGACATCGACGTCTGGCGCTACTACCTGATCGCCTGGCAGTCGAAGCTCGAGCTCGCCCGCGGACGCTGGGATGACGCAGCCCGACTGGCAGGGATTTCGCTGGGCGAGCCGTGCCCGTTCGCGCGCGTCCACGCACTGGTGGCGCTGGGCCTTGTGCGGGCTCGCCGCGGCGATCCCGACCCATGGACGCCGCTCGATGAGGCCCTCGCCAGCGCGCTACCGCGTGGGGAGTTTCAGTGGATCGCGCCGGTGGCTGCTGCCCGCGCGGAGGCGGCTTGGCTCGAGGGCCGTACCGACGCGATCGGCTCGGAACTCGAGCCGGCGCTCGGGTTCCCAATGCGCGGCAACGACCCATACGCCACCGCCCTCGCATACTGGCGCTGGCGCGGCGGACTGGAGCCTAAATGCCCGGCCGGCTCCGAACAGGACCCCCTGCTCCTTGAAGTTGCCGGTCGTTGGGCCCAGGCGGCGGACTCCTGGCGCCGACTCGGGTGTCCCTACGAGGCCGCGCTGGCGCTGATCGCCTCCGACGACGACGCCGCGCTGCGCGAGTCGCTGCAGAAGCTGCAAACCCTGGGAGCGCGTCCAGCCGCCGCGATCGCCGCGCGCAGGCTGCGCGAACGGGGCGCACGGGGTCTGCCACGCGGGCCCCGTTCGCGCACACGCGCCAACCCCGCCGGCCTGACCACCCGCGAGCTCGAAGTCCTACCGCTCCTGGCCGAAGGCCGGCGCAACGCGGAGATCGCAGAGCGCCTCGTCGTCTCGCAGAGGACCGTCGACCATCACGTCTCGGCGATCCTGCGCAAGCTCGACGTCCGAACGCGGGGCGAAGCGGCCGCGGAGGCCACGCGGCTCGGGCTGCTTAGCCAAAGATAGGCAGCGGCGGCTCCCAACATAGGTGGTCCTCCCGATGCGCGTCGCTCGGGGCCCACGTACGTTGCTCACGCGCCGGTTGGATCCGGCGCACACGCAAGTTGCGGATGCCGAGAGCGGGAGTGGGAATGCGCACCGACAGGCGACATAGCGGTCCATCACGGCGAGAATTCTTGAAAGGCGCTGGCGCTGCCGGCGTCGGACTGGTTGCTGGTTCGATTGGCGGGGCCACGGCGCCGACGGCCGTGGCCGCGCCGTCGCCGCTGTCGCCGAGCCGTTACGCGAGGGGCGACGCTGGCATACCCGCGAGCAGTGTCGATGTCGGCCGCATGTTTCCGAACCTGCCGCCGTTCGCGGAGGCGAGCGACACGGTCCGGGCAGCGCTGCTGGAGGTCGGGCAGCAGGGCGGGATCCTTGATGCACAGGACGATCTCGCGGCGGGACCGAAGAACCTGATCGTCGATCCGAGTGTCAACGGCAATTCGACCTCGACCAATCCATACGGAACGAATCCGGACAACCCGACGATGACCGCGGGCTCGACGTTCGTGGGGCAGTTCACCGATCACGACATCACGTTTGATCAGATCTCGCAGCTGGGGGTGCCGCAGAACCCGTTGATCTCGTCGAACACGCGCACCCCGGCGCTGGATCTCGACTCGGTGTTCGGCGGCGGCCCTGGCATGCGGCCCGATCTGTACGTGGACAACGCGGACGGGTCGGTGGGTCCGAAGCTGAAGATCGGCAACGGGGGGGTGCATGAGGATGTGCCCCGCGTGCCGAACGGCGATGGGACGTATACCGCGCTGCTCGGCGATCCGCGCAACGACGAGAACCTGATCATCGCGGGACTGCAATGCGCCCACATCCTGTTCTACAACCGGGTGCTCGACGAACTGGAGAACGTTGATCTGCGACGGTTCCCCTCCGCTCGGGGAGCGGATCCCGCGAACCTATATGTGCAATTCCGGATCGCGCGCGAGATCACGCTTTGGCACTACGAGTGGCTGTTGGTTAACGAGCACCTGCCCCAGATCGCCAGCCAGCAGATGGTCAACGATGTGCTGGGGCGCGGCAATCGGTTCTATCTGCCGCCGGCTGGGGACGCGTTCATGTCGATCGAGTTCGGCGCTGCCGCCTACCGGTTCGGCCACAGCATGGTCCGGCCCTCCTATCGGGCGAACTTCACCAGCGGCACCGGTGACCGCACAAACCCCACGACCGATCCGTTCTTCGCGCTGGTGTTTGACAAGAACGAGCCTCACTTCTCCGATCCTGTCAGCTACGACCGCGACGACTTGCTCGGCGGATATCGCGCCCCGCGTCGCTACGTCGGCTGGCCGACCTTCTTTGACCTCGGCGACGGGGAGGTCAAGAACAACAAGAAGGTCGACACAACGATCTCCAGCGTGCTGTTCACGCTCCCCATGCCGGCGATCGCGCCGCACACCCAGAACAGCCCGACCGTCCTGCCGCAGCGAAACCTCCTGCGCCAGCTCACCCGGGGCCTACCGTCCGGGCAGGCGATCGCCCGCGCGATGCGTGCGCCGCGGCGGAGCGCGACCGACCGCGCCGAAATCGCGAGCGTGTATTCCCCCTTCGCCGCCAGCACGCCGCTCTGGTACTACATCCTCGCCGAGGCCGAGGCGGTCACCGACAGCCTGAACCTCGGGCCGGTTGGCGGGAGGATCGTAACCGAGACGCTGATCGGGCTGCTGCGCGCCGACCCCACCAGCTACCTGAGCGTCTACCCGCGCTTTCAGCCGTTCCTCGGCACCGACCTGCAGCTCGGATCGAACCTCAACCCCAACATCACCGGCAACCGCAGCTACACCCGCGCGCACTTCCTCTACTACGCGGGAGTCGTCCAGCCCGGCACCTGCCGCTGAGGAGACGGGATGCCACCCTGCTCGCTCCTGCGCACGAGTCTCGCGACGGCCTGGGGGTCGGCGCGGCGACAGTACGAGACTCACGCGTTCTGCATCGATGACGGGCCCACGCCCGAGGCGATCCGGAAGACAGCCGCTGGCAACGACCTGCCCGCCGACCGGATCACGCAGGTGCGGGTTCTCGATCTCCACTTCTACACGGGTGAGGGGGCGTGATGCTCAGATGAGGAAGGTTCGCGCTGGCGTTCGTCCGCGCATTGGTCGCTGTGATTCCGTCCGGGTGCGGATGCCAGGCCTGGCCGCTTGCGGCTCGGGCCGGCGGCCCCCGGAAAACGATTGGAGGTTGTAATGAGAATGCTGTTTCGTCGGCTGCGGAGGCCCGTTGCTGGCCGTGCCACAGCCGTCGCGCTTACCCTGGGCCTCGTTGCCGTGGCCCTTCAGTTTTGCTCAACCGCGAGCGCCCAAAGCAGGCTTTGTTCGGACGACGTGACGAGCGCCCCGACCGGCCCTGCGACCGTGTCGACCGCGTCGACGTCCTTTGGCAGGGCGCTGGTCGTGGGTTCGGGCGACTACGCCGGTTGTTCTTTGTATCTGCTCACCTCAGACCAACTCCACGCGCTGAACGGCGCGCCATTCGCGTGTAGCGACAACGCGAACGCCCTAAAGATGCCTTGCGACAGTGACCTCTGGCCAGCGCTCCTCACCAAGGGTGCTCCGATCGCGGGGCCGGGGGTCAACCCCAGGCTCCTCGGAGCGGTGACCCGCACCGACTTCGACTTCCTGACGGGCGTGTCGTCGGTCAAGCAGGTGACCTACGCCGGCTATCCGCTGTATCGGTTCTTCCTGGATAAAGCGGCGGGGGACACACAAGGCGCCAACTTGGACGATCCGGTGACCAGCCCTCCCGGCATCTGGTACCTGGTCGATCCGCGTCGGGGCGATCCGGCAACAGGGCAGGCTCAATTGGGGCTCGAGACCGCTCCCGTTGGCGGCACGGGACCTGACGAGACCGTGCTGGCCGCAAGGATGAACAATGACTTCAGCGCCTTCCCCGACGCGAGCTTCCCCGTCTACACCTTGAGCCGGGACCGTGGCCACCAGAGGGGCGATGTAAGACGTCACGGGTGGGGCCACGAGCACGCCTGTCACGGGCTGTGTGCCGTTTACTGGCCACCGCTCCTCACCTCAGACACGCCCATAGCAGGGCCCGGCGTTGCCCAGCATGCCCTCGGGTTCATCGTCAGACCCGACGGCAGCCACCAGGTGACCTACCACGGCCGGCCCCTATACCTGTTTTCGAAGGACGCCTATATCGGGCCGCCCGTTGACGTCGGGACGCAGGGCATCTACGGAGCGGGTGCGCACAGCCCGTGGGGCGTGTTCAACACGATCCCGCGGCTGCCGTAGGACTCGGGACCGCCAAGCACACCGAAAGCCCCGGCCGACCCGCTCGACTGGGGCTTTCCCACGTCGCGTACCTCCAGCTCACCAACGTCCGAAGGGAGGGTGCTGTCCGCTCTTGCTCATGCGCCTGCTCGGCCACGGCTGCGGCGCCGACCGCGGCCGACTAATGCATCGCGCCGACGGACCTCAAGTCGACACGCGTCGATGCAGAGTGTCGCGTTGCCGACGCTACTGCTCCAGCACACGCAGCCGCAACGGTTGACGCGGCGTGCGTGTCGCTTGCTCGGCGGCGCCTGAGCAAGCGGCGGACCGACGCGGCGCGGCATCGAAGCAATAGTCGGCGGAGGAAGTCGGCGCGCTTCTCGCCTCTGCAACGAAGACCGGCACGCCGGTCCGCGGCGCGCCTGCTCTCCTCGGAAGGGGCAGTGATCTGAGCGCGGAAACGGACCCGGTGCGTCACTGCTTCCGGACGAGGCTGTCGGGTTTAGCGGTGCCGTCCGATCGGTTTATGACCATACCGGGATGGGTCAGAACTTCATCTCGTGCGACCGCGGCCAGGTGATGTTGTTGCCGCCGTCGTTGACGGATTGGTTGCCGGAGGATCACCTTGTGTGGACCGTGTTCGGCGCGGTCGAGCAGATGGATCTGGATGGGTTTATGGCGTGTATCGCGCGAATGGACGGGGTCGCGCGGCCTATGACCCGGCGATGCTGGTGGCGCTGTTGTGGTACTCGTATTCGGTGGGGCTGCGGTCCTCTCGGCAGGTCGAGCGAGCGTGCCGGGGTGATGTGGCGTTCAAGGTGATCACGGCGAAGCGGGTGCCTGATCACTCGACGATCGCGGAGTTCCGCCGCCGGCACGAGGTGGCGGTCGGCGAGCTGTTCGTGTCGGTGCTTGGGTTGTGTGGCGAGGCGGGGTTGGTGCGGGTCGGGGAGATCGCGGTCGACGGCACCCGGATGCGGGCGAACGCGTCGCGGGATCGGAATCGTGGTTATGAGTCGATCGTGAGCGAAATCCTCCAGGAGGCCGAGCGGGTCGATCGTGAGGAGGACGAGCGCTACGGCGAGGCGCGTGGGGACGAGCTGCCTGAGCAGCTGCGGACTCGGGAGGGCCGGCGGGCGGCGTTGCAGGCCGCTCGGGAGCGGCTCGAGCGCGAGCGTGCCGAGGCGCAGCAGGCCGGTGAGGAGGTGATGGCCAAGGTCGAGTTGGACCTTGATCGTGATCAGTTCCCGGCCGCGTTGGACGGTCGGGTTCAGTGGTTGCGGCAAGGACGCCGGGAGCTTGGGGCACAGCGCGCGCAGAACCCTTGGCCGGTGCCGCGTTCGCGGTCGGAGCGGTTG
>JAFASF010000331.1 GCA_019244745.1 Solirubrobacterales bacterium | reverse complement strand
CATCGGCGTATCCGCCGAGCGCTCGACGACGGAAAGCAGCGAGGACATCGTCGAGACCTCCTCGACCTGCTCCTTCAGGAACCACTGGACGAACTGCTCGCTGAGGTAGTCGCCGTCCTCCCGCGCCACTCCGGCCAGGGCGGCGATTTGGTCCGAGACGCGCCGCTCCTGCTCGAGGGCGAGCGCCACCGGCGCGACGATGTCGCCGAACCGGGTCTCGGGCGCCTGCACTCCCGGGATTGCGACCTCGGCATCGGCGTCGAGGAGGTACCTGACCATCATCATCGCGTGGTTGCGCTCCTCCACCGCCTGGGCGTAGAAGAACGCGGCCAGGCGCGGCAGCGTCTGGGAGTCGTAGTAGACGGCGTTTGCCACGTACTGCTGGGATGCCGCGAATTCGTAGGCGATCTGCTGGTTCAGTCGCTCGATGAACCGGGCTGCGGCCATCGCTCCTCCTCGGGTTCGTGGTAAGGCGCCGGGTGGATGCGCCTCGGGCCGAGGCGCAGATCCTATTGCCGGTTACGCACGGATGAGCGGACCCGATGTAGATTGCGGCCAGATGGCAACATGCCTCGTCACCGGCGGTGCCGGCTTTCTCGGCTCGCACCTCTGCGATGAGCTGCTCCACCGCGGGCACCGCGTGATCTGCGTCGACAACCTCGAGACCGGCTCGCTGGCCAACATCGAGCACATCCGCAACGGGCAGTTCGTCCACGTCAACGTCGACATCATCGAGCCGTACTTCGTGGAGGAGTCGATCGACTTCGTGTATCACCTCGCGTCGCCAGCCTCGCCGATCGACTACCTGCGTCTGCCGCTGCACACGCTGAAGGTCGGCTCCTACGGCACCCACCACACACTCGGCCTGGCCAAGCGGCATCGGGCGCGCTTCCTGCTCGCGTCGACCAGCGAGGTCTACGGCGACCCGCAGGAGCACCCTCAGCGCGAGACGTACTGGGGCCACGTGAACCCGATCGGCCCGCGCGGCGTCTACGACGAGGCCAAGCGCTACGCCGAAGCGCTGACGATGGCATACCACCGCCAGCAGGGCGTCGACACGGGGATCGTGCGGATATTCAATAGCTATGGGCCAAGGATGCGACCCCACGACGGGCGCGCGATCCCCACGTTCCTGCGCCAGGCGCTCCAGGACCGGCCCATCACGGTGTTTGGGGACGGGTCGCAGACGCGCTCGTTCTGTTACGTCGAGGACGAGATCCGCGGGCTGATCGCGCTCGCAGAATCCGGGTATCACAACCCGGTCAACATTGGCAACCCCGACGAGTTCACCTTGCTCGAGCTGGCCACGACCGTGATCGACGTCACCGGTTCGCGGTCGGAGATCGTCTTCGAGGCGCTCCCGGTCGACGATCCCCAGGTTCGCCAGCCCGACATCTCACTGGCCCGCCAGATCCTGGGCTGGGAGCCCACCGTCAGCCTGCGCGAAGGGCTCAGGCGGACGCTCGAAGAAGCCGGCGCCGAGAAGCTCATCGGCGCCGGGGAGTAGGCCCGGGATCGCCGAAGCGGCCCGCGGGCGCCCCGAAACTCCTGAAACCGTCATTTCAACGCAGCCGTTACCCCGTAACTTCGATGTCGAGATACCGTTTTGTGCCGCAGGGGATCGATGAGAGGAGCGATCCAGGGTTGACGACTGAGCAGACAGAGTCTGCGCAGGACCAGGTAAACGGGACCGCCCGGACGGCGAGACACGTCGCCTTGCCCGAGCGCGACGTCCGGCGCAAGCGGCCGCCCGCACTGTCGTTCGTCCTGCGCCTGGAGACGCTGCGCCGGGTCGCGCGAGTGATTTCGCTGCTCGTCCTCGACTTCGCGGGCGTGGTCGGCGCGCTCTTCACCGCGCTCATGATCAAGCTCCTGCTGCAGGGGCATTTCGATCCGGGCCTTGCCTGGCGGCAGATGCGACCGTGGATCGCCTTTGCCTACCTGATCACGGTGCTGATGTTCGCTCGGGTGGATTTGTACGCCGATCGGACGCGCCGGCCGGGGTTCGCGCGGATCGCCACCGCCTTGTTCCAGGCGACCGTGGTCACGCTCGTGTTCGCCCTCGCCGACGGAGAGCACTTCAAGAGCTACTACATCTTCTACGGGTCGCTGATCTTTGGGACGGTGTACATCGCGGGACTGCGGGCACTCCATCTGCGGGTCACGGGCTGGATCCTGGCGCAGGCGGGGTACCGGCGCCGGGCGGTGCTGGTGGGTTCCGGTGAGCACATCGAGGCTGTCGCGGACGCCTTGGCCAGTCGCTCGCACACCGGTGTGGAGATCGTCGGCTACATCTCCCTCACGCCCCGCCCCCAGAACGGGCTGCGCTCACTCGGCAGACTCGAGCAACTCGGCGATGTGCTCGGCCCCGAGCGGATCCAGGAGGTGATCATCGCCGATCCCGATTTCCCGCAGGAGAAGGCGGTGGAGCTGGTGGACGTCTGCCATCGGCGCGGGGTGACGGTGCACATCGCGCCGTCGACGATGGAGATCCTGATCGACCGGGCGGAATTCGTGCCGGGCCAGATCGTGCCGCTGTTCACGCTGCGCCCGCCCGTGTTCGAGGGGATCGACTACGCGCTGAAGCGCAGCTTCGACCTGGTGCTCTCGACACTCGGGCTGATCATCCTCTCGCCGATCATGCTGGCCATCGGCCTGGCGGTCAAGCTGAGCTCGCGCGGCCCGGTCATCTATCGCTCGGTTCGCCCCGGAATGGCCGGCAAGCCGTTTCACTGCTTCAAGTTCCGGACGATGGGCGACCAGGCGGATCAGATCCAGGACGACCTGGAGTCGCTCAACGAGAAGTCCGGGGCGCTGTTCAAGATCCGCCGGGATCCGCGGCTCACTAGGGTCGGACGCTTCCTGCGCCGCTACTCCCTGGACGAGCTACCGCAGCTCGTCAACGTCATCCGCGGCGAGATGTCGCTGGTCGGCCCGCGGCCCCTCCCGATGCGCGACTTCGACCGGCTCGAGGAGTGGCACAAGAAGCGCTATCTCGTGCTCCCCGGGATCACGGGCCTGTGGCAGGTCTCCGGACGCTCGGAGCTCGACTTCGACGACCTCGTCCGCCTCGACTTCCTATACCTCGAGCGCTGGTCGGTTCTGCTCGACCTGCAGATCCTGCTCAGGACGATCCCCGCGGTGCTGAGCCAGCGGGGAGCTTTCTGAGCGCCGGACGGCGGACGCCGGGCCAGCGCCATCCCAACTGCGCGGCCCCACCTCAGCGCATATGCTCCCCCAGACGCCGATGCCCCCCACCGACCGATTCGTGATCAGCTTCGCCGCGGAGCCACCACAGGAGGCGCTCCCATACGGTCGCTGGGCCCAGACACTCGCCGAGCACTTTCTCGCCGCGGTCGGAGAGGTCGACACCGAAGGCGAGGACGTCGGCCAGCCCGGCGAAATCGCCTGGTTCCCCGACCGAACCTACGGAGGCCGCACCTACGTTCCCGCCGTTGCCCGCACGTCCGAGGGCTACGAGCTGTTCGGATTCGTCTCCTTCAGTGAGGGCGCCTCGGGAGGTCCCAGTGATTTCGATGCCACCGTTGACTTCACCTCCGAGCTGGCCGAAGCCAACCCGGACTGGCGGCTGGACCTCAACGACGACGTGATCGGCACCTGGCGCGGGGAGCAGGGCAAGACGGCGGACATGACGCTCATCTGGGGCGTCCCGCTGGTTCCGGGCGGGGCGGTCGTCACGGCGGAGCTCGCGAACCTCGCCGTCGACCAGTGCGAGCTCGTCGAGGAGCGCTTCACGATGATCGCGCCCGACAACTACCGCTCGGACTACCTCGAGGTCAAGCTCTGGAGCAAGAGCGGCGAGCAGCTCGCCGCGGAGTCGCTGTACGTCGAGGACGAGGACGAGGACGAAGACGCGGAGGAAGGCGAATAGGGCTTCGGACAGCCTGCGCCCCGGAACGGGACGCGGTTACTTGGCCGCCGATAGCGCGGCCGGCAGCCTCAACCTGACCTCGTCCTCGGTCAGTGGGAAGTGACAGGCGGCGAGGGTCTGCCTGCCCTTTTCTTCGAGCGGCGGCTCCTCGGTCGCGCAGAGCTCCTGCGCCTTGGGACAGCGGGTGTGAAAGCGGCACGCCGAGGGCGGGTTGGCCGGACTCGGCACGTCGCCGGAGAGGAGCTGGCGCTCGCGCTTGCCGCCCGACGGATCGGGGACGGGCACCGCGGAGAGGAGGGCGCCGGTATAGGGATGGCGCGGGAACCCATAGAGCGACTCGTTCGGGGCCAGCTCGACGAGCTTGCCGAGGTACATGACCGCGACTCGATCGCACATGTGGCGGACCACCGAGAGGTCGTGGGCGATGAATACGAGCGTGAGGCCCATCTCGCGCTGGAGCTCTCGGAGCAGGTTCAGGACTTGGGCCTGGATCGAGACGTCGAGTGCCGACACGGGTTCGTCGGCGATCAACAGCTTGGGCTGGAGCGCGATCGCGCGCGCCACCCCGATGCGCTGACGCTGTCCCCCGGAGAATTCATGCGGATAGCGGTTGTAGTGCTCGGGGTTGAGGCCCACGCGATCCATCAGGTCCTGGACGCGCTTCTTGCGCTCCCCCTCCTCCCGGTGGAGGCCGTGGATGACGAACGGGTCGGCGATGATCGAGCCGATGGTCTTGCGCGGATTGAGCGAGGAGTAGGGATCCTGAAAGATCATCTGCATGTCCCGGTGAAGGGCCTTCAGGCCAGCTCCCTTGCGCTGGGCGATGTCCTCGCCCTCCAGCAGGACCGTCCCGGAGGTGGGATCCAGCAGGCGGACGAGCAGGCGAGCCGTCGTGCTCTTCCCACACCCCGTCTCGCCGACGATCCCGAGCGTCTCCCCGCGCCGGATGTCGAACGACACGCCGTCGACGGCCTTGACCGCCCCGATCTGACGCTGGAAGACGATGCCCCGCGAAATCGGGAAGTGCTTGACTAGGTCGCGGACCTGGACCAGGGGCTCCGCGGAGGTGCTCACGTCTCGGCTCCCGCCTCGGGCGGCGGAGCCGCTACGACCTCCGGCGCCGGCTCGGCGCCGGCCACCCGTCGGAGCTCGGCGGGCGCCTCGCCGGCCTCGAGGCCGCGCCAGATCCGCGTCCGCACCTCGTCCTCGAGCAGACACGCCACCTGGTGGCCTGGTTCGCCGGCCACGCCCCGGAGCTGCGGATCGACCCGCTTGTGGCGCTCGCGCACGTACGGACAGCGCGGGTGGAAGTGGCAACCCGAGGGGCGGTGGATGAGGCTCGGCGGGCGTCCCGCGATCGGAACGAGCTCTTCATCGCGCGGGTTGCCGAGCCGCGGGATCGACTTGAGCAATCCCCAGGTGTATGGATGTTGGGGCGAGGCGAAGATCCGCTCGGTCGATCCGTGCTCGACGATCCGCCCCGCGTACATCACCGAGATCTCGTCCGCGATCTCCGCCACCACCCCCAGGTCGTGGGTGATGATGATGATCGCCATGCCTAGCCGGCGCTGAAGGTCCTCCAGCAGCGCGAGGATCTGGGCCTGGACGGTGACGTCGAGCGCCGTCGTCGGCTCGTCGGCGATCAGCAGCTTCGGCTCGTTGGCGAGCGCCATCGCGATCATCGCCCGTTGGCGCATGCCGCCGGAGAACTCGTGCGGGTAAGCGTCCACGCGGCGGCTCGGATCCGGGATCCCCACGAGCTCGAGCAACTCGATGGCCCGCGCGCGAGCCGCCTTCTTCGAAACCTTGCGATGGATCAGCACCGCCTCCATCAGCTGCGACCCGACCTTGTAGAAGGGATGCAGGGATGAGAGCGGGTCCTGAAAGATCATTCCGATCTGGTTGCCGCGGATGTGCCTGAGCCGATCGTCGGACATCGCGACCAGGTCGTTGCCCTCGAACAACATGCGGCCCTGCACATCCGCGCCCTGCGTGCGCGTCAGCCCCAGTGTGGTCAGCGAGGAGACGCTCTTGCCCGAGCCCGACTCGCCGACGATCCCGAGCGTCCTGCCGGTGTCCACGGAGTAGCTGACCCCGTCGACCGCGCGGACCAGCCCGTCCTCGGTCGGGAAGGTGACGTGGAGGTCCTCAACCTCCAAAAGCTGTTCAGCGGCGCTCACGTGTAGCGGACCCTCGGGTCCAGGTAGGCGTAGGCGATGTCGACCACGATGTTGGCCAGGATGATGAATATGGCCGCGAGCACGATCGTCCCTTGGATGATCGGGAAGTCGCCGTGCGTGATCGCGTCGTAGTTCAAGCGCCCGATCCCCGGAATGTCGAATACGGTCTCGGTCAGCACCGCTCCGCCCATGAGGATCGCGATGTCGAGCCCCAACACGGTGACGAGCGGGGTGATCGCCGAGCGCACCCCGTGTTTCATCACGACCGTGTGCTCGGGGAGTCCCTTGGCGCGCGCGGTGCGGATGTAATCCTCTCCCATAACGTCGATCAGGCTGCCTCGCAACAGCCGGGCGTAGATCGCAGCCGAGGTCGCGGCGAGCACGAACCACGGCATCAGGAGTGACTCGAACCAGTGCAGGGGGCTGGTCGTCAGCCCGACATAACTGCCGGCGCCGTGCAGGAACGGAATCTTGAACTTCCCGATGTCGGCGGCGAACAGGAACAGGACGAGCAGGCCGAGCCAATACACGGGTGCCGAGACGAACACGAGCGCGGTGCCCATCGCGGAGCGATCGAGCACGCTGCGCCGCTTGATCGCGGAGATGATCCCCACGGGGATACCGACCGCCAGCCAGATCACCACGGCACCGAACGTCAGCGAAAGCGTGGCGGGGAGGCGATCCGCCATCAGGCTCTTGACCGACGCGCCGCTGTAGTAGCTGTAACCGAGGTCGAAGTGCAGGACGAGCCGCTTGAGGTACACCCAGAACTGCGTGTAGACCGGTTTGTTGAGGCCAAGGTTGGCGGAGATCTCGCTGATGATCTTCGGCGAGGAGTTGCGCCCCGCGCGCAGCACCGCGGGGTTGACGTTCGGCACCAGATAAAAGAGAACGAACGTGATCGCGATCACCGCGACCAGCAGGACGACCCCCCAGAGCAAGCGTCGGACGATGTAGCGGATCATCGGCGGATCACTCGAAGCGGGCGGGGCCCCGCCGGGTGGCGGGGCCCCCACTCGCTGCTAGGCGTTCTTCAACCACATCCAGGAGTAGTCCCAGGATCCCTCGTTCCAGAGATCGTTGATGCCATTGACGTCCTTGGCCGCGATGTTCGGCTGCTTGTCGAACGCCCACGGCACCGCGACCGCGTCGCCCACGAGCATCTGGTCCACCTTGGCCCACGCGCTCGCGCGGTTGGCGTCGCCGACGGACGTCTCGGCGGTCTTCATCGCCTGGTCGATCGGCGTGAGCGGCCCGCTGGTGTACGTGCCGCCGTTTGCCTTCGGCCAGTCCTGCCAACTGACCATGCCCCAGTTGGAGTTGTTCGTCGGGACGATGTTGTAACCGGCGAACGTCGGATCCAGCAGCGTCTGCGGGTCGTACCAGTCGCGGATCCAGCCGACGTTCGGGCAGACATCGATCTGCTGCTTGGGGACGCCGCAGTACTTGCTGTACATGACGGACTGGTCGACGAGCGTGAAGTTCGTCTTGAACCCCAGACTCTGGAGCGTCTGGTTGACGATCGCCGCATCCTTGTCGGCCGGATCGCCGGTGGAGCCGACGACCTTCAGGACGTAGCTCCCGGTGTACTTGCCGCTCGGGTACCCGGCCGCCTTCATGTATTTGGCGGCGACGGACATGTTCCCGGCCGGGGAGTTGTTGTAGTCGACGTTCGGTCCGCTGGCACCGCCGGCCTGGTCGTAGCCGGCCGAGCCCGGGTAGATGAAGTGCGTTCCGAGCTGCTCGACGACCTCACCGCCGCGGGCCTTGATCATCGCCTCGCGGTCGAGCGCGGCCCAGAACGCCTTCCGCGTGTTGATGTTCGTGAACGGACCGTGCTGCTCGTTCAGGCCCACGTACCGGTCGCCCGAGCCGGGCACCGCGACCAGCTGGTTGTAGTAGTTCTGGTAGGCGAGCTTGACGATCGCGTCCGCCGGGGTGTCGTTCTGCACCGTGTCCGATCCCGTCAGCACCTGACGGCCGATCACGTTCGGATCGCCGCCGATGTTGATGTTGATCTGGTTCAGATACGCCGGACGGGGATCGGTGGACGCGTTCCAGTTCGGGTTGCGCACGAGCGTCGCCGACTTGCCCGGCTGGTAGCCGATGCCGAGGAACACCCCCTTCGAGTCCGACTTGAACATGTACGGACCGGTCGCCACCAGGTACTTCGCGCCGTAGGCGGTCGGCTTCTGCTTATCCAGCGGCTGGACGAACTCCTTGGGCACCGCCGCCGACAGCGGCAGTGACAGCGCACCGACGAAGAACGTGCCGTAGGGACCGGTCAGGTGGAACACGATCTGCGTCGGGCTCGTGCACACGATTCCAGGAATCGGGCCGCCGGTTGCGCTGCTCCCGCCCTGGAGGTAGGCGAAGTACGCCGGGAAGTACGCGTTGCCGACGTTCGGGTTAGCCCCGCGCTCGATCGCGTATTTGACGTCGCTGCAGGTGACGGCGCGATTGACGGGCGGGCCGAACTTCACGTTCGGGCGGATGTTCACCGTGACCGTCTTGCCGCCGTTGGTGATCTGCGGTGGACCCGAGGCCATGTCGGGAATCACGTGCTGCGAGTCGTTCGGCGGGAAGATGTACAGCGGCCGCTGGGTGGCGTAGACGGCCTCGTAGTCGATGACGAAGTACGCCTGGCCGGGGTCGAGATGCTCGAAGTCCTCGTGGTTGTAGACCGTGAGGGTGCCACCCTTCTTCCCACCGGTGAGGGTCTGGTTGGACCCGTCAAGGGCGGGCTTGAGCCCGTTCGAGCTGGTGCTAGAGGCGCCGCTGCTCGAGGTCTTTGAGCTACTTGAGCCGCAGGCCGCGACCACCAATGCGAGGCTGCACGTTACCCCAGCAAGTGCAAGCCTCTTAAACCTCCACTTCATTTTACCTCCTCCTATGTGTTTGTTTTCAGCCGCTCACCTGTCGGCCTTCGGATTGAGAGCGTCCTGCAAGCCGTCGCCGACGAGGTTGAACGCCAGCACCGTGAGCAGGAGGGCCACTCCCGGGAAGAGCATGTACCACCACACCGTCTGGAAGTTGGAGGTCGCGTCGGCGATCATCTGGCCCCAGCTCGCCGTCGGCGGTTTGACTCCCACCCCCAGATATGACAGGGCAGCCTCGAAAAGAATATTGACCGGTATCAGCAGGCTGCTGTAGACGATGATCGGGGCGACCAGGTTGGGGAGGATCTCACGGAACATGATCCTCCGGTTCGAGGCGCCCAGCGATCGCGCCGCCTCCACGAACTCCTTCTCGCGCAGCGACAGCACCTGCCCGCGCGTGATCCGGTAGATGTACGTCCAACCCGCGATCACGATGATCGCGATGATCGTCTGTACGCCGGGCTGGATGGCGCCGCCGAGGCAACCGTTGACCGCGCACGCCGCACCGATTCCCAAACCGAACAGCAGGATCGGGAACGACAGCACCACGTCGGCCAGTCGTGATAGCCCGGTGTCGGCCCAGCCGCGGTAGAAGCCCGCGATCAGACCCAGCGAGACGCCGAGGAACGTCGAGAGCGCCGTGCCTATGATCCCCACCTCGAGCGACACGCGAGCGCCGTAGATGACTCGCGACATCACGTCCTCGCCGAGCGGATCGACGCCGAACGGATGGGCGCCGGTTGGTCCGATCGGGGTTCCAAACGCGTCCGTCAGGTTCGGGTTCTGGACACTGGGCCCCGGGAGGCCCAGGATGCTTACGATCAATGGCGCGAAGATCGCGACCAGGATCAGGAGGACGATGAAGATCCCGGAGGCCATCGCCACGCGATCGGCGCGGAACCGCCGCCAGAAGAGCTGCCACGGCGAGCGTGCCGTGACCTCGCCGGGGACGAGCTCGATCGCCTCAACGCTCGGCTCCCCCTCGACGAGAAGCTCTGAGGCGCCGACACTCATGCGTCACGCCTGGTCACGCGCCACAACTCGGATCCGTCCTCCTCCACAGCGAGGGAGATAAAACCACAACTGCGCTCCTCTGTCATCCTTGATTAACGGGGCATCAACGAACCGGGGCGGGCTGGATACGCTCTCAGGCGGCTGTCCCCGCCGCCCTCGTAGCTCAATGGATAGAGCACGCGCCTCCTAAGCGCGGGATGCAGGTTCGATTCCTGCCGGGGGCGCTACGCGGAGAGACACCTCGGCGCGAGACGCTATCAGAGCCCTCGCGGCGCCGGCGCCTTGCCCGTCGCCGGGACGCCCGGCCGCGGCTAACACGATTCTCACCTGCGCGCGTGCTACCGTCCGCGCCGCCTCGTGTCCGAGAGCACGCTAGAAGCACCAACGACACCGGCGGCCCCGCCGGCCACAGAGGACCGTCGCCGCGCGCCGGAGGCGGTCCCCTGGACGATCCGCGGATTCATCCGCCGGCACCCCTGGTGGTCGGCCACGATCGCGGTGGTGATCTTCTCCACCGCGCTCGTCATCTACGCAAGAACGCGCCCGAGCTACGACGCCTATGGCTGGCTCGTGTGGGGGTATCAGTCCCTGCATTTCAGCCTGGACCTCGGCGGGGCGCCGTCGTGGAAGCCACTCCCGTTCCTGTTCACCGTGCCCTATGCCCTGTTCGGCCACTACGCGCTGTGGCTTTGGATGATCACGCTCGTGGCGAGCTCGTTCGCGGGTTGCATCTTCGCCGGGCGGATCGCCTACCGGATCGTCGGGGATCAACCTGACCGGCGCCGCGCGGCGATCGCTGCGGCGGTGTTCACCGGGTTGGCGGTGCTGGGACTCGAGGACTACATGCACTACATCCTGAGCGTGCAGTCCGACCCCATGATCGTCACGCTCGTGCTCGGGGCGATCGACTGTTATCTGTCGGGCCGGCCGCGGTGGGCGTTCGTGCTGGGGGTGCTGGCCGCGCTCGGACGCCCGGAAGCGTGGCCGTTCCTCGGCCTGTATTCGATCTGGGCCTGGCGCTCTGAGCCGCGGATGCGGTGGATGCTCTACGCGGGCTGGGCGCTCATCCTGTTCATGTGGTTCGGGATCCCCACGATCACCAACCACCGGCCGTTCGTGGCCGGGCAGCTGGCCCAGGGCTCCCCGCGGGAGCTTCGTCAGAACAAGGTCACGGGGACGATTGGGCGCTTCACCGAGCTCCAGTACCTGCCGATCTGGCTGGCGGCGCTGTTCACGGTCGGAGTGGCGATCGTGCGGCGCAACCGCCTGATCCTGTTGCTCGCCGGCGGCATCGTGGTGTGGGTGGTGGTGGAGATCGCGTTTGCCATCCACGGCTGGCCGGCGCTGCCCAGGTACGTGATGGAACCGGCCGCGGTCGCCACGGTCCTGGCGGGCGTGGGGGTGGGATGGCTACTGATCGGCGGGGCGGCGCTGTGGCGCGGCGTGCCGCGGTGGGCCGGGATCGCGGTCGTGGTCGTGATCGTCGGAAGCCTGGTTCCGGGCGCGCTCGCGCGGGTGCGCACCGAGCGCACCGACCTCCGTCACGAGCACGGCCGCACCCACGAGCTCGCGCTACTTCAGACCACGATCGACGTCCTCGGGGGTTACCGGCACATCCGCAACTGCGGCAGGCCGGTGACCGACGTCGAGTACGTCAGTGCCCTGGCGTGGTTCACGAGGCTGGATGTCGGCTACATCGGCCATCTCCCCAATTACGAGCTGCACCGCAAATACCCCATTGTCTTGTTCACTCCGGTCCCGCGGGGCGGCTGGACGGTGCTGCCGTGGCACACCCGCCACGATCAGGTGAGCCGCTGCCGGGGGCTCAGGGCCGCGTTCGTGATCACGCGCCATCACCCCAACGGCGTCCTCATCCGGCGCTGAGTTGTCCCCGCCGTGAGCGAGTCGACGCTCGAACAGCGGTCAGTCGCGCCGGCGCCTGCCAGGGGAACTGCGAGTCGTGCGCCCGGGGCCGGTCCCCTGATCCGCAAGCATCCGGAGCTGATCATCGCGGCGGTGTTGCTCGTGGTCTCCACGCTCATCGTCGTGTGGGCGCGCACCCGGCCCGGCTTCGATCCGTACGGGTGGCTGGTGTGGGGCCATCAGACGCTCACCGGATCGCTCGACACGAACGCCGCGCCTTCGTGGAAGCCGCTCCCGTACCTGTTCACGGTTCCCTACGCGCTGTTCGGCCACTACCAGGTGTGGCTGTGGATGATCACCGTCGTCGCGGTGTCGCTGGCCGGGGTGGTGTTCGCAGCGAGGATCGCCTACCGGCTGACCGACGCCGGGCCGGAGCGCCGCTACGCCGCGATCGCCGCCGGCGCGTTCGCCGGCCTCGCCCTCCTCGGGATCCGGGACTACGCCCACTACGTGCTCAGCTCCCAGTCGGATCCGATGATCGTGACGCTGTGCCTGGGCGCGATCGACTGCCATCTGTCGGGACGTCCCCGCTGGGCATTCGTGCTCGGGGCACTGGCCTCGTTGGGCCGCCCGGAGGTCTGGCCGTTCGTCGCGGCGTACGCGATCTGGGGGTGGCGCACGATCCCCGCGATGCGGACGCTGATCGTCGCGTCGGTGGCGGTCGTGCTCGCGCTGTGGTTTGGGATCCCCGCGCTCACCTCGCGCAGCCCGTTCGTCGCCGGAACGAATGCGCTCGGCTCGGGCCGCGCACTGCACAGCGGCCGGGTGCTCGGGACCATCGACCGGTTCCTCGACCTGCATGAGACCCCGCTCGAGTTGCTGGCGCTGATTTCGGTCGGCTTTGCGCTCGCGCGTCGAGACCGCGCGACGCTGGCGATCGCGGCCGGAGCCGTTGCCTGGGTGATCCTGGAGATCGCGTTCGCACTTCATGGCTGGCCGGGACTGCCTCGCTACATGTTCGAGGCGGCCGCGGTGATGGTCGTGATCGCCGCGGTCGGCGTGGGCCGGCTGCTGGCGGAGCCCCCCCGGCTGGCTGGCGTCGCCGGCGTCGCGCTCGTCGCGGTCGCGGTGGCCCTCCTGGTCCCGCCGGCGTTGTCGCGGGCGCGCATCGAGCGCAAGGATCTGCGCGTGCAGCGCGCGCGGACGAAACAGATCAACCGCCTCGCGGGGACGATCACGAGTCTGGGGGGCGCGGCCCGGTTGCGCGGCTGTGGAGAGCCGCTGACCCGGCTCGAGTATCAGACGATCCTGGCCTGGGAGCTGCGCGTGAACGTCTCAAGGGTCGGCTTCAAGTACGGGCCCGCGATCCACAGCCGACGTCCGGTCGTGCTGTTCACGCCCCACGCCCGCGGCTGGAAGGTGCAGGCTCTGCATCAGCGGCTGCCCGAGTGCGTGGGCTTGCCGCGGTGAGCGTGCCCCGGAGCGGCCGGTCGGCGGCCTTCGAGCACACAAGCCGAAGGCCGCCGCGATAAGCGCGGGCGACGGCGGGGTGTGCTGAATAAGCCCCCGTATGGGGGGCAGATTCAGCACACCTATAGATCGCGGTCGGGCCGCTCCGGATAGACCTCGTCGATCGTCGTCAGGGCAACGAACGGGGCGGCGGCGGCTCGCTCGATCGCCTCCGCCCCGCCCGCGAGCCGGTCACAGATCGCGAGCACGCCGCACACCTGGTGGCCCTCCTCGCGAACGGCCTCGATCGCGCGGATCGTGGAGCCACCCGTGGTGACCACGTCCTCCACGACCATGCAGCGGTCCTCGGGGGCCAGGGCCGGCCCCTCGATGCGGCGCGAGAGCCCGTGTCCCTTGACCTCCTTGCGCACGAAGAACGCCTTCACCTCGGCGCCCCCAGCGAGTGCCGCGCACGCGATCGGGTCCGCGCCCATCGTCATCCCGCCCACCGCGGTGGCGTCCCATTCGCGCGCCTGCGCGGCGACCAGCTCGGCGAGCGCGAGGAATCCGGCGGGGCGCAGGATCGCGCGCTTGGCGTCGACCAGGTACTGGGCCTTGCGGCCGCTCGTGAGCACGACCTCGCCGATCACGAGCGCCTGCTCGCGCAGCTCGGCCACGAGGCGCTCGCGCGCGGTCGTCTGAGCGCCGAGAGACATGTACTCAGTAGTAGGTATCCACGCGGTCCCCGATGTCGAGCCAGTCATAGACCGAGACCGCGTCGGGGATCGGCAACCGCATGCACCCGTGACTGGCCGGATAGTCGGGCGCGGGATCGTAGCCGTGGACCGCGTAGCCGCCGTAGAAGAAGTTCGAGTCGTACATCCCGTCCGGCAGGTACCCCGGCACCTTCGCGTAGACGCGGAAGTTGCCGAGGATCGTGGGGGTCGAGGGCTTACCCGAGCTGATCGGATAGATCCGGTACACGCTCGAGCCGGTTATCAGGGCCAGCACTTGCCGCGACAGGTTGCCCTCGACGTGCTTTCCGTGGTTGGGGTAGCGGACCTTGAAGGCGCCCCACCCGTTGAGCATCCAGATGAGCGTCTTGTGATCGAGCGCCTGGGAGGTGCCCCACCCGAGCAGGCGGTGGTAGGCATCGAGCGCCCACCCCGTTCCCATGTCGTAGACCCCGGTCTGCGGGATGTAGAAGTGAAGGGCCGCCAGCCTCTGCTGGACGAGCTGGACGAGCCGGCCGGTCGAGCCGGAGCCGGCGCTCGTGGCGAGCAGCGTGTAGCGGCGCTCGGCGGCGAACGTCGCGACCTGCGGGGTCGCGACGTGCTTCACCGAGACGGTAACCGTGCCGGTGCTGTTGCTCGTGAGCGGCTCGGTGAAGCGGCCGTAGCGTCCACCCGGCGCGGGCTTGACCCGCAGCCGGTCTGTCTTGATCACGTGGCGGCCGATCGCGGCGCGTAACGTCACCCATTGGCCGGCGACGTATGGGCGCACGACTCCGCCAACGTGCAGGGTTCTCCCCGTCACCATCAGAGCCTGGTGGTGGACGAAGAACGCGTCCGGGAGGTACAGCGTCAGCGACGCCTTGACGGGCGCGGCGGGAGCCGTCGCGGTGGGCGTGCCAGCGGCCGCCGACGCCGGAGCCGTGGCTGTGAGCCCGATCAGAGCGGCGGAACAACACGCCAATCGAGCCAGGCCCCTTGACATCAAGGGAGATTAAATCAGCCGGGCGTGGTCGCGGCCGGGCGCGGCCCTGCAAGCGGCCCGGTGATCGCCCCGATCACAACCAGCGATCCGAGCATCAGCCCCAGGATCTCGGCCGCGTTCCAGTTGAGCTGGTTGACGCCGAGCGCCAGCGAGTTGTTGATCGAGTGAAGCGCGATGCACGGATACAGCGAGGCCGTCTTCCATCGCACCAGGCACAGCACGAAGCCCAGGAAACCGAGCGGGATCAGATACTGCGCGGAGGCCGAGCCGGTATGAGCGAGGCCGAACAGGATCCCGGTGACGACCGCGGCCATCCACGTCCCGATGTCGCGCCCACCGATCACAATCCGAACTCGCCGGAGCGCACCGAAGAAGAAGCCGCGGAAGAAGAACTCCTCGGCCATCGGAGCGATCACGCAGACAAACACCGCGGCGCCCACCAGTGCCGCGGTGCTCTTGCCGACTCCCAGCTCGCTGGGGAGCTTGTCGGTGCCGTGCAACTTGACCAGCGCGCTGTACACGGCCGTCACGAGGTAATAGCCGACCGCCGCGATCAGGACGGCGCCGATCGCCAGTCTCGGACGCACTCGACGGAAGCCGAAGTCGGTGGGCCGCGAGCGACTGCGCAGCATCGCGAAATAGAGCGCGGCGGCCACGAACGCCAGGTCGAACACCAGGTCGCTGACCAGGTTTACCGCCGGGGTGGGGTGCGTGAGGCTCGAGCCCGCGGCGTGACCGACTCCCTGCACGATCAGGGTGCCGAACACGCCCAGCGCGAGCCCGAGCACGATGCTCGCGGGGGCGGTCCACGCCGGCCATGGCGGCACGTCGAAGCCGCGCGCCGGCGCAGGCTCATCGCGCTCGGGCGGAGAGGCCGGCGCCACCGTGTCCGGCGGAGGAATGCTCGGCATGCCCTGCAGGTTAGGGTCTCGACCTGGCAGCCAGTTCATTCGCTTACGGGACTCTTAGCGTGGGGTCTCCGGCTTGCGGCGCGGGCCGTTCAGAGCTCCAGGAGGCTTGCGATCGTGCGTACGCCCGGGGGCCCGCGCGTCCCGTCCCTGGAGATCAGGACCGCCTCGATTCCGGCCCGGCGCGCTCCGTTGACGTCCTCCTCGAGACTGTCGCCGACGTGCAGCGCTTCCGCGGGCTCGGCGCGCACGGCACGCAGAGCCGCCTCGAAGATTGCTGGCGACGGCTTGCGAGCGCCGACCTGCGCCGAGGTCACGACACCGTCGAGGAGCGGCGTCAGGTTCAGTCGGGCCAGCACGTCGGGTAGCGAGGCGTCCCAGTTGCTCACCACTGCAAGCCGCTGGCCGCGGGCGCGGACGGCAGCCAACGCGCCGTGGGCCTCCGGGAAGGCCCGGAACCGCAGCGACTCGAGGAGGGCTTCGGTGAGCGCACCCGTGGTCACGTGGGCAAGCTGGCGCGTCTGGGGGAGCGCGGTCCGCAGCGCCTCCGCGCAGCGACTGCGGAGATCCGCCAGCCTGCGCGCGTCGCGGCCCTCGTCGAGATGGGCCCGGTAGAAGGTGATCTCGGCCGCTATCGCGCGCTCGGCCTCCGCGTCGGTCGCCGTGATGCCGAACCGGTTTGCGAGCTCGCGGCGGAGGTTGGGAGCGGGCGGCTCGAGCGCGACGAGCGTGCCGAGCGCGTCAAAAAGGACCGCGGCTGGAACCTTGCCGGCGTGCATGCGAGCCGCCGAGTGTCGCACGGCTGGTGTCACTTGGAAGGAGCACAACCAACGAAACCGAAACATCCGCCTAGGTACACTCGTCTGCCCGAGCGGACGAAGTGATTGCGGGCCGCCACCCGGTCCTTTCCGCCCGATTCCACCGAATGAGCCGACGCGAACGACACAAGCGACGCCGGCGCCGCGGCCATCCCGTCACGCGCGTTGTGATGATGACGGCCATGCTCGGCCTGTGCGCCGCCGTGCTCGGGGCGCTCGCGGCCGTCGGATGGGTGGTCGCGGTCGCCGACAGCGCCCCCAACCTAACCGACCTGAGGCCGCGCGATCCGCATCCGCCGTCCGAGATTTTCGCTGCCGACGGTACGCCCTTGGGATACATCCACACCGACACGATCTACACGCCGGTGCCGAGCTCGAGGATCCCCAACCGGCTGCTACAGGCGACGGTCGCGATTGAGGATCGTCGCTTCTATCAGCACGGAGCACTCGATTACCAGGGCATCCTCCGTGCCGGAATCAAGGACCTGTTCGGCCAGGGCAACGCGCTTCAGGGAGCATCGACCTTGACGATGCAGCTCGTCGATAACAACTACATCGACGGCACGAAGTACGCGATCCACCACGATCTCAAATACAAGATCGTCCAGGCCAAGCTTGCCCAACAGCTCGAGAAGAAGCACTCCAAGTCCTGGATCCTCGACGCCTACCTGAACGTGGTCCCTTACGGAACCGTGGGCGGCGAGGAAGCGGTGGGCGTGGGAGCGGCATCGCAGATGTTCTTCAACGAGCCGGTCTGGAAGCTCAATCTCGCCCAGATCGCCCTGCTCGCGGGCCTGCCGCAGGCTCCCTCGCAATACAACCCGCTGGTCGAGCCGGGGTTGGCCCACGGGCGTCGCCACAACGTGCTCGAGGCGATGGTCAAATCCCACTACATAACGCAGGCGCAGGCCAACCGCGCGAACGCCCAGCCACTGCAGGTTCACCCCAACACGACCTATACCGTGATCCGCCAGCCGTACGTGTTCGACTTCGTCAGGCAGCAGCTGGACGAGAAGCTGTGCCCACAGACGCCGGACCACTGCCCCGCGGTCACCAATGGGGGCCTCAAGGTCTATACGACGCTCGATCTCAAGAAGCAGGCGGAGGCCGAATCGGCGATCGCCGGGCACGAGGGTGGACCCGTCCTTGACAACCAGCCGGCGGCAGCACTGGTGTCGATCGACCCGTCGAACGGCAACATCCTGGCGATGGCCAACTCGTCGACATACACGCAGACCAGCTTCGACTTCGCGGCGTACGCCCATCGCCAGAGCGGATCGGCGTTCAAGCCGTTCGCGTTGATGACGCTGATCCACGACTACGACGGCGACCCCAACCAGACCTACTACAACTCGCACTTCCTGGGGGCCGGATGGTTGCCCCAGGACCCGACCTGGTCCGTCCATACCGCGGAGGAGACCTATCAGGGCAACATCAGCGTCGCGAAGGCCACCACGGTTTCCGACAACACCGTGTTCGCCCAGCTCGCCGCCGACCTCGGCTGGGACAAACTCGATCAGATGGCGCACGCGATGGGCATCACCTCCCCCCTCGATGGCAACCCCTCGGAGGTGATCGGCGGCCAGCGGATCGGCGTCACCCCGCTTGAGATGGCTGACGCGTACGCGACCATCGCCAACGGCGGCGACCACATGGCACCGACGATCATCAGCAAGATCGTGTTTCCGGACGGCAGCGTGATGAACCTGAGCGACCCTCCGAAAACGCAGGTCTTCGGCTCAGGGGAGGCCTACGCGGCGACCCAGGTGCTCAAGACCGTGATCCAGAGTGGAACGGGAACCGCTGCCGACTTTGGCTGCCCGGCGGCCGGGAAGACGGGGACGGCTGAGAACATGGACAACGCCTGGTTCGTCGGCTACACACCCCAGCTGTCGACCGCGGTGTGGGTGGGCTACCCTCAGGGCAACATCTCGATGCCCAACGGCTTCGGTGGCGCCCTGGCCGCCCCGATCTGGCACGACTACATGGCGGCGGCCAGCGATGGCTTCTGCGGCGATTTCCCGCAGCCATCGAATCAGTGGTCGGGGACTCAGTACAACGGACCACGCTCGGTCAGCTCGGGCGGAGGGAACGGCAACGGGTCTGGCAACGGCAACGGCGTCGGTAAC
>JAFASF010000324.1 GCA_019244745.1 Solirubrobacterales bacterium | reverse complement strand
GCGCCGGCTACCGGGTGCTGCGCATCTCCGAGGACCGGCTCACTCACGAGCCCCAGGAAGTCGTCGCCGACATCTGGGCGCTACTGGACGCCGCGCCCAGTGGCGACGCGCCGGCCACGACCCCGAGCTAGGGCTCGCCCACACGTTCAGACGCTGAGCCGAGGTGCTCGTTGCCGCTGGACCGGTTGCCAAACGCGGTCACGCCGAGGACCGCCTCCATGCCATTAGGATCAAAAGGCCAGGCCACGAATCCAGGAGAAGCAAGCGACATGCCTGAAGCCGTGATCGTCGACGCCATCCGCACACCGATCGGACGGGCGGGAAGGGGCTCGCTCAAGACCATGCGGGCCGATGACCTCGCGGCCATCCCGCTCCGCGCACTGATCGAGCGCAACCCCGAGGTCGACTTCTCGCAGACCGTCGACGTGATGATGGGTGCGGCTTCGGGCGCCGGCGAGCAGGGCTACAACGTTGGCCGCAACGCCTCGCTGCTCGCGGGGATCGACCACCATGTCCCGGCGTGCACGGTCAACCGCTTCTGCGCCTCCTCTCTGCAGACGATCCGGATGGCCTTCCACGCGATCAAGGCCGGCGAGGGCGACCAGTACATCGCGGCCGGGGTCGAGGCCGTGTCGCGAGCGGGGCTGGGCGCGGGGATGACCGAGGAGGCCAAGCATCCGAAGCTGAGCGGCTCAAACGGCGCCCCGTACGACGTCTACATCCCCATGGGGCTGACCGCCGAGAACGTCGCGGAGCGGTGCCACGTGACCCGTGAGCAACAGGACGAGTGGGCGGTCATCTCCCAGGCGCGGGCCGTGCAGGCCCGCGACTCGGGCCACTTCGATTCCGAGATCGTCCCCGTCCCCGTCCCCGCGCACCGGGACATCGACAAGGAGGGCAACGAGATCGACGTCGCCGAGACGGTCGTCGCGCGTGACGACGGACCGCGGCCCGGCACGACCATGGAGGTTCTCGCCCAGCTCAAGCCGGCCTTCAAGCCCGACGGGACCGTCACCGCCGGCAATGCCTGCCCGCTCAACGACGGCGCCGCGGCCGTGCTGGTGATGTCCGACGAGAAAGCGGCCGCGTTGGGGTTGCAGCCTCGGGCGCGGATCGTGGCCTCCACGGTCGCCGCGATTCGGCCCGAGATCATGGGACTCGGCCCGATCCCCGCGATCCAGAAGCTCCTCGAGACGACGGGCATGTCGATCGACGACGTAGACGTGGTCGAGATCAACGAGGCGTTCGCCGCCCAGATCGTCCCCTGCAAGGATGAGCTCGGTATACCCGAGGAGAAGCTCAACCCGTTCGGTGGCGCGATCGCCCTCGGCCACCCGTTCGGGATGACCGGGGCGCGGATCATGACCACGCTGCTCAATGGGATGCGTACGCTCGACGGGACCTACGGGATCGAGTCGATGTGCGTCGCCGGAGGCATGGGGCAGGCGATGCTCGTCGAACGGTTGGTGTGAGGCGAGCGCTCGCCAAGTGGCGGCGCTCCAGACGACTGCGCCGACGTAACGCCCACCGATCGTTTGATCCGCGGCGCGTGGGCCGCCTCGAATGCGACGCGTGGGTTTCGTACTACCGCCGGGCGTGGGTTCGCTTCCTGCGCTCGGCGCTCGCGCTGACGCACTCGGTGTTCGCCCTGCCCTGGCCCTCGACGATCTATGGCGCCTGGCTGGTCATGCGTGCGAATCAGCTCTGGGCGCCGTTTCCGGACAATGATCCGGAGGGGGCCCGGCGCGCGATGGCGCGCTTCTATGCGCTCGTGGGCCGTGCCCACGGCGAGTCGTTCGATCCGACCAGAGCGGCCGAGCTCGAGGTGGAATGGTGGCGCGAACACCGCGAACACCAGCACAGCCCCGCGCGCGCCGATGACGAACGCGGGCTCATCCGCGCGCTCGCGGCCCTCTACGCCTACGTATACGGCGTCTCAACGGACGACGTGCGTGTGGCGGCCGAGCAGCGCGCCCTGGCGATGCGCCATTCCGATGAGTGGGTCAGCGAGGGGTGCAAGCTCGAGAGCCCGCTGATCGACCAGGAGCGCGCGGCGCTGGTCCGGTCATATGCCGGGCTGCTCGCCGCCGTGCACCGGGGGTGAGGTGTCCCGCTAATTCGCCGACGCCGCCAGCGGCGTGCCCACCGACACCGCCAGTGCCCGGAGCACGTCGGCCGGGGTCCAGTCCGGCTGTGGTGCGTTCTTCAGATGCTGGCGACCGAGCGCGTCGAGGAACCGGTAGAGCTTCGGATTGAGCGGGCCGTGGAAGTCCGGCGCGGCCTCCTGGAGCACGCGCTCCACGCCGGCGGCGTCGATCACGAAGTAGTTGTCGGTGTGATCCACGTCGTAGGTGAGTGGCTTGCCGGTCCACCAGTCGCGCGCGTCCGGATCGTCCTCGGGCACCTTCTGGTAGTAGAAGCCGAAATGCTTCTGGAGCACGCGCAGCGCAGCCGGGGACTCCGTGACCAGTTGCCAGTCGGCGCCGGTCAGCTTCGCGTAGGCGGCGAGACGCGCCGGCGTGTCGCGCGCTGGGTCGACCGACAGCTCGACGATCTGGACCTTTGAGGCCTGGTGGTCGGCGCGCAGCGATTGCTCGGCCGCGACCAGGTTTCCGGTCGTCATCGGGCAGATGTCCTGGCACAGCGTGAGGAACGGCACGAGCAGCACGGTCTTCCCGGACCAGGACTCGAGATCGACTGTCTTCCCGTACTGGTTTGTCAGCGGCATCCGTCGCAGCGACGCCGGCACGGGGATGTTCACGGTTGTGCCAAAGCCGCCCGATCCCCCGGCCGCCGGCGTGCTGGCAGCCGTCGAGGTGGACGAGGTCGAGCTGCCGCAAGCGGCGAGTAGAGCGGCCGTGACGCCCGCCGCCAGCCAGGCGCTGGGTTTGCCTCTGCCTTTGCTGGCGCGCATTCGTGGTGGCCCTAACCGAGAGCGCTTCGCACCAGCAGGATCGCGACGATGACGGCAGCCGTGCCCGCTGCCAACGCCACGGCCGCGGCGAGCAGGCGCAGGCGGATTGCAGACGACTTCATGACCCCACCTGCAGCGTGTACGGCGCGGTGATGATCCGGCCGCCCAGCTTCATCTGCAAAAACAGCCGCCACGTGCCCGGCGCGGGCACCAGGACGCCGATCGTCAGCTTCCCGGGCGCCGTCGAGTGGCCGGTGATCCGCGTGGCGGGCAGGCCCGGCAAGGCGCCGCAATTGGGCGCGTTGGCCGAGCAGATGTGGGTGTGGAAGTAGTCCAGAGATCCTTGGTGGAAGAAGATCGCGTGCGCGAGCGCGCCGAACCAGGGAACGAACGTGACCGTGTGGCCCGCCGGGTCGGTCACGCCGACGTTGACGAACTGCGCCTGGATCGCGTGCAGGTTCGGGTGGCCTTTCATGTCGATGTGGTAGCCGTCGACGACCAGGTTCTCCTTGAATGGCGGCAGCGGCTGGGGGTGATAGGCACCGGCAACGTTGATCGTCCGATACAGCTGGAAGTTCGGCGGGGCACCGGGGATGTTCGGATACAGGTCGACCAGCACGCGGTAGGGTCCCGGCGCCGGAAACGTGACGGTCTGGCTCAGCATGCCGTCCGCCCGGACCGGGGGGTGCTGATGGATGATGTACGCCAGGTCGTCGCGGACGATGATCAGATGCACACCGGTGTGCGGACCCGAGCCCGTCCGGTACCGGGTCAGAGGCTTCCCGTCGGGCTGACGGACGAGGAACGAGATCGTCGTCGGCTGGCCGGCGGCAACGGGTGTACTGGGCGTGAAGTTGGCGAGCGTGAACACACTGGCCGGAGCGACCTGGGGCACGCTCACCGCGTTGCCGGAGCCGCCGCAGCCGGCCAGGAATAAGGCCGCGCCGGCCAGCGCGGCGATGGCCACCACGATGCGCAGCCCATTCGCGAGCGTCAAGTTCATCTACTAAGTCTCCTCATCCGTTTGCTTGGTCGACGATCAGCGCCGTGAACGGCGGCCCGCTCTTGGGTGTGACCTGGAAGGTCAACCCCCAGCGGCCGACCATGACGAGCGCCGGCGCCGAGCGCGAGTAGACGCCCGGCCGAGTCTCGACGAGTTGGTATTCCTGCTGGGGCATCTGCATCTCGAGGTGGTTGAACGCCAGCGTCACGTTCGCACCGCTGACCGGCTGCCCGTTCCTCGTGATCCGCAGCGCGAACGAATCGGGCGCGGCGGCCTTGTTCGGCGAGACCAGCAATTGCAGGACGTAACCGGCGTGCGTGACGGTCTGCGCCACGCGCCCGGGCCCCACCGTCGCGATCGCCGAGTTCTCGAGCGCGAACGCGGGTGGCGGGGGCGCGAGGCTCGAGAGCACCGCGGCCGCGAACACCACACCGGCGATGACGACGACCTCGCCGCTTATCAGCCCCCTCAGCAGGCGGGCCGCCGGCTCGCCGACCTCCGGCCGCGCGCCCGCAACGAGCAGCCGGGGCCGAGATCGCAAAAGGTTCCCCGAGGCGATCAGCATCGCGGCGCCGAGGAGCCCGGTCTTGACCAGTATGGCCTGCCCGAAGCCCGTCTCCCAGAGCGCGTTGACCGCGGGCATGTGGTTGATCGCCTCGCCGATCCCCGTGGCGGCCACCACCACCACGGAGGCGAGCGCCACATTGGAGAACCTCGGCACCAACACCGACAGCGCCGGCACCCGAACGCGCGCGGACATGCTGAACCAGATCACCAGCAGCCCGATCAGCCCGCCCAGCCAGACCGAGCCGGCACTGAGGTGAAGCCAGTCGAACAGGAGCGTCAGACCGCGCGGGGAGGTTTGCGCCGCGTGACCGGCCGCGCCGGGGACCACCAGCACCGCCGCGGCGGCGAGCAGAGCGCCCAAGGTCGCGATGAGCTCCGCCACCGATCGACGCTCACGGTCCGGACGATCCACCCACAGCGCGATCCACGCGGCGACGCAGAACAACGCAAAGCACAGCTCCAGGTCGACGATCGCCCGGCCGAAGGCGGTCGCCCGGAACAGCGGCACGAGCGCGCCGACGTCGAACACCGAGCGCAGCGTGTCGTTGGCGGTCGAGAAATCGAGGTACACGGGGATCGCTACCAGGCCCACCACCGTGGCGATCACGAACGCGATCGACACGGCGCGCAGGCTCACCCCCTCGACTCGCCGAATCAGCGGTCGCGCGACCAGCAGCCGCAGTACGAGCAGACCGATGGCCACCATCACGGACAGGAACATCGCCCACCGGGCGATCAGCAGCTGCGGCGTGGTCGCGGTCGCGGAGATGCTTGGAACCTTGAATTGCGGCGGGGGGCCGGGATTGGGGCCGATCGCGTAGGTAAAGGCGCCTTGCACCGGGTGGCCGTCAACCGAGATCGCGCGCCAGTAGATGAGGTACCAACCCTCCGGAAGGTGCGCCCGCAAGGGCACGACCAGCGTGTCGGGGTTCGACGGCGAGCGTTGCACCGGGCCCGTCGTCTCCTGCTGGGCTCCTACGTTGGTCACCGAGATGATCGCGAAGCGCGGCTCCACGGCCTCGTCGTAGGTGAGCTGGATGTTGGGGGGCGGACTGGGCAGCACAACGCTCGCCGCCGGCACGGTGCGGACCAGATAGGCGTGCGCCGAGGCGGCCGCCGGCAGCATGAGGCCGACGACGGCCGCGCTCAGCGCGACGGCGAGCGTGCGCCGCCCGCGGCTCACGCCAGCGTGCGCTCGCGCGAACCGCCGACCAGCGCGAA
>JAFASF010000123.1 GCA_019244745.1 Solirubrobacterales bacterium | reverse complement strand
CCTACCTCGCGCGCAAACAAGCCGAAGGCAAATCGCGCAAAGAAGCGCTCCGCTGCGTCAAACGCCACCTCGCCCGCCGCGTCTGGAGACTCCTGCGCACCCCGGCGCCAACTCCACTCCTCCATCCCCTCCCAGCCAACCCCAACGACCCCGACGCCATCCTCGGAGCCGCGCCCTACTCCATGCCGTGCGCCAGATAACCCGGCAGCGAATTCCCGCAAACAGCGACAACCGCTTGACATAGGAGCGACATCGGTCGTCCGCAGCGACACTCTGACGTCTTACTTCTCCATCGCCGCGACGAACAAGAAGCGACGAGAGAGTTCGTCTCAGCATGCGGCACGCGAAGCGGGCGTCAGCGACGTGTTTGCGTCGCCGTGGACGTCCGTGGTCATCGAGAGACGGCGAGTGCGCCTACCGCCTGTGCCGCGCTCGCGAGCGCGCCCATGGTTTCGAGCTCGGCGGCTGTTTGGTTGGCGATGTCAGCGACGCCGTTGACATCCGTTACGAGCGGGAGGAGGTCGCACAGCAGCCGCGCGGCGGTATAGCGCTCGCCGTAGCGGGCCAGCGCGTCCGTTGCGCGCGCGGCGCGCTTGAGCGCCAGGGCAGGATCATCGGTCGCCAGCTGGACGGTGGTCGCCCACTCGGCGATCCAGCCCAGCGCTGGAGCGCAAGCCTCGTCGGCGAGCGTGCGCGCGCGGGCGATCGCAGCGTCGAGGCTGGCGATCTCGCCGCTGAGCGCAAGCACGGGAAGCTCCACGCGCAGGCAGAGGACCGCGGCCGCTTTATCGCCGCCTGGATCGACGGCCGCGATCCTGGCGCGCGCGCTTTCGTTGCCGATCACGTGGCGCAGCGGCTCGATCCCCCCGGCTGCCGACTCGGCACCTCCGTAGCGCGTGGGCCGGGTGCGGTCGAACAGCTCAAGGCCCTCCTTCAGCGCCACCGGCTCGAGGCTCTCGAACAGCCACAGCAGGCGCCCTGCGAGCGCTACGCGTGCCTGGCCGCAGGTGCGATCAGCTTCCTCGGCGACAAGTTCGACGACGCGGTCGGTGGCCAGACCGAGTTCGGCAAACCGACCGGTGGGCGCCAGGGAGAGGGTCTGGGCTGCGGCGGCGTGAAGCTGCCGGTGCGGGGTGAGCAGCGCGGCGCGCGCAGCCGCCTCGCGGCCGATTTCCCTTGAGCGCTCGTAGCGGCCTGACCAGCCGTAGCAAAGTGCGGCCGCCACTAGGCACTCGTGCGCCTCGAAGCGATCTGGCGAGTTCATGCTCGCGCTGATGAGACGTTTTCCCATCACGTCGGCATCGCAGAAGCCCTGCTCCAGGGTGGTCCAGGTGAGGACCTCGAGCGCGGTGGCGACTAGCTCCGGCGGGCCTGTGGTCTCGGCGATCGCAACGGCGTGCTCCGCGTCGCGCTTGGCGTCATCGACAGTGCGTTCGTCGACTCCGGCCCGCACGCGCAGTCCCCACCGGCCGATCAGCTGTGCGGCGCGCGCGAATGACCAGTCGCCCACGGTATCGTCCGCGACCCCCTCCCTGAGAAGCTCGACGGCGCGCGCCTGCCAGGCTGTGCTATGCGCGCCGAAGTAGCGTGCGGACACCAACATCGCCCACGCGCGCAACTCGACCTCCGCCTCGTGGTCGCCCAGAGCTCGACAGGCGCCGATTGCGGCGAGGTAGGCCGCGAGCGCGTCGTCGGGGCGCGCAGCGGCGTGATGGGTGCGGGCGATCAGCTCGAACGCGGCAAGCCGCTCGCGCTCGTCGCGTACGTGTGTCTGTGCGCGCTCGGCGTATCTCAGTGCCTGCTCAAGCGAGGAGCGCCTGCGCGCGACCTCGCCGGCCTCGATCAGCGCCGCCACGGCCTTCCCGCGGAGCCGGTCGCGCTCACGAGGGGCTTGCGGCCACGCCAGCGCGGCGTCCTCGCCGGACGCCGCGCGCTCGTAGTGGTGCGCGATCAGCTCGATCAGCTCCTCGCGCCGATCGCTGGCGGCGTGCTCGAGCCATGCGCCGACTGCGGCGTGCGCGCGGCAGCGCTGCGCGCGCGGGATGGACTGGTAGGCGACCTCGCGCACGAGCCCGTGGCCGAAGGACAGCTCGATGTGCCCGGGCAGCGACGAGTTCGGGTGGGTCACGAGCAGGCCCCGTCGCTCCAGCGCGCGCAGTGTGTCATCCAGCCCAGGTTGGGCCTCGATCGACTCGATCGCGATTGGCCAGAACACGCGGCCGATGACCGCGGCATCCTGGAGCGCCCGCTTCTCGGCCGCCGGCAACCCATCGACGCGCGCCGCCAGCAGCCCCCGAATGCCGCCCGGAACGGCTGCGGGAGCATTTTCGGTTTCGAGGTGGCGGGCGAGCTGCTCGGCGAAGAACGGGTTGCCCTCGGCGGCCGCGACCACTCGCTGCCTGACCTCGGCGCCCGCAGACGGCAGTAGGCAGGCGACCAGCTCCCGGGCATATCGATCGGGCAGGGGCTGAAGTCCGATCTGGCTTGTGTCCGTCCGCGCGCTCCAGCCGGGCCGAGCCTCGGCGAACTCCGGCCGGGCGCTGACGATGAGCAGCACCGGCCCGGTCGCGCGCGCCACCACCCGCTCGATCAGCTCAAGCAAAGGCTCCTCGGCCCAGTGCAAATCCTCGATCACCACAACCGTCGCTCGGCGTGACGCCAGCCCACTGACGAACGCGGGCCAGGCGAGCGAGATCTCCTCGCGCACCGACGCGGGCGCCACGCCCGCGAGCGGATCCCCCGACAGCGTGATCCCCGCGCTCACCGCCAGGGCCGCCGCGACTCGGTCCGCCTCGGCCGCGGGCACCACGGCGCGGACGCACTCTCGGAGCTTCGTCTCGGCGGTGGCCGCGGAATCGTCGAGGCTGATCTCGCTCGCCGCGCACAGCACCTCCCGCAGCGCCCAGTAGGTGATCCCCTCACCGTAGGCAAGACAGCGCCCGCGATACACGGACGGCTCGGACCCCTCCGTACGCTTGACGAATTCGTCAATCAGGCGGCTCTTGCCGACGCCGGCGTTCCCGAGGAGCACGACCATCGATGGACGCTCGCGCTCCAGCATGCTCTCGTGCAGGCTTGCGAGCAACCCCAGCTCGTTGTTGCGCCCGAGGAAGGGCGTTCGTCCGGGATGCTCCAGCGCTACGCCCAGCCTGTGGCTCACCGCCTGCACCGCCCACGTGGCGTCATCGTGCGCGTCGCAGACGACCGAATCGGGCGGGATAGCCCGGACCGTCAGCTCGTCGGCTAACACGCCGCCCGGCGGCGCAGCTCGCTGTATGCGGAGCGCATCGTCGACGGCCCTCCCGGTCGCGGTCTGCCCGGTCGCGGCGGGCGGTGCGACCAGCACCTCGCTGGTCGCAGCCCCGACGCACGCCGCCAGGCCAAGCTCGCGCAAGCGAACGGCCGCCCGCACCGCGCGCTCCGCGTCATCCTCATGAGCCGCGCTCGCGCCGAACAGGGCGAGCACGCTCGATCCACCGGTGCCGGCGATGGTTCCCCCGAACCGCTCCACCTCGAGGCGGATGCGCTCCTGCGAGCTTGCCCTCCTCGCCCGCAACTCCTCGGGATCCTCGGAGGCCTCGATGCGGGGTTCGGCGGCCAGCACCGTCACGAGCTTGCGCTCCTCGCGGCGTGGAGCCTCGCGCGGCTTCGTGCCGTCCTTTACCGGCGCGTCGCCATGCTCGGCTCCTACGAGCAGTCGTTCGTGCAGGGCGCGGGCCGCCGGCCCTGGAGCGATCCCGAGCTCGTCACGCAGCGCGACCCTGAGAAGGTCGAACACCTGCAGCGCCGCCGCTACGTCGCCCCGCGCAGCGAGGATCTCCATCAGCAGGCGGTATCCCAGCTCACTTAGCGGCGCCGCCGAGATCAATTCACGTGCCGCCCGTTCGGCTGACGTAAGCTCCACGCCGCCAAGGGCAAGCCCAGCCCCGGCCGCGGATTCGAGGGCGCGGAGGCGCAGCTCCTCGACCTCGCGGCGGCGCTCCTCGACCCAGGGGTTGTCGAAGCCGGGCAGGAAGCCGCCCTCGGTCAGCTCGCACGCGGTCTTTGCGTCCCCACTCGCGAGCCCGGCATCGCCCGTAGCGAGTGCGGCCTCGGCGCGTTCGGTCGCGTCGGCTGCGATCTCCACGTCCACCCGGGCGCCCTCGGGCAGTACGAGTGTCAGATCGTGTCTGCCCTCGATCACGCCCGGGCCGAGCGCGCGCCGCACCTTGGACAGGATCGAGCCCAGCACGTCGTCCGGGACCGCCGGCGGATCGTGCGGCCAGATCAGATCGATCAACTGATCACGAGTGACCGGTCGACCGGGCTTGTAAGCGAGGAAGGCCAGCAAGAGCCGACCCTGGCGACCCGGCAGCTCGTGGGAGACGTCGCGGCCCCGCGGCGCCGCCTCAAAGCGCCCGCAGAGTCGGATTACCGGTCCGTCCGCCCGATCCACATGCGAACCGTACGCCCCCACCCGGCTGCGGACAAGACGATGCGGCCACAAGGTTTCCACAGGGTTCTCGCAAGCCGGCGGAGGCACCATCCGGCGGCACAACTCAACCGAGAGGAGCGACATGAGTCTCAAGCTTGGAGATACGGCCCCGGATTTCGAGGCGGCCAGCACCGAAGGCCCGATCCGCTTTCACGAATGGATCGGCGACTCCTGGGCGGTGCTGTTCTCACATCCGAAGGATTTCACCCCGGTCTGCACCACCGAACTGGGTTACATGGCCCGCATCAAGTCCGAGTTCGACCGCCGCGGGGTCAAGGTCACGGGGCTGTCGGTCGACGCGGTCGAGCGGCACCTGGCGTGGGCGCACGACATCGAGGAGACGCAGGGCTGCGCCCCCAACTTCCCGTGCATCGGCGATTCGGACTACAAGGTGGCCAAGCTGTACGGGATGCTGCCGGCCGATGTGTCCGGCGATCCGCTGGCGCGCACGCCGGCCGACAACCAGACGGTGCGCAACGTGTTCGTGATCGGCCCGGACAAGAAGATCAAACTTATTCTCGTCTATCCGATGACCACAGGACGCAACTTCGACGAGGTGCTCCGCGTGATCGACTCGCTGCAGCTCACCGCCAACCACAAGGTGGCCACGCCGGCCAACTGGACGCAGGGCGATGACGTGATCATCTCGGGGTCGGTCTCCGACGAACAGGCGCGAGAGCTGTTCGGCGAGTGGGAGTCGCCGAGGCCGTACATCCGCATCGTGCCGCAACCGCACGAGCACGAACCAGCGGTCCGGTGAACGCGCTCCACGTTTGCGGGGCGTAACCACAGCGCCTAGCCGTCACCGACCGCCTCGGTAGGAGATGACCGCTGCTGCTGCAGCGCCCATACACCCGGTGGCGCCCGCACGATGGCGTGTGGTTCAAAGTCGCCGTGCGGGCCGATCCGGCGCCGCGTCGCTCGGCAACGCAGCTCGACAAGGACCTCACAGGCTTATCCGCGGCCCCGAACGCGGAGGACCCGACCTGCGGGACTGAAGCGGCCTGCACCGCGGGAGACGCTCCCAATGCGAAACAACACGCGCCCGCCGCACGGCGGGACTTGTTGAGAGGACGACCATGCCAGACCACTCCCCGAACCGACCCTGGCAGACCGGTCGGTAAGGCCACGGGCGAGCCGGCCCCGAACGCCGCCTGCCGCGCGGTCGGCGCCCTCGTGCGCGAAGGTGCTTACGCTGACAGCGGTGCTCACCCTATCTCTCGCGGCGAGCGCCGCAGCGCACGTCGATCCTCACGCTCGCAAAGCACAACAACAGCCGACCCGTCTCTGGTACCGGATCATGCTCTACGGCGCAAGTGAGTACCTGAGGTGGGACCTCGACAATTCGCCAACCTATACAAGCGGAACTTTTCGATCCGGATACGGTCCTCGTGTCGCTTCGGAGATCCTGCAACCGGAGGCTCGTACTACGACGCGAGTTACGGCCTCTACTTTGAGTTGTGCCCGAACGGCGGGCGGGTCCTCAAGTCCTGCCGGGCCCGCCGGGTACGTCATCCCTGGCCTCCGCCATTGCTCACTCCCTAACCATCGCGCAGTGGAGGACCCCCGTCGCCCACACGATGTTCGTGAGGCGATCGCTCACCGAGGCGATCGGAGAGTCTCGCGGGCGGTCTCGCACTTCCGCTTGTCGTGGCTGCGAGAGGGAGGCGAACGAGGCCCGATCGAGGCGTCTGAAACTATTGAAGGACGATGAGCGCGTGTTTGCCACACGCCCTGCTCCGTTGTGCCGCTTCCCGATCGGGAAGCGACAGCCGCGGTGACCGGGGCCGAAGGCGTCGTCTTCGACGATCTGCCGACGCACCGCGACGTCGCGTTTGCTCGATCGGCGACGACCAGGCAAACATGCGCGCTTCCGCTCTCGCGAGACAGGGAGCGTCGGCGCGCACGCGTCCCTGGCTGGCGGAATGGACGAGCACCAGGCGTGGCGCGTGATGGCTGCTCTCTGGGGGAGCAGCAGCGCGCCGGCCTTCTCGCAGCCGCCCGCGCGCGAGCCGGTCAGGCGATCTCGATCTGCTCAGCGCGAGGGTGCGGCGCCCGCGGCGAGGAGTGGTGAGACGGCTGCATCGTGTGTGGTGGGGCGGTAGAGCAGGACCGTCAACGATCTGCTCTCGAAGGGAGGGAGCGATGTCTTCATCGGTATTGCTCGACGCGACGGGGCGGCGGCGCTCGCCGGCGGCGATGCCTGGCCATAACGCTGGCCGGCCGCCGCGCAACAAGGGCATGAGGTATCCCGCGGATCCGCCGACGGTCGAGGAGATCGTCGCGGTCATGCGCAGGATCCCGGTCGACCAGCACGGGCTGCGGTTGCGCGCGATGATCGTGGTGCTGTGGCGCGGCGGTCTGCGGATCCAGGAGGCTCTGGATCTAACCGAGTCCGACCTCGACGCCAGGCGCGGCTCGATCCTGGTGCGGGCAGGTAAGGGCAACAAGCGCCGCGAGGTCGGGATGGACCCTTGGGCCTGGAGCGACCACCTCGCCCCGTGGGTCGTGTGTCGCACTCAGTGGCCGCTCGGGCCGTTGTTCTGCGTGATCGACGGAGCGACCCGCGGTCGGCCGTGGTCAGCGACCGCGGTCCGTGCCGAGCTGCGCCGCTACGCGCTTGAGGCCGGGGTCAGGCGCCGCTTTGCGCCACATCAGCTCCGCCATGCTCACGCTGTCGAGCTCGCCCGCGAAGGCGTGCCGCTACCGGTGATCCAGCGCCAGCTCGGGCATTCGTATGTGTCCACGACCAGCGTGTACCTCCAAGGGATCAACACCGAGGAGATCATCAGCGCGCTCCACGCGGCGCACGCCGATGATGCGCGTCAGCGCCGGGCTCGAACTCTGAGCCGGTAGGGAAGCCTTGCGGGCGGGGCGGCACCCCCCGCCCGCCTGTGCTGCTGCTTCGAGAAGAGGAGCAGTCCGACCTCCAGGCTCGACCCCATCCAGGCGCCCGTCCGCGGTAGCTCGCGTGAGTCCGCATCCAGCAAGCACCTGCACCTCCTCCCGTGAATGAGCAGTCGTATCGACCAGCGCGACCGCGTGGCCGCGGATGTCCGAGAGCAGCAGCCAGCGCGGGCGCCAGACACCTCGAAATCGTGGCTGGTTGCATAGAAGGCAGCAGCGTCGAATCGATCGGCGGCATCGCTCTTCACCTGGCGGAGCGGGCGTGTGCGCCGGTCGGCAGCGCGCTCTTCCAACTCGTCCGCTGCGATGCTCTCAAACGTCTCGATCAGGTGCTCGTTGGGTCTCGCTCAGCCACGAAGCGGCGCTGAGCGATGTTCCTGCAATGCCCGGCAAGCTGCGGCCGGCTGGCGACCCGACGCCGGAGTGGTTCTGGTGAGTTCGACCCTTCCTCGGGTCGTTTCCGCGCCGATCGCAACGGGGTAGGGTCATGCATGGGGATGTTGTTTAGTGGGGCCTTGGTGGCGCGTGTGCGGCAAGCCAGGTTGTCGACGATAGCCGGGCGGTGATGATGTGCGCGAGCGCGCCCAACGCAGTCGTCGGGGTTCTGTGGGCCAACCGGTTGGCCAGGGGTCGTCGGCGGTCGGGAACCGTTCGGCGCGCTCGTCCGTATCTCGCAGCAGAGTGAACCGCGGGGCGGCGTGTGGCAGCACACACGACCGCGCAAAGGCAAAGGAGGTCGACGTGTATCGACGTAAGGGCGAGGTATCGGTCGTGGCTGCGACCGCGATGCGAAGGGGGTCGATCGTGAAGCGCCGGCGCGCTCGGTGTGTGGTGATCCTGGCTGCAGCGATCATGTTGCTCGGGGCCGGGTCGGCGATGGCGGACCTGGTGGGGTTGCCCGCGAGCGGAACGCAGGTCAACAATGACCCGGCCAATGGGATCGACCCTAATCAGAATGCTGGGCAGTCCGACGTGGTCGGTGGGTCGCTGACGGGCGGCGCGAGGGTGCCGTGGGCGGCGTTTGAGCAGAAGTCGGGGAGCTCGCAGCAGATCTTTGTGCGCGCGTTCAAGGGCGCGTTCATCAACGGGCAGTGGGTGACCCAAGGGCAGTCGCTGAACATCGACCCGAACGCGGAGGCCGAAGCGCCGACGATCGATTTCGCGGGACCCGGTCGGACGGTGCCGTGGGTCACCTGGTATGAGCCGAGCGCGAAGCTCGGCGGCAAGCTGCAGATCTTCGCGAGCCGGTTCAACGCGGCGGCTAACCACTGGGTGCCGGAGGGGCAGGACCGCGGCTCGGGGGTCCCGTCGCTGAACATCCACACCGACAAGGACGCCGAGAATCCGGCGCTCGCGGGCGGCGCTGCGGTCGCGGGCAAGGATCCGGTTCCGTGGGTGGCCTGGCAGGAGCAGGACGGGAACGTGAATGGGTCGGGCAACCATGATCAGATCTTCGTCTCAAAGGGGATCAAGCAGGCGACCGCGAACGCTCCCTGCACGGCGGTGAAGCCCTCTGCGGCGACGAGCGTGAGCCTCTTCTGCTTCCAGCAGGTGGGGCTGGATCGCCTTGACCCCAATGGCGGCTCCTCATCCACCGGGGACCCGACGCTGAACATCGATCCGAGCCGCGACGGGGTCGAGCCGGACATCGTGTTCACCGGCCCCAACGACACGGTCGCGTGGGTGCTCTGGTATGAGAAGGACCAAAGCCACCTCGGTCTGCGCAACAACGAGCAGGTGTTCGCGGCCAAGATCGTCGCCGACCCGAGCGCTGACGGCGGGTTCCATTGGCAGGCGGTGGGTGGCGGGACCGCCGGACCCCCGGTCCAGATCAATCCGCTGGACACCATGGGCCAGAACGGGTTCGGTAACTGCGCGGTCTCGGTCGCTGCCGAGGACGCGTGCTCGCTGAACGCCAACCCCGCGCACGACGCCGAGGACCCGAGTGTGGCGGCGGGGACGCTCACGCCCGGCAACCCGACGGTGCCGTGGGCGACGTGGTCGGAGGACACGGGCAATGGCCGACACGCGATCTTCGTCTCGCGGCTGGTCGGCGGCACTCATTTCGAGCTGTTCAACGGCGGTGCCCCGATCTCCGACCCCCACCACGATGCCACCAATCCCGACATCACGTTCTTCGGCAACACGCCGTACGTGTCGTGGCTCGAGAACCGCGGCGGTCACAACCTAGGGTTCGTCGGTCACTTCGACACCAACGGGGTGTTTATCGTCGACACTCCCGGCGGGGTGAGGCTGATCGGGTCGGGGGCGAGGGCCCACCTGTTGGATGACAAGCGGGCGCCGATCTCGTCGCCGTGCACGGCGGATCCGTTCACAAGCGATGGGTCGAACTGCCAGATCGCCGCGGTCAACGCGCCGTTCTTCCTGTTCACCACCGTCGGCAGCCCGCAGCGGTTGTTCGCTCAGGCGGTCGCCGGCGGGGTCAGCTGCGCGTTGTTCCCCGGGTGCACGGTCACCGTCACCCAGACCGGTAACAGCGCCGTGATCTCGAGTCAGCTCGCGCAGAACGACACGGTCGGGATCCTCGTGCAGCGGATCGTCCGCTTCACGCGCATCCATGGCAAGCGGATACCCGTGGTCCAGACGATCGGGAAGGTACCGCTCGGCAAGCATCGCCATGGTCACCTGCGGATTCGCTGGAACCTCAAGGTGAACGGCCGCCGGCTCGGCCGCGGGAAGTACCTGATCACCCTTCGTGGCTTTGATCGGAATCACATCCTGCTCGGAACGACCAAGCCGGTGATCCTCACGGTCCACTGAACCCGGCAACGAGCAACAGACCGGGCGGTCAGCCCGCCCAACACGAGAGGCCGCCTCAAAGAGAGGCGGCCTCTCTAACCTGTCCGCGAGAAAAAGGAACCGGCACAGCGCTGATCGACCGCCGGAGCGGCTGGCGCCGGCGGCCGACGGTCGACGGCCGATGAGGGCACCCTGCATCTGAATGTGGCGATCAAACCCCGGCCGCTGTTCTCACCTGATGCCCGCATGAGGCCGACTACGCGCGGAGGCCAACGGCCCCACCGTCGTCGTCCCGAACGCTCCCGGTCGACTGGCAATCCAGCAGTCTCCCATCGCCGCGAACACGTCTACTCCCGCCTCGCAAACCCGGCGTCTGGCCCAACCGTTCCGCTGCGGACGAGTCGGAAGAGTGCGCTCTCGAACGCCAGAGGCGCCCGCTCCGGCAGGTGAATGAGCGACGTCGCCAATCGAGCGCGCCGCCGCCGCTTTCGATTCAGAGGAGCCAGGCCCCCGCGTGACCGCGTGAGGCGTCGAGGAGTAGCGGCCCACCGTTGACCCGTCGTCGACGTTCGCCGCTAACCGCATCGCTACCCATCTTGTCCGAAACCTCGCTTCTATGTCAAGAGCGGGTCGCTATTTGCGGCTTTCGGAGCGGTCTCGCTGGTGGCCGGTGGAGGGTTGCCAGCGATCGGGTTGGGGGTGCTATTGGTCGCGGACGGGTCGTTCAGGGCCGCAGATCGGCTTAGGACGCGCC
>JAFASF010000094.1 GCA_019244745.1 Solirubrobacterales bacterium | reverse complement strand
CGCATGGTCGGCGCCGCGGAGCTCCAGCGCCTGGCAGCACGCGATCAGGTGGATCGCGGCGATGTTCTGGGCGAGCTCGACGATCGATCGGGCATCGCGCGCCGCGATCGTTCCCATCGAGACCTTGTCCTGGTTGTGGGCCTCGGTCGAGCGGGAGTGGACGGTAGCCGGATTGCAGAGCTTGATCGCCTCGGCGGTCATCGCCGAGCAGCAGAGCTGCATGCCCTTGAAACCATGGTGAAGGCCTGCCTCGGGATCGCTCGCCGCAAACCGCGGTATGAGGTTCGGAGTCAGGCCGTAGTTGAACTTCTCGTCGACGAGCAGCTCGAGCTGGCGGTCGAGGAGGTCGCAAAGATTTGCGAGGGCGACCTTCAGCGAGTCCATCGCCTGCCCCATGTGGCCGCCGTAGAAGTTCCCCCCGCTCTCCACGCGCCCTCCGCCGACGTTGAACAACGGGTTGTCGTCCGAGGAGTTGATCTCGACAGCGATCCAGTCCTCGACCCAGCTCAGCACGTCGCGGAGCACACCGGTCACGTGGGGGGCGCAGCGGATCGAGTACTTGTCCTGCACGTGACGGTCGAGCTCGACAAACTGCGCGCCGTCGAGGCCGCCCGAGAACCGCTCGTCGCTGTCGAGCGCGAGCCCGGACTCGGCCAGCAGCTCGCGGATGTTGTGCGCGCTCGCCACCATGCCCGGGTGAGGCTTGGCGTCGTCGAACAGGAAGGCGTTGAAGTGGCCCCGGTTGCCGAGGAGCGCCTCGGAGGCCATCGCGGTGAGCAGGTCGGCCACGTCCGCGAGCTCGTGCGCAGCACCGGCCGCAAGACAAGCGAACGCGGACATGAACGAGGTCCCGTTCGTCAGCGCCAACCCCTCCTTGGCCTCCAACACGAACGGCTCGAGCCCCAGCTTCGCCAAAACGTCAGCCGCCGGCCGTGTCGCCCCGGCAAAGTCGACCAGCCCGTCGCCGGCGAGAGCCCGCCCGACATATGACAGCGGCGCCAGGTCGCCGCTCGCGCCGCAGGAGCCGCGCTCCGGGATTCGGGGGAGCGCGTCGCTGTTCAACAGATCCAACAGATGCTCCACGAGCTCGACACGAACACCCGAGTTCCCTTTGGCGAGGCAGTTCGCGCGCAGCAGCATCGTGACCCGCACCACCTCGGGCGGGGCGAGCGGCCCGGTCCCGACGCCCATGAATCGCAGGATGTTCTGTTGCAGCTTGTCGGCCTTGGCGGAGGAGATCTGACGGTGCGCGCTGTCGCCGAAGCCGGTGGTCACGCCGTAGATCGGGATCTCCTGCTCGATCAGGCGATGCTTCAGCGCCCAGCTCGCACGAACCGCGTGCGCCGCGCGCTCGGACAGCCTGACCCGGCGGCCGCGGCGCGAGACGTCGATCGCATCGTGAATAGTCAGCCTGGCGCCATCGAGCTCGAGTACCGACCGACGGACGCGGTCGTTCGACATAGCAGTGACCGCCATGTCTGGAATGTCCCACCTTGGTAGACTTCACGCAACCGGTAAGCACTCGACTGGCCGTCTCGTGCAACGTAGTCGTCCTCTGGACCCCATTGACCGCAGGATTGTTGCGTTACTCCAAGAGCACGCGAAGCGGACATTCGGCCAGATCGGAGCGGATGTCGGGCTGTCGGCAACGGCGGTCAAGCGCCGGGTGGACCGGCTCGAGCGCGACGGCGTAATCGTCGGTTACGGCGCGCGCATCGACCCGCAAATGCTCGGGGAGGGGCTCGAGGCACTGATCGAGATCTACTGCTCCGACCGCACCGCGCCGGCGGACGTCGGGCGGTCGTTGCGCGGTGTCGATCAGATCGTGTCCGCGTTCACGGTGTCCGGCGAGGCCGACGCGCTGATCCGCGTCCGCGTCGAGAACATCCCCGAGCTCGAGAAGCTCGTGGAGAAGCTCAGACGAGACCCCAACATCGTGCGCACGAGAACGCTGATCGTCCTCTCGACCCTGGTCGATAAGCCGAGCTTGTTCGCGACTGCAAGCGAGGATGGTCAATGAGCACGCTCACCCAGCTCGAGACGTTCGGACGGCCGGAGACCGCGATGGAGCGACGGGCGGATGGAACGATCATCCTGACCTCGCGGCGCGAGCTCGGGGCATACGAGGACTCCATCGCAGCCGTGGTCCGGGCCAGAGCGGCCTCGGACCCGGACCGACCGCTCGCCGCGCAGCGCGACGAGCACGACCAGTGGGCGACGCTCAGCTATGGGGAAGCCCGCGCTAAGGCCGACGCGCTCGCGCAGGCTTTCCTCGACCTCGGCCTCGGCCCCGACCGGCCGTTGATGATCCTCTCCGGAAACTCGGTCGAGCATCTGCTGGTCAGCCTGGGCGCGTATACGGCGGCCGTGCCGGTCGCGCCGATCAGCGTGGCGTACTCGCTGATGAGCAAAGACCACGTCCGGATCAAGCAGATCGCCGGGCTGGTTAAGCCGGGGCTCGTGTTCGCCGACGACGCCGGGCCCTTCGCTGCCGCACTTGACGCGCTCGAGGACTTCGTGCCAACCGCACTCGTGGCCCGGGGACGGCGGGCAAAGTCGCTGCTGCTCGGCGAGCTGTCAACCACCACAGCTGGCGCGGCCGTCGAAGACGCAATGACCAACGTCCGGCCCGACACGATCGCGAAGCTGCTGTTCACATCCGGCTCGACGGCCACACCCAAAGGCGTCATCAACACCCACCGGATGCTGTGCTCGAACCAGGCGGCGCTGCGACACGAGTGGCCATTTCTCCCAAGCGAACCTCCCGTGCTGGTCGACTGGCTGCCCTGGAGCCACACGTTCGGAGCCAACCACAACCTCAACCTGGTCCTGTTCAACGGCGGCACGATCTACATCGACGACGGCAAGCCTGCCCCACCGCTGTTCCCGCGCACGCTCGCGGCGCTCCGCGACGTCGCTCCGACTGTCTACTTCAACGTCCCCGCCGGCTACGCGCTCCTCGCGCCGGCGCTGGAGGCGGACCCCGAGCTCGCGCGTCACTTCTTCAGCCGCCTTCGCTTCATGTTCTACGCCGCGGCCTCGCTTCCGGACGCGCTCGCAATCCGCCTGCGGAGGCTCGCGCGGGACGCGGCCGACCACGAGGTTCCACTCACCTCCGCATGGGGCACGACCGAGACCGCGCCCGCGGCCACCGGGGCCCACTTCGCCGACGCCGTTCTGGGCTGTATCGGGGTCCCGATCCCCGGAACGACGATCAAGCTCGCGCCCGAGGGCGACAAGCTCGAGCTCCGGGTCAAAGGCCCGAACGTGACGCCAGGGTACTTCGGCCAACCCGAGCTGGCGCGGGACGCGTTCGACGATGAGGGCTTCTACCGCTCCGGTGACGCGGGCAAGCTGGTCGACGAGAACGACCCCAACAAAGGCCTGCTGTTCGACGGCCGGATCGCCGAGAACTTCAAGCTGCTAACCGGCACGTGGGTGTTCGCCGGACCCCTCAAGATGAGGCTCCTGAGCGCCGCCGGCGTATTGAGCGATGCGGTCCTGTGCGGCCGCGACAGCGACTACGTGGCCGCCCTCGCTTGGGTCAACCAGGCGGAGGCACCCAAGGTGCTCAAAGCTGACGGCGACATCCCCCTCGACCACCCGGACCTCCGCGACCACCTGTCCCAGGCGCTCGCCTCGCTCAACGCCGGCGCGGGGTCCGCGGCCAGGATCGAGCGACTTCTGCTGCTCGCCGAACCCCCCAGTCTCGACGGCGGGGAGATCACCGACAAGGGCTACGTCAACCAGCGCGCGTGTCAGGCGCGGCGGGCCGCCGATGTTCGGCGGCTGTACGCCGCGGAGCCGGAGGCGGACATCGTCATGCCCGCGAGAGCGGGGCCCGAGGGGTAGCGAGCGCCTCCCGCGGGCATCGGCCCGTTCGGCCGGCACCCGAACCGGGTGCCCTATTCGCGCGCCGGGCTGGAGTTCGCGTAGCTTTCATCGAGAGGCGATTTGATGTCTACGCGGGCGTTGTGGCCGAACGCCGGCGGGGGCCGTTCTCGTCGGCCGGGGCATGGACTGGGCGCACGCAGGACACGGGGACTAACCCGTGTGGGCGTCTCCGCGCGGTATGCGGCGCGACGTGACTGGACGGTGGCGCGACAGGTGATGTCTTCAGCCGCGCGCAGCCCTCAGAGCTGGCGCGAGGACCACAGGATCGCCGAGAGGACCACGCTGACGACCGCCACGACGAGTCCCGTGATCCAGCCCTGCACCTTGCTCGAGACCAGGATCGCACCGATCAGGACGCCGATGCCGACCACGCCGCCAGTGGCAATCAGACGAACGAGAATGCGCTCGAGGCCGAGCCGCCGGCGCGCTCGGCCGGGGAGCATGTTGTCTGGGTGGGGGGTTGCGCCTCTCGCCGGCCCGGCGGTCCGAGGCTGCTGGCCAAGCTGCGATTCCCGGGTACCTGGGCGCTCCGCCGGCTCCTGCCCGGTTCCCGTAGTTCCCCTTCCGGTGCTCACGACTGAGTTCTGCCCGATCCAGATAATCGGAAACAAGCCTGGTCAGCCGGAAGACACCCGTGGAGCCTTCCCGGGTGGGCCAACTTTGACTGGGGCGGAACGCCCGCATCCTCGGCTACGGATCAAACCACGCGAACTCGCCCTCCCAGCGACCATAGGGAGCGATCGCGTCGGCCACGCGCTCACGCGGACCCGACGCCTCGATCTGGAAGATGCGGAAGTTCTCGAGGTCCTCCAAGCGCACCGTCGGTGGTTGCGCGGCGAGGTCGATGTCGAAATACATGGCGCTCCTGTCGATCGTTGTCTGCTGTGAGCGGGCGCGCGGGGCGCGCGGCCAGGCCAACGGCGTTCACGTCCCGATGAAGCTTGGATCCGCGAACGCGGGGTTGGGGTAGCTGTAGAAGCCTTTGCCGGTCTTTATGCCGAGTTCTCCGCGGTCGACGTAGGCCTTGAGGAACTTCGCGTTGCGCCGCAGTTGGCGGACGAAGAACAGCCGGCGCGCCCAGTAGTCGGTGATCTTCCAGGCGGTGTCGAGCCCGACGGCGTCGAGCGCGCCAAACGGTCCTAATGGCGACTTGGTGACGCCCATCCAGGCTCGGTCGATGTCTTCGATCGAGGCCACGCCGCGCTCGGCCATGGTGATCGCCTCGCGGTTCACCGCGGTGTACATGGCGTTGAACACGTAGCCGTGGTGTTCTCGATGCAGCTCGATCGGGATCTGCCCGATGCGACGCGCGAACTCGACCACGAGCTCGGTCACCTCGGGCAGGGTGCCCTTGTGGGGCATCACGTCGGCAACGTTGTTGACCCACGCCGGCAGGTGAAAGTGAAGCGCGATCAGGCGATCGGGCCGTCCCGCGGCTTTGGCGAACTGGGAGGGCAAAAGAGTCGACGAGTTGGTCATGAAGATCGTCCGCGGGGGGCACAGCGCGTGGAACTCGCCGAACACCTCTCCCTTGAGCTTGGGATCTTCGGGTACGGCCTCGCTGATCAGGTCGGCGTCGGCCGCGGCCGCGGACCGCTCCGAGGTCGTGGTGATCCTCGCCCGAGCCGCATCCCGCACCTCGGCGGAGATGACCCCGTCTGCGACGAGCTGCTCCGCGTAGGCGTCAAGTCGCTGCTGCGCGGACTCGAGCGCCGCCGGGGCGACGTCATAGAGCACGACGTCATATCCGTGCCCGGCGCACTGAAACCCAATCTGCTGACCCATGGTGCCGGAGCCCACGACCAGCACCCGCTTTACGTCATCTATCCGCATCGCACGTTCATCCTTTCCGCCCCTCACAGAGTCATGGCATCACGCGTGCGAACCGGGGCTCAGCCCGTTCGTCCCCACGCGGATCGCGCGTTGGCGCCCATCGAGTATTTCAAGCGATGCACTCCGGTGATCAGCGGGTCGAAGTGAATGCGGCTGCTGCGCAGCCGCCGACCGTCGAGAGTGGCGTCCTGGATGTAGGGGCGGGCCGGCGAGGTTCCGGGAGCGTCGATCACCAGCCGCCCGCACGGAAGGTTGACGATCGCGCGGGCGAACAGGGGCGCGTTGATCGCCAATAGATCGGTGCCGGGGACCATCGGGTAAAGCCCGATGGCGCCCAGCACCCACCACGCAGACATCGTGCCGCCATCGTCGTTGCCTGGCATCCCGCCGGGGG
>JAFASF010000026.1 GCA_019244745.1 Solirubrobacterales bacterium | reverse complement strand
CCGACGATGAGCGCGACAAGCACCGGCACCACCACGATCGCGATGACCAGGGCGAACTGGCGCGAGAGCGATCCGGCGCGCACGCGAGCCCACCCGACGATCGAACGATGTGATGGAGCGCGGTTCAAGGCACGCTAAGGCTGAAAGCGGTATCCGACTCCCCACACGGTCTGGATGTGCTTCGGCCGCGCCGGATCGACTTCGATCTTCGAGCGCAGGCGGCGGATGTGCACCGTGACCGTCGAGGTGTCGGTGTAGAACGAGTACTGCCAGACCGCATCCATCAGCTGATTGCGTGAGAAGACCTGCCCCGGATGACGAGCCAGGAACAGCAGCACCTCGAACTCACGCTGGGTCAGGGCTACCTCCTCTCCGCGGACGAACACCCTGCGAGCGCCCGGATCGATCGTGAGGTCGGACAGCTCGATCGGCGCCGCCTGTCCGGGCGAGGTGTCGACCCGTCGCAGTACGGCGTCGACGCGAGCGACCAGTTCCGCGGGCGAGAACGGCTTGACGACATAGTCGTCGGCGCCGAGACGCAGACCGATGATGCGGTCGGCCTCCTCGCCCTTGGCGGTGAGCAGGATCACGGCGATCCGCTCGCGGTTGTGATCGCGCAGGCGGCGCATCACCTCGAGCCCGTCGACACCGGGAAGCATCAGGTCGAGCACCACGAGATCGGGACGGCTGCTGGCCGCGGCCTCGATCGCCTGCACCCCGTCCGACGCGACCCGCGTCCTGTAGCCGGCGCGCTCGAGATAGCGCGCCACCACCTCGGCGATCGTCGGCTCGTCATCGACGACCAGCACCGAGCCCCGGGCATGGTCCTCCATGCCGGCGATTGTGTCAGCGATAGGCCGGTATGAGGGCCGTGCGGAGGCCTTGTTCATCGCCTGTTCAGCACTGGATGCCCGCGGGTGGGCCACTAAGCTGCTGGCCCCAATGACCGCGACCCTGGCACCCGACGACGTCGTGCGCACCCACGCGGAGGCGGCGGAGAACGCCCGCGAGCCGCTGCTCGTGCTCGATCCGCTGAGGGACTTCCTGAACGCCCACGGACTCGACGCCCCGCTCGAGCTGACCGCGACGCCCATCGGCGAGGGCCATTCCAACGTGACGTTCGCGCTGTCCACCGGCGTGGTGGTGCGCCGGCCGCCGCGGGGGCCGCTGCCCCCGAGCGCGCACGACGTCTCGCGCGAGGCCCGTCTCCTGAGCGCACTCGAGCATACCCCCGTGCGCGTGCCGAAGGTGCTCGCCGCGTGCGACGACCTCGAGGTGATCGGCGCCCCGTTCTATGTTATGGAGCGGGTGTCCGGCGAGGTGATCACCGACTCGATGCCCGAGGCGCTCGACACTCCCGCCCAGCGCGATCGGATCGCCGATGAGCTGATCGACGCGCTGGTCGAGCTGCACTCGGTCGACTGGACCCGGGTCGGATTGGAGGGATTCGGCAAGCCCACGGGTTACCTCGAGCGCCAGCTGCGCCGGTTCACCGGGCTGTGGGAGCACAACCGCACGCGCGAGGTGCCCGAGGTCGAGGAGGTCGGCCGGTGGCTGGCGGCGAACCTCCCGGACTCGCCGCCGGCGACGATCGTCCACGGCGACTACCGACTCGGTAACACGATGTTCGCGGTCACGGCCCCGGCCCACCTGGTCGCGATCTTCGACTGGGAGATGGCGACGATCGGGGACCCGCTCGCCGACGTCGGGTACATGATGATCCACTGGACGCAGGCCGGCGATCGGGTCGGCAAGTTCAACCTTCACAGCGTCACGACCTTGCCCGGCTTCCCCACGCGAGAGGAGCTGATCGTCCGCTACGACGACCGGGCCGGGCGACCGGTCCAGGCGCTCGACTGGTACGTCACGCTGGCGCTGTGGAAGGCGGTCGTGTTCATGGAGGGCAACTACAAGCGCGCGGTCGTGGGTTCGACCGACGATCCCTACCTGAAGTCGTTCGGCGACGGCGTCCTCGAGCTCGCGCAGCGGGCGCTGGATGTCACCCGACATGGATTCTGAGAACGGCCGCGGCGCGTACCGCGGCCTGCTCGTGGACTGGGGCGGCGTGCTGACCACGAGCCCGTTCGCCTCCTTTCGCTCGTTCTGCGAGCTCGAGGGGCTCGAACCCGACACCATCGGCCGGCG
>JAFASF010000360.1 GCA_019244745.1 Solirubrobacterales bacterium | reverse complement strand
TGGCGGACGGGATTCCCAAGAGCGACCGGCCGTCCAGGAAGATGTTGCCCGAGGTTGGATGCTCGTGCCCGCCGACCATCCGCAGGATCGTTGTCTTGCCGCAGCCCGACGGACCGAGCAGGACGATGTACGAGCCGCCGTCAACCGTGAGATCGACGTTGTCGACCGCCACAACGTCACCGAAGTGCTTCGTCAGCTGCCGGAGCTCGAGTGCCGACGAGGGTGCGGTGCGACCGGCCGGTGCGTCCTCCGATGGAGTCTCGGGTTCAGCGCTGCCCAACTGCTCTCCAGTTGCCACGGGTTGTAGACCGCCTCTATGTTCCCAGACTAGGCCGAGATGAAGTTATTCCACTGCGTTCCCATGTAGTCGTTCTGCGGCTGCGTCGTGTTCCACGCCGCGTACCGGCGGATCCGCTGCGTGAACGAGCCGCCCTCGCGAATCGCGCCCTTCGGAATCGCCGGCTTGCCGTCCGGACCGACCAGGTTCTGCGCTGCGGGCAGGCCGCCGTACCAGTAGTCCCACTCGGCGTTGGAGAGGAACTTCTTGGCCGTGTCGGGACGGGGGCTGTAGTAGGCCTGGCGAGCCATGTTGGCTCCCGGGAAGCCCGACAGCCACCAGTTCAGGTACTTGTAGGCCGCGTCGAGGGTGGCGCCGCTGACGTGCTTGTAGATCATCGTGCAGCCACACCAGCCGCGGAAGCCTTCCTTCGGCGCGGCAAAGCCGACCTGCTTGCCGCTCTCGAGCAGGATCGTCTGGGCCGGCGACCACATGCTTTCGATCACCACCTCGCCGCCCGCCATCAGGTTGACGGACTCGGTGAACGTCGACCAGAAGGCGCGGAAGAAGCCGGCTTTCTTCATGTCGATGAGGAGCTTGGTGAGGTTGTCGATCTCGCCCTTGGTCATCGCGCCGATGTTGCCGAACGTGAGCTTCCCCGAGGCTTGCGCCGCCAGGGCCGCGTCGATCGGGCCGATCTGCGGATCGTTGATCAGCGCCACCCGGCCCTTGTAGGCCGGGTTGAACAGCTCGGCCCAGCTGCTGACCAGGGGGATCTTCGTCTTGTCGTAGCCGATCGAGTCGACGTTGAACACGCCCGGCATGCCGATGATCTTGCTAGATGTGTTGACCGTCTGGGCGGTCGCGGCCTGGAACGGGCTCGCGCCCGCGGTGAGCTGCGTCGGGTTGCTCGGATTGAGCGGCAGCATCCGGTAAGCGGCGTCGCCGACACCGGGGGTCGCCTGGGGATTGTTGGTCAACTTCCCTGTGATCAGCACCGGAGCGACCTCACCGGGCACCGGCTTGCCGGCCGGGATCTGGAAGCCGGGGGCGGACAGCGCCAGGTTCGAGGGCTCCGTCGCCGGGGCCGACCACAGCGAAGTGCCCCCCTGCCACAGCGGGATCTTGCTCGTGTCGAGCGGCTGCATGACACCGGCCGGGAGGATCTGCGGCACCTGGTGGACGTAGATGTGGGCGACGTCGAAGTTCTGCGGCTGAGTGATCGACTTTTGCGTGGTGGTCGGGGTGTCGGTGATCGTGTAGGCGAGATTGATGTTGAGATCCTTCAGCGCCTGGGCCTTCAGCACCGGGTTCTGGTCCACGCCGATCCCAAGCACTCGAAGCGTGACCGTGCCGGTCGGACCAGCGCCCTTGCTAGAGCTCGAGCTGCTGCTACTGCCGCAGGCCGCCAGGGCAGGGACGCCGGCAATCGCCCCAACCGTTGCGGCGCCTTTGACCAGCGCGTCGCGACGCGTGAGTCCAGCGCGCGACTCGTCCGCCTCGTCCCGGGGAGGCCGCTCGTCCACCACCCGAATGCTCATTGCACACTCTCCTCTGACGCGAAGCCCACAAACGCCGGGAACCGTCTACTCACGACGGGGAACGGCCAGCCTACCCCGTACTCAATCGGCACGCCGTCGCTGAGCCTCTCGAATGTTTGTATGCCTTTGTATACCTGATCATGTTGGTGGTCGTCAACACCCCTGAGGGGTGCAACCGAACCCTAATCCCCCACTTTCATGTCCGAGCGAGCCGCTCCTCGTGCGCTGGCTGAAGCTGCTCGCCGAAGCGAGCCCGCGCCACGAAGCGGCCGGCTCCGGGCGCCGCGACGAGCTCGTCTCCCTCGACGATCACCTGCCCGCGCAGGAGCACCACCTCCGGAGCCCCGACCACCTTGGTGCCCTCGAACAGGTTGTAGTCGATGTTGCTGTGATGGGAGGCCGCCGACAAAGTGAGCGGCTTCTCGCCGTTCCAGATCACGATGTCGGCGTCGCTGCCCACGGCGATCGTGCCCTTGCGCGGAAACAGGCCGAACAGGCGCGCTGGCTGAGTGCAGCAGAGATCGACCAGCTGGCTCATCGTGATCCTGGACTCGCGGACGCCAAAGTGGTGCAGCATGTGCAGGCGGTTCTCGATCCCCGGGGCGCCGTTGGGGATCTTCGAGAAGTCGTCGCGACCGAGCGTCTTCTGGTCGCTGATCCGGAACGGGCAATGGTCGCTCGAGACGGCGGAGAGCACCCCGGTCTGCAGCGCGCGCCAGAGCAGCTCGTGGTTGTGCGCCGGCCGTGGCGGGGGCGTGAAGACGTACTTGGCGCCCTGGAAATCCGGTTCCTCCAGGTGCTGCTCGTTGATGAAGAGGTATTGGGTGCAGGTCTCGGCCCAGGTCCGCCAGCCCCTGGCGCGAGCGGCCGCGACCGGCTCGACCGCTTCCTGGCACGAGACGTGGACGACGTACAGCGGGCATCCCGCCAGGTGCGCGAGTCGGATCGCGCGATCGGTGGCCTCGGCTTCGGTGTGCGGCGGCCTCGTCGCCGCGTGCCAGCGCGGCTCGGTCCTTCCCTCCGCCAGCGCCTGCTTGACCAGCACGTCGATCACGTCGCCGTTCTCGGCGTGGACCATGACCAGCGCGCCGGTCCGCGCGGCTACCTGCATCGTCCTGAACAGCGTCTCGTCGTCGACCATGATCGCGCCCTTGTAGGCCATGAACAGCTTGTAGCTGGTCACCCCCTGCTCGGGTACCTGGGCGACGTCCTCGAGCCGCCCCCCGTCGTGGAGGTCGGTGATGGCCATGTGGAAACCAACGTCGATCACCGGCGGGCAACGCTCGATTTTCTCGTGCCAGGTGGCGAGCGCGTCGGGGATCGACTGGCCGGGCGTCTGCAGACAGAAGTCGACCAGCGAGGTCACGCCGCCGAACGCCGCCGACGTCGTGCCCGACGTGAAGTCGTCGCAGGTGACCGTGCCGCCGAACGGCATCTCCATGTGCGTGTGGGGATCGATCGCCCCCGGGATCACGTATTTGCCCGCCGCGTCGATCACGCGATCCGCGCCGGCATCGAGCGAGGCGCCGATGGCCGAGATCGTCTCTCCTTCGATCAGGATGTCGCCCAGATAGTCGTCCACCGCGGTGACGATGTGGCCGCCTTTGATCAGCGTGCTCATTTCTTCTCCTCTCTCGGCATTCCGCGCCCGTCATCCGGACGCCTCAACGATAACTCTCCCACGGCCACCGCGCCGACAAGCGCGGCCCCGGTGCCCGAGCCGTAAGCTCCCGCCAGCGCCTTAGGAATGGAGGTTGTGATGATCGTGTGCGACCTTGGTGATTGCTGGCAGATCGTGCTGCAGACCGACCATGCGGATCTGTCCGGAGATCTCGCCCGCCGGTGGAGCGAGCAAACGGAGCGGTCGGAGTCGCTGATCACCGCCGCTGAGCGCCACGACGACGGCTGGGCGGTGTGGGAGCAGGCGCCCATGTTCCACCCCCAGACGAGCAAGCCGCTGAACTTCCTCGACGTGGGCGTGTTGGCGCACCTTGCCTTCTATCGGGCTTGCATAGCGGCGATCACCGAGCAGGATCCCTACGCCGGCCTGCTCGTGTCGATGCACGGCGCCGGCATCTATCGCGGGCGGTACGGCGCCCAGCCCGACCTCACGCTCACGTTCGCCGATGAGGCCCGCCCACAGGTTGACGCGTTCGTCGCCGAACAGGAGAGCGGTTTTGCCGCACGGGACGCGGAGGCCGGTGTGAGCGCCGCTGAGCGTAAGCACGACTACGAGCTACTGCAGATCTACGACCGGATGTCGCTGCTGTTCTGCACCAATGACACGCTCGCGCCGCCCGGCAGCGCGTTCTCCGGCTACCGCTTCGAGCCCTCCGGCCCAGCCACCGTGCGAATGACCCCGTTCCCGTTCGCCGGTCGCGAGCAGCGTTTCTCGCTCGTGCGCCGGCGGCTCCCAAAGCGGGGGTGGCGGGACGGGCAGGAGTTCCGCCGGGACTTCTTCTCGGCCTCGCCCGAACGGACCGAGATAACGATCTCCGCCAACGGCGCCGGATGACGTCGACGGATCGAGGTCGAGTTGCCCCGGCGCGGGTCCCGGTCCAGCCGCGCGTGCCCCACCCGTGAGCTCGCGCACGGGATTGCTGTTCCTGGGGGCTCCCGCGGTTCCCGAGATGGTCTCGCTCGCCCGCCGCGCCGAGGCGGCGGGCTTCGAATCGGCCTGGGTGGCCGAGACACGTCTGACCCGCGATGCGATCACGCCGGCGGCCGCGATCGCCCTCGGGACCGAGCGCCTGCGCGTCGGAACCGGGATCGTCAACGTCTACACCCGCAACCCGGTGCTGCTGGCGCTGACCTTCGCGACGCTCGATGAGCTCGCGCCCGGGCGGATCGTGATGGGACTCGGCGCCGGCTCGCCACTGGTGCTGGCGCCGCAAGGGGTTCGATTCAGCCGGCCCTTGACCCGCCTGCGCGAATACTGCGAGGTGATTCCCCACCTCCTGGCCGGCGAGAGCGTCACCTACGGGGGTGAGTGCATCGAGCTGAACGAAGCGCGGATCGAGGACGTTCTAGCGGGCGAAGGCGGCGTCAGGCCACGCGCCGAGATCCCGCTGTATCTGGCCGCCACCGGTCCGCGGGCCGTCGACTATGCCGCCACGGTCGCGGACGGAATCCTGCTCAACGTCTGCCTGCCGACCACCTACGTGCGCGAGCGCGCGAAGCGGTTGGCGGAAGCAGCGCGGCGGGCGCAGCGGGCGACCTCGGCGATCGAGATCGCGATGTGCATCGTCGTCTCGCCGCATGAGGACGCCGGGACCGGCCGCGACGCCGCCCGGCGCTTCATCGCGCTGTATCTGTCGATGTTCCCGAACGTCGCCCGCGAGACCGGCCTGGAGCCTGGTTTCCTGGAGCGTCTGAGGGAGGCATTCGCCGCCGGCGGGGTCGATGCGGCGGCGCCGTGCGTCGACGACGAGGTCGTGAATCTGCTGAGCGCCGCGGGGAGCGTCGAGGACTGCCGGCGAGCACTCGATGAGTACCGCGAAGCGGGAGTGGCATTGCCGATCCTGGCCCCGGTGGAGGGGGCGCTCGAGCTCACCGTCGAGTGCCTCGCTTAGCGCGTTACTCATGGCCTCCGCCAGCCGGGTCAGCCCCCGCCGGTGCTGCCCCCCGGGCGGGTCAGTCACGGCGGGTGCGCTCGAACCAGATGCCGATTACCCTGGGGCAGAGATTGCGGATCGCGGTAATTGGAGCTGGCATCGTCGGAGTGCATGTGGCCGCGGAGTTGGCCCGCCGCGGAGCCGATGTGACGCTGATCGACGCCGCCGAGCCGGGTGGTGGGACGACCAGTGGCAGCTTCGCGTGGATCGACGCCAGCCACCCCGGGATCGCCGACTACCTCGAGCTGCGCCTGCTCGGCATACGCGGCTGGCAGCGCCAGGCCGCTGAGTTCGGGCGGCCGTCCTGGCTGTCGTTGAACGGCACGCTGGCCTGGGCCCGCGCATCCGATGACGCCGCGACGCTGGAAGCGCACGCAGAACGCCTGGAGCGCCATGGCCATGCCCCCGAGCGCCTGACCGCGCAAGCGGCGCTTGAACGAGAAGCCGCGCTGCGGGTGGCGCGGGATGTGGAGGTCGTGTATCGGTTCGAAGGCGAGGGGTGGGTTCAGACCGGACCCGCGATCGCCGCGCTCTTGAAGAGGGGCCGGGCGGCTGGCCTCCGCCTGCGCGCGGCTTCCGAGGTGCGGGAGCTGAGCTTCGACGGCGAGGGCCGCGGGGCGGCCGTCACCCTCATGTCCGGAGACCGCGTGAGTGCCGACGTGGTCGTCAGCTGCGTCGGCCGCTGGACGCAGTCACTGCTTGCACCGGCGGGCGTGGAGGCGCCGATGCTTCGTCCCGGCAGCCCAGAGGCGGTGGTACAGGGGGTGGTCGCGCGAACGAGCCCGGTCAGCCCCCGGATCGGCAGCGTGATCCTGGCCGACGGTCTGCTGATCCGTCCTGAGACCGGCGGGAGGCTGCTCCTCCACAGCAACGGATACGACGCGACGCTGACCGACCACACGGCGGAGCCGACGGGCGAGGAGCTGCTGGCGCTGCTCGTCGACCGAGTGCGGGACACGAAGCGAGCGCGCATCGAAGCTGCCCGGCGGTGCGTGCGGGCGATCCCGGGTGACTTGCTTCCAATTGCCGGATGGGCGCTCGACCGGCTCTACGTTGTCGCGACACACAGCGGCGTCACGCTCGCCCCGGCGCTCGGCGAACTGGTCGCGGCCGAGCTGCTCGCCGACGAGGAACGCGAGGAGCTGGCGCGGTTTCGCCCGGGACGATTCCGGAGCGTTCCGGCGTGATCGGTCCCGAGCCGAGGCACTCGCCCTGGTACAGACCGCGCCAAAGGTGGCTCGATACCGCACCGCTTGGGATCGAAGTGCGTGTCCTGGGTTACAGTGCATCACACGGGGCCACGACGGCGGAGCAACCGACGCCGAGCGCCGCCCGATGACCACCAGACCGTATGCGCCGATCGAATGGGACCTCGTTCCCACGCGCACGGCGCTGATCGTGATCGACGCCCAGAACGACTTCCTCCACTCCGAGGGCTGGTACGCGCTGCGCGGCGTCGACATAGAGCACATGCGGCGCTGCATCGAACCGATCAAACAGCTGGTGGCCGCCTGCCGCGCGCGGGACGTTCCGATCATCTGGACCCTGCACGGCTTCCGCGACGCGCAGGACGGCGGCTGGTTGGTGTCGATGCGTCCGTTCCTGCGCGAGGGGGGGCTGCGCATCGGCACCTGGGGCTACGAGCTGCTGGAGGAACTGGGCGCCGGTGATCGCGATCGCTACGTCGTGAAGAACAGGCTGAGTGCCTTCTACCAGACCAACCTCGAGCTGCAGCTGCGCGCAATCGGCGCGGAGACAGTGCTGATCGCCGGAGTTCTGACCAATCAGTGCGTGGCGGCGACCAGCAAGGACGCGATGTTCCGGGATCTCAAGCCGATTGTGGTCGAGGAAGCAACGGGAACGACGCTGCCCCACCTGCACGCCCCGGCGCTGGAGATGATGCGGGTCGGCTGGGCCGAGGTGCGCGGGCTCGAGGCCTCTCTGCAAGCCCTGCGGGCGCTGCCGGCGCGTCAGGCCGGGGCCGTCGGAGAGGAGTCGCACCCGGGTCAGGACCCGCTCCCCGGCCAGGACCGCGTCCGCGCCTAGCCGCCGATGGCCGGCGAACGGGAGGCAGCATCCGGCCGCGTCAGGGTCGCCGTGATCGGCGGCGGCATCGCCGGGTGCAGCGTCCTCTACCACCTCGCCCTGCGCGGGTGCACGGATGCGGTGCTCCTCGAGCAGAGCGAGCTGACAGCTGGCTCGACCTGGCACGCGGCGGGATTGTGCACCCAGTTTGCGGCCAACCCAAGCACGATGCGACTGCTGAAGCGCAGCCTGGACCTGTACGACCAGCTCGAGGAGCGCACCGGACAGCCGGCCGGCCTGCACCGGTGCGGATCGGTCCGTCTGGCGGAGTCTCCCGCTCGCCTCGACCAGTTCCACCACGTCAGCGGCATCGCCGCCCAGGCCGGGGTACCGATGCGCGTCATCACCCCCGAGGAGGCCGCGGAGCTGTTCCCCCTGATGTCCGCCGACGGCGTTATCGCGGCAGCCCACCTGCCGACCGACGGTCACGCCGATCCGTCGGGCGTCACCGCCGCCCTGGCCGCCGGCGCGACGGCGATGGGGGTTCGGATTCGCCGCCAGACCAAGGTGACGGCGCTCGTTCGCGAGCGCGGCGGGTGGTCGATCGAGACCACGCGCGGCCCCGTGCGGGCAGACGTCGTGGTCAACGCCGCGGGCCAGTGGGCGAGAGAGGTGGGCCGCTTGGCAAGCCTCGACCTCCCGGTGGTGCCGCTCCAGCACCACTACGTGGTCACCGAGCCGCTCCCGGCGGTCCGCGCGCTCGAACGCGAGCTGCCGGTCCTGCGCGATCCCGAAGCCTCCTTCTATGCGCGCCAGGAGGGCGAAGCGCTGCTGGTGGGGCCGTTCGAGTCCCACCCGACCCCGTGGGCGGTCGATGGCATTCCGGAGGGTTTCCACGGGAAGCTGCTGCCGGCACGACTCGAGGCGATCGAGGACGTGCTGGTGGCCGCCGCCCGGCGCATCCCCTGCTTCGAGTCGGCCGGGCTCAAGACGATCGTCAACGGCCCCGACGGATACACCCCCGACGGCCGCGCGCTCATTGGCCCCGTCCCCGGAGCCCGCAATTTCCACGTGGTCGCCGGCTTCTCGATCTTCGGCATCGTGTTCGGGGGCGGCGCCGGAGCGCTTGCCGCCGACTGGATCCTCGACGGCGAGCCGGGCGAGGACCCCTCCGAGCTCGACGTGCGCCGGTTCGGCGCCTACGCCGCCGCGCGGCGCTTCCTGATCCCCAAGGCGCTGGAAGCCTACACGCGCGAGTACGCCATCGAGTTCCCTGACGAGGAGCGACCCGTGGCCCGTCCGATGAAGACCTCGCCGCTCTACGACAAGCTCGCGGGGCGCGGTGCCGTCTACGGTGCGCGCTCCGGGTGGGAGCGCCCGGTGTGGTTCCGGCGCCGCGGCGCCCTGGAGGAGTACAGCTACCGCCGCCCGAACTGGCACGAGGCCGTCCGCGCGGAATGCGAAGCGGTGCGCGGCGGCGTCGGCGTGCTCGACCAGACCAGCTTCGCCAAGTTCGAGGTCGGCGGGCCCGGTGCCGAGGCGTACCTCGATCGTCTGTGTGCCAACGCCCTACCATCCCGCCCGGGTCGGGTGGCCCTCACACAGATGTGCACGGAGGCCGGCGGGATCGAGTGCGACGTGACCGTGACGCGCCTTGGCGATGAGCGCTTCTACGTAGTTTCCGCCGCGGCCGCCGAGGCGCACGACGAGGCCTGGCTCCACGCCCACCTCCCCGGCGACGGATCCGTACAACTCGAGAACGTCACCTCCCGCTACGGGGTGCTGACCCTGGCCGGCCCGCTCTCGCGAGAGCTGCTCTCCACGATCACCGAGGCGGACTGCAGCGCCCGTGGGTTCCCGTTCTTCAGCGGCCGTGAGATCGAGGTGGGGATGGCTCCCGTCCGCGCGCTGAGAATGTCGTTCGCCGGCGAGCTCGGGTACGAACTGCACCACCCGATCGAGTACCAGCGCCACATCTACGAGCAGCTGCTCGGGGCGGGCCGCGCGCTGGGGTTGGTCGATTTCGGCTATCGGGCGCTCGAATCGATGCGCCTGGAGAAGGCCTACCGGATGTGGGGCCTCGACCTCTCACCCGACTTCACGCCGCTGGAAGCCGGCATGGACCGGTGGGTCAGCTGGGAGAAGCCGTTCATCGGCCGTCGGCGGCTGCTCGCCGTGACCGAGAACGGTGGGCCGGAGCGAAGCCTGGCTTGCCTGGTGGTCGACGCCGACGGCGCCGACGCGCACCGGTTCGAGCCCGTCCGCGACCGCGATCGAATGCTCGGCTGCGTCACCTCGGGCGGATACGGCTTCCGGGTGCAGCGGTCGATCGCGCTGTGCTACCTCCCGAGGGCCTACTGCGAGCCCGGCACGCGCGTGACGGTGGAGATCCTCGGCCGCAGGAGAGCGGCGGAGGTCGTCGCCGCGCCCCTCTACGACCCTTCCAACAAGCTGCTGAGGAGCTGAAAGGAGCACGCAGATGCGGCTCGGAGCGCAATTCCTGCCCGAGAAGTTCGACGAATACATCGCCTCGGTCCGCATGGCCGAGCAGGCCGGCTACGAGTTCGCCTGGCTGGTCGACTCGCAGGTCCTCTGGGAAGACGTCTACGTGTACTTGACGCACGGGCTCGACTCGACCGAAAGGATCACCTTCGGCACCGCCGTGACCAACCCGCTGACCCGGCACGCCACCGTCACCGCGAGCTTCTTCGCGACCCTCGCCGGGCTGCACCCGGGGCGGGTCGCGCTGGGGATCGGCCGCGGGGACAGCTCGGTTCGGACCATGGGGCTGCCGCCCGCTCGGACCGGTCAGCTGGAGCAGTACGTGCGCTCGCTGCGCCCGCTGCTCTCCGCACAGACGGCCAAGCTGGACGGAGCCGACGTGCGCCTGCGTTGGCTTCAGCAGGATCCCGGCGTCCCGATCATGATGTCGGGTACCGGCCCGAGAAACCTGCGCCTCGCCGGAGCGCTGGCGGACCGCGTCATGCTCTACGTCGGCGTGACGCCCGAGGCCGTGCAGTGGGCGATGCGACACGTCGGGGAGGGCGCGCGCTCGGCGGGCCGTGATCCCGCCGAGCTGAAGGTCTCGATCCTCTGCGCGATGCACGTCTCCGACGATCACGAGGGGGCCGCGGCGGCGTGCAGGTGGGCGCCCGCGGCGTGCGCCAACCACATCGCCGACCTGGCCCGCAACAACCCCCGCCACGACATGCCGGAGGTGATGGTGCGGTTGCTCAAGGCGCGCGAGGCCTACGACTACTACACCGGTCACCTCGACTCGAGCGCCGCGCACACCGCCTACCTGACCACGGAGCTCATCGACGACTTCGCGATCGCCGGACCGATCG
>JAFASF010000327.1 GCA_019244745.1 Solirubrobacterales bacterium | reverse complement strand
CGCGGGAGGCGTGCGCGAGCTCCTCGAGCGCGGCGTTGCATCTGGCGGCGTAGTGGTCGGCCTCGGCCTGCGTGACGGTCGCCTCCCCGAGCAGGTCGACGGAGCTCGCCACGCCGCGCTCCCACAGCTGGCGGAGCACCCCCAGCGCGGCGCTCGGCGTCTCGCCGACGATGAACCGATGGGCCATGTGCTTGACGCCGCTCGCCGCCGCGGCGCCCAGCGCCGCCCGTCCGGCCCGGGTATTCGACATCCGCATCGCCACGGCGATCGACGAAGGCGCGTCGGGCACCTCCTCGAGGAAGCCCTTGAGATGCCGCGCCAGGTCGTCCAGCGACCTGCAAGCGGGCACCACGTCCACGAACCGGAACAGCGCTGCCTTCAGCTCTTGATCGCCCGAGGCGAGCTCCATGGCCCGCGTGTCCAGAGCCCGCAGGGGATGGCGCGCGTTCGAGGGGAACGCGTCCGCGAGCTCAGCGCCGATCCGGCGGATCTCGCTCTCGAGCGCGTCGCGCTGCGGTGCTGCGGTAGTCGTCTCCATGCGCTTACGCCACCTCCTGGAATGTCGGCGGCGTCGCCCGCTCGATCGCCTCCCAGCTCGTGTCGTAGGCTCGCAGCTCCTCGTCCACGGTCCCCCCGCCGCGCAGGCCGAACAGTCGCTTCGCATACAGCAGATAGACGACCACGGCCAGGTTGATGATGAAGCCGATGATCTTCAGCGCCGATCTGCGGTGGATGATCTCGTAGATCTCGAGCGGGAGCAGGACCGTGGTCGAAACGAACGTCAGATACTCCGCCCACCGCTTGGTCAGCCACAGGCCGACGGCCTCCACGCCCTCGAGCACTCCGTAGGCCAGCAGCGCGACCCCCACCGTCCGCAGCGAGCTCGAGCGCAGCGAAAACAGCCTGTCGAGCTCGTGCAGGATGCCCACGTGACCCGAGTTCTGCACCGGACCGCCCGAGACTCCGCCCTGGAGGTCGGTGAGGATCCGGTAATAGGCGTCTCGGAGGCTGGCCTCGTTGCCGGCGAACAGAATCACCGCGAGCCCGAGCAGCACGAGGATCAGGAAGTGAATCGCCCGGTCGATCGCGATCAGGCGCAGAACCACCTTGTCGCGCAGGGCCTTGCCTCGCGACGGCACGACGATCTCGCCGCGAGCGGGTGGGTGCTCTCGGGCCGGCGGTGCCGGTCGCTCGAGCGCGACCCAGCTGTCGCAGCGAAGGCAGCGGTGCCAGCGGATCGGCCCGTCCTCGCGCGCGATCAGCGCGTCTTCCGGGCGCAAGTCGGCGGCGTCGGTTCCGACCAGCGCGTGGCCGCGAAACCCGCACACGACGAGCTCCCAGTCGATCTTGCGCCGAGGACGCGGGTCGGGGTGGGTACCCGGTGGACGCGGGCGGGCGTTGGTGCCGGGCGGACGTTCCATCTCACCGACCGTACCCCTAACTGAGGATGTTTACCGCGCGGGCGACGACCAGGCCGATCGTGACGAGCGCGGTCAGCGACTGCACGGTCATCAACCACTTCGCGGTCGCGGTCAACGGCATCGTGTCGGTGGGGCTGAACGCGGTCGCGTTCGTGAACGAGGTGTAGAGGTAATCGACCAGGCCGGGCATCCACCCCTCCGCCACATAGGGCTTCCCTTCCCCCATCTGCGGGAACAGAAAGTCCGGCAGCGCCTCGCGGCGCAACTGGCGCGCCAGGGGGCCCCCGCGGTCGAGCTCCCAGTACCACAGGCCGAACACCAGCACGTTGGTCACCCACAGCTCCACCCCCGAGCCGATCAGCGCGCGGCCGCCCCCCTTTCCGCCGTGCAGCAGGTAGTGGACGAGCAGGGCGAGCGAGACGATGTTGGCCACGCTCACCAGACCGATCAGGACGAGCGCGAGCATGCGCCTGGTCTTGTGCTGCACCTGATCCATCGGGGTCGCAATCGCCAACCCGATCAGCAGGAGCCCCTCGAGGCCGGGCAAGAGCCATCTCGGGCCGACCGTGATCTTGTCGGCAAGGGTGAGCTGAAGCAGGATCGCCCCGAGCACGACCAGAAGGGGACCGAGCAGGGGAACGCGCGCGTCGATTGATGCGGCCATTCGGTACGCGTCCTCTCGAACCTGCTTGCGGGAGGGCTTGCTCTGATCCATCGCTCCAGCTTGGGATACTGGCACGCGATCCAGCTGCCTCCGAAGGAGGTCGCCGGCGCCTACGAGCGCCGGGGGGCCACCGTGTCCCGGCTCCGGCCGGGCAATTCGGCCTACCCGTGACCCCTAAATGGCCTCGAAGCGCGCCACGTCGCCGTCCGGGCGCTCTCGCACCTGGCCCCCGAGGGCGAGCAGGTCGAGGTGACCCAGCACCTCTGACAGCGTGAGGAAGGCCTGCGTGACCGCCACATTGCCCCACATCTGAACGGCCAGCTCATACGCCGTGAGCGGCCCTGCGTCGAGCATCTGGAGGATCTTGCGAGCCCGGCGCTGGTGCATCCGCAGCCGCTCCTCGATCAGCGGGACGTGGTCCGTGATCGGGTCGCCGTGTCCGGGCAGCACCAGCCGCGCCGGGAGCTCGCTCGTGGACTGCAGCGAATCCAGGTACTGGATCAGCGCGTGCGTCCTTCCGTCCCGGTCGCCGGCGCCGGCCAGCGGTCGCGCCATGAGCGGATTGGAGGAGATGTGGGCGATCAGGTGATCGCCGCTGATGAGGATGCCGCGCGCCTCATCGAAGAAGATCGTGTCCGAGGGGCTGTGGCCGGGCCGGTGAAGGACGCGTAGGGTCCGTCCGCTGAGCGCCAGCTCGTCGCCGTCGTGGAGCCCTCGCGTCACCCGCCCGCTCGACCCGAAGGCGCGAAACGCGGCGCCGACCGATGCCAATACGGCCGCCAGGTCCGGCGGGACACCGTGCCGGCGCATCACCGCTTGAGCGAACTCGTCGTCGGCCGCCGCGCTGTCCGAGAAGCGCTCGAGGTAGGGCCCGAGGAGATACAGCGCGGCGACCTCGGCCCCCGAACGGCGGGCGATTATCTCGAGCAGTCCCACGTGATCCATGTGCTGGTGGGTGAGCACGATCAGCTCCAGGTCCTCGATCCGGTGTCCGTGCTCGGCCAGCGCCTGCTCGAGCTCGTCGAGCGTCTTGCCCGAGTTGGGGCCGGTGTCGACCAGGGTCAGCGGCTCGTCCTCGATCAGGTAGCAGTTGACCCGCCCGACGAGAAACGGGGTCGGCAACGCGAGTCGGAAGATCCCGGCCCGCGCCGCGAGCGCGAGCAACTCCTCGGCGCCCGCCTCGGGTCCGTCACGGACGGTCAAGAGCGGATCACTGCCAGCACCTCATCGCGCCGGCGCTCCATGTCCTCGCGTGAGCGCAGCGACTCCAGGGTCAGGCGCAACAGGGGCTCGGTGTTCGACGGTCGCACGTTGAAGTGCCAGTCGTCGTATTCGACCGACAGGCCGTCGAGGCGGTACTGATGCCCGTCGGAGTAGCGATCGGACAGCTCCTCGACCTTGGCATCCTGATCGGCGACCTCGGAGTTGATCTCTCCTGAGATGAAGTACGTGGACCTGTACGGCTCGAGCAGCTCCGACATTCGCGCGTCGCGCGAGGAAAGGAGCTCGAGGATCAGCAGCGCGGGGATCGTTCCCGAGTCCGCGCAGTAGAAGTCGTGGAAGTAGTAGTGGCCCGAGACCTCGCCTCCGAACGCCGCGTGCTCCTCGCGCATCCGGGTCTTGAAGAATGCGTGGCCCACGCGGTTCATCAGCGCCCGTCCGCCCTCGCGCTCGACGGTGTCCGGGACGGCGCGGCTGGAGCGCACGTCGTACAGGATCGTCGCCTCCGGCTGTTTGTGGAGCATCGATTCCGCGAGCAGGGCGGTGAGAAAGTCGCCGTCGACGAACGCCCCCTGGTCATCGATGAAGAAGCATCGGTCGGCGTCGCCGTCCCAGGCTATGCCCAGGTCCGCTCCCTGCTGCACCACTTCCCTCATGATGAACTCGCGGTTCTCCTCCAGCATGGGATTGGGCTCGTGATCGGGGAAGTTGCCGTCGGGGCGCCAGTAGCTCTCGATCGGCTCGAGCCCGAGCCGGTGCAGCAACGGACCCACCATCGGCCCGGCCATCCCGTTGCCGCCGTCGACCACGACCCGGAGCGGCTTGACCGCCGTCGGATCGATGAATTTCAGGGCAGCGTCGTGGAACTCGTCGTAGATCGTGACCTCCTCGACGTGACCGCCCCCGGCCGGTTCGCCGAGACCGTCTTCAATGCGGGCCCGCACGTCGTCGATTCCGGCCTCGCCCGAGAGCGCGATCGCGCCCCGCTTGACCAGCTTGGCACCGGTGTAGCTGGCTGGGTTGTGCGAGGCGGTGCACATCACTCCGCCGTCGAGGTCCCGGGAGCCCACGAGGTAGTAGAGCATCTCCGTGCCGACCTCGCCGGCGTCGAGCACGCTAGCGCCCTCCGCGCACATTCCAGCGCGGTACGCCGCCGCCATCTCCGGAGCGGTCAGGCGCATGTCGCGTCCCAGGCCCAGCCGCAGCTCGGAGGGGGCCTTGCCCTCGAGGTCGGCGATCACCCGCACGAACGCCCGCGCGATCAGCTCCGCGGCGCCGGTATCGAGCTCCGAGCCGTACAGCCCGCGGATGTCATAGGCCTTGAAGATCCCGGGTTCGACGAGCGTGCTCATCCGCAGGAGCATGCTACCCGGGGCCGGCCATCGCGGGCCGGGATAATGCGTCGGCGTGGCCAGCGCGAGACTGAGCGGCACCCGCCGCAACTTCTGTCGCATTCGAGCCGCCCCTGGCGGCGCCTGGCTTCGTCCTCGGAGGCTCGCGCAGCGCTGCTGCCTCGGGCTTGCGGCCCGCTCGGCATCCTGCCTCGCCTGTATGGGCCGCGCCCGAGTCATCCGGCTGCCTCCTGCGTCCTCGCCAGTCATCCGCCAGTGACGACTCTCGGTGCAACGGAAGTCACGGCGGGCACCACTCCCGTCGCGATCCTCTGTGGCGGCCGGGGGACGCGCCTACAGCAGGACGCGCCGTCGATTCCCAAGGCGCTGGTGGAGATCGGTGGTCATCCCATCGTCTGGCATGTGGTCCAGATCTACGCGGCGCACGGCTTCCGGCGCTTCCTGCTCCTGACCGGGTACCGCGGCGAGCAGATCGAGGCGTTCGCATCCTCTGCGGGCTGGCCGGCGGGCACCGAGGTGCGATGCCTGCCCACCGGCGAGGACACCCCCACCGGTGGGCGCCTGCACCACGCGGCCGAGGAGCTCGGGGGAGCCGGGTTCTGCGCGACCTACGCCGACGGCGTGGCGAACATCGACCTGGAAGCGCTGCTGGCCTTCCACGCCGCCCGCGGCGGCGCCGCGACGATGACGGTCGTGCGCCCACGGCTCCCGTTCGGCGTGGCGGAGCTGGATGGAGACGGAACGGTGCGGCGCTTCGCCGAGAAGCCACGCAGCGAGCACTGGGTCAACGGGGGGTTCTTCTGCTTCGAGCGATCGGCGCTGCGCGTGATGCGCGCCGACAGCGTGCTCGAGCGAGAGCCGCTCGAGCGTCTGGCGCAGGCGGGAGAGCTTCGAGCTTTCCAACACGAAGGCTTCTGGGGCTGCATGGACACCTACAAGGACGCGGTCGAGCTGGACGACATGTGGACTCGGGGGGGCGCGCCGTGGAAGCTGTGGAGCTGAGACCCGGCGCGGAGCCGAGATTCCGCGCGGCCGGGGCTACCGAACTGGCCGGGAGAGCCGTGCTCGTGACCGGGGCCGACGGTCTGCTCGGGTCATGGCTCGTCGGGGCGCTGCTTCGCCGGGGCGCGAGGGCGGTGACGATCCGCCGCGACGACCGGGCCGTGAGCGCACTCGCGCTGCTCGGGCTTGCCGACCGCGTCGACGTGGTCCACGGCGACATCTGCACCGAAGGCCTCCTCGCCAGGACGATCGGCGAGTACGACGTCGACAGCGTCTTTCATCTCGCGGCCCAGACGCTGGTGGGTCCCGCGAACAAGGCCCCGCTGTCGACGTTCGAGACCAACATCCGCGGCACCTGGCTCGTGCTCGAGGCGTGCCGGGCGCACGGTGTGGAGCGCGTCGTCGTCGCGTCGTCGGACAAGGCCTACGGACGCCAGGACGCGTTGCCCTACCGCGAGACGCAGCCCCTTCAGGCCATCTACCCCTACGACGTCTCGAAGGCCGCGGGCGACCTGATCGCGCGCTCGTACTGGCACACGTTCGGGCTGCCGGTGGCGGTCACCCGCTTTGCCAACCTCTACGGCGGAGCGGATACGCACCGCTCGCGCCTGATCCCCGAGGCCGTGTCGGCGGCGCTCAGCGGGCGCGCCCCGGTGATCCGCTCCGACGGGTCGCCCGAGCGAGACTTCCTGTACGTCGAGGACGCGGTGGCGGCGTACCTCGCGATCTGGGAGGCGCTCGGACGCGGGCAGGGGCGGGGAGAGGCGTTCAACGCCGGAGACGGGAAGCCCCACAACGTCCGTGAGTTGGTCTCGCTGATCTGCCGGCTGGCCGGCAGTTCGGTTGAGCCCGACATCCGCGGCGCCGGGGTGCCGGCCGGGGAGATAGATCGCCAATGGGTCGACGCGAGCAAGCTCCGCGCGCTCACCGGGTGGGAGCCGGCGGTCACGCTGGAAGAGGGGCTGCGCCGCACGATCGAGTGGTACCGCGCCCACCCGGCGGCCCGGGTGCCCGCGCCTGCCGAGCGCTCGGAGACGCCCGCAGTCCTAGACTAGATCTCATGTCAGGTCACTCGAAATGGCACTCGATCAAGCACAAGAAGGCCGTGGTCGACGCGCGGCGCGGCCAGCACTTCACCAAGCTGGCGCGGGCGATCACGATCGCGGCCCGCGAGGGAGGCGGTGACCCCGACGGTAACTCGGGTCTCGCCCTGGCGATCCAGAAGGCGCGCGACGCCTCGATGCCGAAGGACAACATCGAGCGGGCGATCGCCAAGGGAACGGGGGAGGCCGGCGACGCGGAGCAGATCGAGACCGTGCTCTACGAGGGGTACGGGCCAGGTGGCGTGGCGCTCCTGATCGAGGCATTGACCGACAACCGCAACCGCACCGGCTCGGACGTCCGTCACCTGTTGTCGAAGTACGGCGGCAACCTCGGCGAGCCGGGCTCGGTGTCCTACCTGTTCGAGAAGAGCGGCGTGATCGTGGTGGACGCGAGTCGCTACGACGAGGAGGATCTGATGCCCGCGATCGACGCCGGCGCGCAGGACATCACGCTCGACGACGATGTCTTCGAGGTCCTGACCGAGCCTGGCGACCTGGCCGCGGTGCGCGAGGCGCTCGAGCAGGCCGGGATCGAGCTCGAGAGCGCCGACGTCACGCAGCGACCGAGGGCCCGCGTGCCGGTGAACGAGGCCGACGCGGCCAAATTGATGAAGCTGATTGACGCGCTCGAGGAGTCAGACGACGTCGCAGCGGTTCACGCGAACTTCGATGTCGACGCGTCGGTGCTCGAGCGGATCGCCTCCTAGGGGCACTGGTGGGTCGACCGGAAACGTTTCGCCCGGAGGAAGGTCGAGACCGGGGGCCGTCGGGCGAGGACGCAGGATCCGACGTGTAGCAGCGCTACACGAGGATCCGAGGACGAAGCCTGGCGGTCATCCGGTCCGGCATTACGGGTGGAACGTTTCCGTGAGCCCCACTAGCTTAACTCCGCTCGCTACGCTGCGACGACGATGACGGTGAAGGGACTCTCGATCATTTGCGGCTTCGCCCTGCTGGGTGCCGGACTGGCCGCCTGCGGCAGCTCGAAGGCGCCCGGGGTGACGCAGGCACCCTCGGGCGGCCAGACCGCGGCGTCGATCCCGACCACGCCCAAGCCGCCGCCTCAGCTCGCCAACAAACCGACGGTGGTGGTGCCGAAGGGGCCGCCGCCCTCCCAACTGGTGACCAAGGACCTGATCGCCGGTACGGGTCAGACCGCCGCCTCCGGGCAGACGGTCACCGTCAACTACGTCGGCGTGCTGTACAACAACGGCAAGGAATTCGACTCCTCGTGGAAGCGCAACCAGCCGTTCACCACGGCGCTGACCCCCGGGAG
>JAFASF010000188.1 GCA_019244745.1 Solirubrobacterales bacterium | reverse complement strand
GCGGGCGGGAGGAGACATGCCGGCCCACCCGCCGGGCTACGTCCGCGCGCGGCGTTGCCGCCTCCCCGCGCGGACACGCCAGGTCACGCGCAACCGCTCCCGGTGTGCAGGTAGGCTCGAAGGTGATGTAGCCGGGATGGTGGTCCTCGATCAACGCGTGCCAATCCCTGCGCGGGACGCGGCGACGCGCTCCCGAACCGACACCGTCGCTGAACGCCCCGCTCGGTCTGCTCGCGCCGGTACGCGTCGGCGCCGGCGTAGACGGGGTTGGTGAGGATTGTCGTGGACCGCCTTGTAGGTCGGCGTGGCCGACCCCACCTGTCGGCCTGGGGTCACGTGGCGTGGCAGCTGCGCTGCCCGTCGATGAGCCTGAGATCCTGCCGGCCTGACTGCAGCTGAGCCGAACACGATGGCGATCGCGTCCGCGCCCGCCTCATCCGGCGGGATCCTGACCAGCCCCGTCTCGTCGTTCTACAAGCCGCCGCGCAGCAGCAGGCGCAGCTCCCCAGAGGCGTTGGGCAAGCTCCCGCCGCGCAGCCGCGCGCGCGGCACGTGCTGCTCCGCCTCGGACACCGTGCCCTTCAAGCCCAGGACGAGCCTGTCGTTGTGGATCGCCGGATAGTGGACGCCGTCTGAGTCGACGATCAGAGTGTCCGTCAGCGCGCACCTGGCCAACAGTTAGTACTAGCTGCCAGCCACGATGGTTCCGTCACCTCGATCACCGCGGCGCGTGAAGCACTCCTCGATCCGATGGATGCCCTCGAGGATGTTTGCTGCCAACTTCCGACGACCTCCGGGATATCAATCCTCGGAGAGGCGTACGGGCAGCGCCAGTTCCTCCCGGCCTGGTCGACGGTCACCGGTCGCGGCGTTTCGCCGATCGGTCAAGCGGAAAGCCTCCCCCGTGGGCTGATCCGAGCACCCGAGAATCTTGCCATCAGGAGGTAGCAGCCATGAGCGAGCAGACACCCGAGAGCATCGCTGACAAGCAGCGCTCACCAGCCGGCGAAGCAGCCGACGAGGTAGACATCGGACCGCCGGCAACGAACCCCGAGGACGAGCAGCGACCGGAGCCCCCCGGTACGGCAGAGGGATCTGAGGCGAAGACTGGGCCCGATGGCAAGCCGGTCGTGCCGCCATCACGCGGTACCTCGCATTGACCCTCGAGTGTTGGACAGGAGACGCTGCGGGCTGAACCGGCCGGCCGCCATCAGCGCCGCGTGGATGGGCACCGGCATAGACTCATCAGACGGAACGTGAACCGCGCGCGAATCTACAGCGGCAAAGGGACGCGATCCTGTCGACCGTCGGCTCCTCGCCTTCCGACCGAAGCGCTTTGGCTATGCACCATTATCCACGTGAACCGCCCACCGCCACGCGCCGCGCCCGCGCATAGTGGCGGACTGTTCGTAGACCTGGCCTATCCGCCGCGGCGCATTCACGGGCAACTCCGTTCAGGTGTGCGACGGCGCGCGTGCCGATCGAGCACGAGCGACCATCGCCCGTCCCTTGAGCGCGAGCTGCTAGCGGGTCAAAGCTTCGATGACCGGCTCCTGACCAGTGCCCCATCTCAGCCTGTCGAACAATGAACCGTCGCGGGTGGGGGTCGGCGTGTCGCCGTGATTTTGCGGGTCGGGCAGCGGGTGCTTCTGTCCGGTCCTTGCGGTGCCGTCCGACGCGAACTCCAATGCGGTGGTCGAGACGAGGGCGTCGCTTGGCTCCGGATGTAACAGGTCTCATTCTGGTCCTCCTGGTTTAGCTATGCGGCGATCGGCAACCGGTCGTCCGTCGGGTCGAGGGCCGCCGTTGCGTTCAGGACTTCGCGGCGAAGCGCGCCAGGCTTGGAGGCGTTGTAGAGGGGGCTCGAGTCTCCGTTGGTCAAGATCATCTTCACCAGCGCCATGCCTTCGGGGGAGACCGGTTCTGAGTTGATGAGCCGGGAGACGAGCGCCGTGATCGCGTGCTCGGTGTCGAGCACCGCGTGGCGGTTGATGATTACGATCGCGGCGCGTGTGGGCGCCACCCGGGTGCGCCTCGATGATCGTCCGACGTAAAGCCCGAGCCAGCTGCTTGCCGTGGCGGTCGCTCGTCAACTGCGCGGCGCGCAGCGCGTGCTCGGGCGAGGACTTGAGGTCGGCGCCGCTGGCCAGCCCCCGAGTGAGCGAACACATCACATCGCGACGCGCAATCGGAGGACCGGTGAGCGCGACAAATCGACGATCGCGTCACCCCCGCCCCGATCGGGTCCTCCTGCGCTGCGTGAAATCACCAGTGGGTGTCATAACTACTTGCATTGCTGCTCCTTTGTCCGAAAGCGGTGCTTGGCGTTGTTGCGGGGAGACGTCGCCTCCGGCGCTTGCCCGCAACGGGGTCGTTCCCCGAAATCACCTCCGAGCCGCTTCCGCGGGCTGGGGACGCATACGGCGTCCATGAGAAGCTCGCTGGCTACTCGCTGAACGCGAGGAGCGCGTCCGATCGCCGAGCCGCACGCCCGCCTTGTCGCCCGCCGGTCGGTGACGATCAGGTTGCCGCCGCAGACGTCGTCGGGCGTCGCCGGCGGTGCCGTCCGCCGCCCTGGCCCCCGTGCCGCCTCGAACCCGCACTGGTCGCACTCCAGGCTCTTGAGGCCGAGGGGTAAGAGGTCTGAGTTGAGACCCCGAGCAGGCTGACTTGGGGGTGCTGCGCACGCTACGCAAAGTCGCTAATGCGCGTCTGGGCCTCCGCGGCTCTCTCGGACGCGCAGGTCGTTGCGGGGCGGCGCCGCCTCGCAGGCGCTCGCCGGTTCCGGCTGTGTGAGCGGGGCGTCGGTGTCATCCTAGACAAACGACTGTCAGCGCCTGGACGTGCGAAGAACGGCCTGGTTACGAACTGTGGGTGGCCGACGTCTGCGCGTGATCGCGTTCTGGATCGCTTGGAGCCGGACGAGCTGACCGGGGCGACGGCGCGACGCGAGCGTGGCGGGCTCTCCTCAGATTCTGGAAGGTGCGCTCACACCTCACCGGTCGGAACAGCGCCTTTCGGGATGGGCTTGCCGAGGTACCGGCGCGCGACCAGCGTGGCGAGCGCGATCTGCCGCGCCCGCTTCTCCCCCCGCCACGCCACCGTGATCGTGAGCAGACTCCTCCCATCAGTCGTCAGCAGCTGCGACTGGTCAGGCACCCACGCCGCGTCCAACCCGAGCTTCGGCACAGTCACGGGCGGCGCGAAGTTACGCACGGTACTGAACTGCTGCCCATCCTCGTCGATCGTCCGCTCCAACCGCTGATAAGGCTGCGGTGAGGAATCGATGTTGACGACCACGGACACCCCCGGTCCGCGAAAATGGCACTCTGGCTCCGCGTTGTTCCCCGTCGTCGCTCGGGCCTTGAGCACGCCGACACCAACCCCGGCATATCGAGCGATCGCCACGCCTGCGGCCGGCGCGCACACGGGCCGCGGCTTGTGCTGCGCCGCCGCCCTCGTGGACATCGTCGATGAGCGAGAGGATGTGCCACAGCCAACGAGGGCCAGACAGGTCAGCAGCCCGACGATCACGGGGGCCGCGCGGAAGGACGTGATCGGCCTGCAGCGCGACCCTCGAGCAGTCTCTCCCGCATCCCGTCCAATGATCGGAGTTGCTCGCATACCGGTTCAGGTCGCCGGGCCACGCCGTCGCTTGCGATACGCGCGCACTTTGGCGCGTGAGCCACACACCGACATCGCGCACCAGTTGCTCGCCTGGTTGCGGCTGTAGTCGTAGAACGCCCATCCGCATTCGCGACCGCGGCACGCCTTCATCCGTGACCAGCTCCCATCGAGCTGCGACAGCGCGACGATCGTCGCGATCAGCGCCAGCGCGCCGTCAAGATCCCGAGGCTCTGAGTTGAATTCCGGAGTGTCCGCAGCCGCGAGCTGGATGTAGATTCTCGGCACGCGCAACGCCCGGTTCAGTCGCGCCACGACTTCGGGATCCTCCAACGCGCCGTTATTGACGAACAGCATCGTTCGAAGCCCCTCCCGCACCTCAAGCACTCGGCGGCGATCTGACTCGGTCAGCGCGTGGCGGTGATCGAACAGCCCGTGCTCCACGAGCCATCTGCTGACCGCGCTGGGGCTTGCAAGCTCCTCTTCGTTCCTGCTGGTCAGATCCCAGCGGCTATTGAGAAACGTCTGCACCAGCTCAAGGTCGCCGGGGGCCGGCCGACGATTGCCGGGTTGGGGCCCCCCATCCACCCTCGACGTCGCGTCCGTCAGCTCCACGCGATCACAGACCGTCCACATTCGATGCTCACCACCAAAGCAGCCTACGCCGGTAACGCGGAACGCGCAAGGTGCTCGCGCGCGCGGCTGCGATGGTTCGACTGCTGCTCAGGAAGCTCGGCGGCCTAAAGCAGGACTGTTCGGCCAGTCGTTGGCAACCCGCGACACGGCTCGGTCTTCGTGAATGCTCGCTTCTATGTCAAGAGCGGGTCGCTATTTGCGGCTTTCGGAGCGGTCTCGCTGGTGGCCGGTGGAGGGTTGCCAGCGATCGGGTTGGGGGTGCTATTGGTCGCGGACGGGTCGTTCAGGGCCGCAGATCGGCTTAGGACGCGCC
>JAFASF010000155.1 GCA_019244745.1 Solirubrobacterales bacterium | reverse complement strand
TAGATGTTGTCGAGGTGCTTCTTGACCGTTGTCGGGCTCACCACCAGTGCTTCCGCGACCGCTCCGTTGGTTGCGCCGGCGGCGACCAAATCGATCACCTCGCGCTCCCGGGGGGTCAGCGAGGCGCGGGCCGCGGCCCGGGTCACCGCCGGCTCGGCGGCTCGCAGCCGGGGGCGCAGCAGCTCTGCCAAGAGCAACTCGTCCTCGGAGAAATCGCGGCGAGCGCGGTTCATCCACACGCCCACCAAGCGCCCGGGCGGCTCCGCCAGCCCGAGCGTCAGCTGGTGCTCGATCGACACCGGGCGCAGGAACTCACCGTAGACGGCGGACCGCCGGAAGCTGCGCATCCTGGTGGCATCCGACAGCCGACGGGCGGCGGGGTCGCCGGCGGCGTGCCGGCGGATCAGCGGGTGCTCGCGCATGTGGCGCACAAACGCGGCGCACTCCCCTGGCGAGACGGCGCCCGCCGGCTCGAGGAGGGGCGATAGCGCGCAACTCGCGGACGGTCCCGCTGCCGTGGCCGTGAAATCGAACATCGGGCTGTGCGCCCCGAGCCGGACCTCTGGGGCGGCAAACTGAAACTGGTTGAAGACCGCCACGTCGCAGGGAAACACGACCACCAGGGCGGCCAGTAGGTCGGCGTGGTAGGCATCGGCCGACGCGGCTGATTCAGCGTCGGCGATCAGTCCCAGGATCGCTTTGACGGCCCTCGTATTCATTGCCCCGGTGGAACCAAAGATACGCCGAATGGCGTATGGATGGCTATGCGCGTTTGCGATGTGATCTCGGGCAAACCACCAGAAACGGGGGCCACCATGGCGACGGTAGAGCAGACGACGAGCGCTGCGCAGCTTCAGGGGCTGTTGCACGGGACCTACCTGGATCCGAAGGCGCCGGGTTATGACGGCGCCCGCGCTCTGTACAACGCGATGATCGACAAACGACCGGCCGCGATCGTCCGCTGCGCCGACGCGGCGGACGTGATCGCGGCGCTCGGGTACGCACGCGACCACGACCTCCGGGTCGCCGTACGCGGCGGAGGGCACAACGGCGCCGGCCTGGGCAGCGTCGACGACGGCCTGGTGATCGATCTGTCACCGATGCGCGGCGTGATCGTCGACCCAGCGGACAAGGTGGTTCGGGTGCAGGGCGGCGCGACGCTCGCCGCGGTCGATCACGCCACCCACGCATTCGGGCTGGCGGTTCCGGGAGGCATCATCTCCACCACCGGGATCGGCGGGCTGACGCTCGGCGGCGGTCTCGGTCACATCACCCGTCGCTGTGGTTTGACGATCGACAACCTCCTGTCCGCCGATGTGGTGCTGGCCGACGGCACCTGCCTGACCGCCAGCGCCGAGCGCAACGAGGATCTGTTCTGGGCTCTGCGCGGCGGCGGCGGCAACTTCGGGATCGTCACCTCGTTCACCTTCCGCTGCCACGAGGTCGCGAACGTGATCGCTGGGCCCGTGCTCTACGACCTTGATCACGCGGCCGAGCTGCTGTCCTGGTGGCGCGAGTTCGGCCCGGCACAGCCCGACGAGCTGAGCGGGTTCTTCGCCTTCCTCAGCGTGCCACCCGGGCCGCCGTTTCCGGAGGAGCTGCACCTGCGCAAGGTCTGCGGGGTTCTCTGGTGCTACTGCGGGGGCGAGGCCGACCCCGCCTGCCTACGCGAGGCGCGGGGCTTCGGATCACCGCTGCTCGACGGCGTCCAGCCCATGCCGCTGCCCGCGCTGCAATCCGCGTTCGACGGCGTCTACCCGCCGGGCGATCAGTGGTACTGGCGCGGGAACTTCGTCTCAGAGCTCCCCGACGCGGCCATCGAGCGTCACGTCGAACACGGCGCCGCGATGCCTACCTGGAAGTCGACCATGCACCTGTACGCGATCGACGGCGCCGCCTCGAAAGTCGGCGCCGACGAGACCCCATGGGCCTATCGGGACGCGAAATGGGCGCAGGTCATCGTCGGTGTCGATCCCGAGCCGGCCAACGCCGACGCCATCCGGCAATGGTGCGTGGACTACTGGGAGGCGACCCACCCCTACTCGATGGGCGGCGCGTACGTCAACTTCATGATGGAAGAGGGCCAAGAGCGCGTACAGGCCACGTACAGAGGCAACTACGCGCGGCTCGCCGAGATCAAGGCCAAGTACGACCCGGACAACTTCTTTCGGGTCAACCAGAACATCCGGCCCGCGTAGCTCGACGGGGCGCTACCCCAACGCCTCCGATCGGGCTCGCGCGATCGCTTCGGCCCCGGACTCGCCGACCAGCAGCTCGGGGCGGATCGTCCCGCTGGCCACGAGATCGATGGCGGGAAAGCGGCCGGTGCCCGCTCGCAGCGGGTCGAGCGCGATCACGGTGGTCTCGCCCCCGAGCGGCGCGGCGGTGGTGGCGATCACGGTCAGCGAGCCGCCCTCGGCGAGGTTTCGCGCCGACGCGAGCAGCTTGCGCGCCGCGTGTGGAGGCATGCCGTCCACCGTGTCGATCAGCACGACCGCGTCGGAGCCACGGACCGCCCAGCGACGGGCCAGCTCGACCACCGGCTCGGCGGTGTGCGCCTGCGCATCCGGCGACGCCCCGAGGCTCACCGAAGCCGTCGGCTCGATCGCCCATCCGCTGATCTCCTCCGGGCGAACGCCGGTCAGCACGAGCGAGAGCTGCACGTCCGGCTGCTGCGCGAACACCTCGGCCAGCCTCCGCAACGTCTCCGTCTTGCCCGACCGCGCCGGCCCGGCGATCGTCACCCGGGACCCGCGGCCGATCGGTGTGAGCCATTCGATCGCCGTTACCGTCGGATCCTGCGAGCCGAATTGGAATCGTTCGTTCGGGTAGGTGGCGGCGAGATCGTCGAAGCGCGGGGCTGCTGCCACCTCGGACGCCGGTTGACCGTTGATCGTGTCGACCCGGATCATCGACGCGAACCGCTCGGAGCGCCGCGGCGTTCGCCTTGGTCCGGACACCCGATCGCCCGAGATCAACTCGCAGCGCTTGACCTGGGCAGCCGAGATGTACACATCCTCGTCGGACGGCTCGGGTGGATGGAGCCGAAGGAACGCGGAGCCGTTCGGAACCAGCTCGACGACCCCCTCGACGGTCTCCTCCTCGGCTGCGGGCGGCGCCGGCGGCTCGAGCTCCTCTAGCCGGGCGTCGTCCGGTTCGATGTCCGCCGGCGGAGCCTCGGCTTCGCGCTCGCCGCGGCCGCGGCCGCCGCGTCGGCCGCGCCGGCGCCGGCGGCTCGGCGCGGTCTCTTCCGCGCGCTCGTCGTGGGCGAGGAGCTCCTCCCCGACCGCCTCGGCCAGTTCCTCGGCGGCCGGCAGGGCGAGAGCGCCGGCGCTCTCCAGTGGCTCCTCAATGCGCTCCTTGGTCGCCACCGGCTCCTCGGTCGCCACCGGCTCCTCGGCCGCCACCGGCTCCTCGGCCGCCACCGGCTCCTCGGCCGCCACCGGCTCCTCGGTCGCCACCGGCTCCTCGTCGGCCTCGGCTCCCTCCTGCCGGCGCAAGATGGCCTCGATCAGGTCGGGCCGGCGCAGCCGCCGGTAGCCATCGATGGATAGCTCGGACGCGATCGCGTGGAGATCGGCGAGCGGGCTTTCTTCGAGCGCGGAGCGATCAAGGATCGACATGCGGTCCTCCTGGGGATGGATCGGTGGGCTCCGGTCGCGTTGTGCCAGCGACCGGCGATTCAGTGCATCTCAATGTAGTGGCTCCTTCCGCAGGTACGGCGACATTCGAGTGGCCCCCGGCGGCGCTGGCTCGGGCTTGCGGCCCGCTCGGCATCCAGCCTCGCTTGTTCGGGCCGCGCCCGAGTCATCCAGCTGTCCTCGTCGCCTCGCGCAGCGCTGCTGCGCGTCGGCTCCTGCGTCCTTGCCCAGCATCCGCCGGTGACCCCTCTCGGTGTCACCGTACCTGCGAAAGGAACCACTAGCGCCGGTGCCAGCGCAACCCCTCGGCGAGGCGGAGCTCCGAGGCGACCTCGCCGTGCGCGTCGAGCGCGGCGCGGACCGCGAGGAAGTCAGCCGTCTGCCCGACGTCGTGAACACGGAGCACGTGCGCGCCGGCGTCGACCCCGTGCGCGATCGCCGCCAGGGTGCCGCCGACCCGCTCGCGTGGTGGGCGCCCCGTGATCGCTCCGATGAAGTCCTTGCGCGAGACCGCGAGCAGGAGCGGCCGGCCGAGTCCATGCAGCCCTTCGAGCGCGCGCAGCACCCCCACCGTCTGCGCCGGCGTCTTCGAGAAGTCGGGGCCGGGATCGAGCAGCAGCTGCTCGAAGGCCACCCCACGCCTGGTCGCAACAAAAATCCGCTCGTCCAGGAACTCCTCGACATCGGCGACCATCCGGCCGTCGAGCGCCGGGTCCATGACCTTCTGCTTGGGCGCCGACCGGGTGTGCATGAGTACCAGTCCTGCGCCCGTCTCCGCGCAGACGTCGGCCAGCACCGGATCGCGCAGCCCGCTGACGTCGTTGACGATGGCCGCGCCGGCCGCGACCGCGGCGCGCGCCACCTGGGGCTTGTATGTGTCGACGGAGACCAGCACGCCAACGTCCTCGACGATGCGCTCGATCAGCGGCACGACCCGCTCCATTTCCTGAAGCGGGTCGATTGGCGGACGGTTGGTGACCCCCGATTCGCCGCCGACGTCGATCACGTCGGCCCCGGCCGCCACCAGCGACCGCGCGAGCTCGACTCGGGCCTCGAGCGTCCGGTGCTCATCCGTGTCCGAGAATGAGTCCGGGGTCGCGTTGACGATTCCCATCAGCCAGGGGCGGCCGCCGAGCTCGAAGGTTCCATGCGCGGTGTGCAGTGAGCGAGGTGGCGCGACCACACGCCGAGGTTAGATCAGCCTCCAGCGGCGAACCGCGCCGGCGCCTATCAGCCGCCCTGCTTGCGATAGAGCCCCAGGACGATGTCGTACATCAGCGGCGAGGTCTCCTGAGAGCCCGGGCAACACGGAGGCCCGCCCGCGTCGCTGATCCCGATCTCGAGGTGCGGCCCGGTCGAGATCCCCACCTGCCCACAGCCCACGTCGGCGATCGGCTGACCGGCGGTCACGTGAGTGCCCACCGGCACCAGCGCCGGCGCCGCGTGCCCGTAGTAGATGTAGCGCCCCTTGTACTGCCCGCTGTCGACCTTGATGATCGGGGCGTACGGGCCGAAGCCGCTGATGCCCTCCTGCACGATCGTTCCGGAGGTCATCGCGACCTCCACGGCCGAGCTCCCGCAGGCGTAGCCCCAGGTGGGTATGTCGACCCCCTGGTCGAGCGTCCACCAGCTGGGAGGCGTCACCCTGGAGAGCGGCTTGATCGGAAACACCCAGCTGGTCGACGAGGTCGTCGTCGAGACGCCCTGGCCGGAAAGGCCGCCGGCCTTTGCGTTCTTCCTGACCATCGCCAGCAGCGTGGCCGCGGTGCGGCGGCCCACCGTGCCGCTGGCCGGACGGAGGTTCTCGGCGCGCTGAAAGCTCCTGACGGCCGCCTGAGTCATCGGTCCGAAGACCCCGTCCGCGGGCACGGCGTAGCCGACGTCGGTCAGCCAGGTTTGAAGAGTTTTCACGTCCGCGCCCGACTCGCCGCGCCTCAGCGTGCGGGTGAACACCGCCGCCGTGCTGTGCACCGTCTCGATCCCATGCGGAGTCTTCGGCGACACCAGCGCGGCGCCGCCGGAGGTGGCCCACGCGGTCGCCGTGGGCGCGAGCAGGCCCAGAACGAGCAGCAGCATGATCCGGCGAACGCGGCCCACGGCGATCGAAAGGGGACGTTCGGCCGTGGGACGCGGGGGAACCCCAAACAGGCCGCGCTTGCACATCTTGCCCGCCCGAAAGCTGCTGAAATCGAACACGGGTAGCCCTTCGTGGGAGCTGCGTTGCACACGTGCCTGCTGCCTGCGGAGTTAGCTGACGGGCTCGCGCTTACTCACCGAGTGAGCGCTTCCCGCGGATCACCGCGAGACTCGCCCCAAATATTGGGTTCCCCGCTCCCCGGGGCGGCAACTACCGGGGATTAGGCGCGCGGCAACCTATCAGAAACGCCTCGCGCGCGCAGCTGCCCGCGGCCCGTGCTGCAACCGCAGCCCTACTCGTCATGAGCGGGATCCGCGACGCGGGCCTTGCTCCGCTCCTCGATGATCTGCTTGATTCGATCTACGGTCTCCGCGGACATCCGCCGCACCTCCCAGTGGGTGAGCTTCAGCACCCGCATGGGCGATGTGGCGATCACGTCGGCGTTGCGCGGCGCGTGCTCGAGCAGACCCATCTCCCCGATGAGATCGCCCTCCTTGAGCGACGCGATCTTGCGGCCGTCGCGGATCACGTCCGCGGTGCCCTCCTCGATCCCGATCAGCTCCGTCGAGTAGTCGCCCTGTTTCATCAGGATCTGGCCTTCGGCGACGCTCGTCTCGGTGGCGAAGGCCGCGAGGCGCTTGGCTTCCTCGGGCGAGAGGTGCGAGAAGATCGGCAGCGCCGTCAGCCGGTTCGGGTCCATCGAAACGCGACTCTAGCTGCCCCGGCACGCCGCAAGCGCTACAACGCCTGGACCTCGGATGTGATGTCGCTCACCGACTGCTTTGCGTCGCCGAACAGCATGGCGGTCTTGGGGTCGTAGAACAGCGGGTTGTCGATTCCGGCGAAACCGGAGGCCATCGAGCGCTTCAAAACGATCACCGACCCCGACTTGTCGACCTCGAGGATCGGCATTCCGTAGATCGGAGAGCCAGGTTCGTTCTTGGCCGCGGGGTTGGTGACGTCGTTGGCGCCAATGACGAGCGTCACGTCGGTGCGCGAGAACTCGGGGTTGATCTCGTCCATCTCCTTGAGCAGGTCATACGGGACGTCGGCCTCGGCCAGCAGCACGTTCATGTGGCCGGGCATCCGCCCGGCCACCGGGTGGATCGCGAACTTGACCTCGACGCCCTTCGCTTCCAGGGCGCGCTCGAGCTCCCGGACCGCGTGCTGGGCCTGGGCGACGGCCATCCCGTAGCCGGGGGCGACCACGACCTGACGCGCGTATGACAACTGGATCGCGACGTCCTGGGCGGACGTGGAGCGCACCGGGCCTCGATCCAGGGCACCGGCGGCGGGTGCCGCCACGGCTCCCCCGAATCCGCCGGCGACGATCGCCGGCACGGAACGGTTCATGGCCTTGGCCATCAGGTTGGTGAGGATCGTGCCGGAGGCGCCCACGATCATCCCGGCGACGATCATCGCGGTGTTGTTGAGGGCGATCCCGGTCGCGGCCGCCGAAAGGCCCGTGAACGCGTTCAAAAGCGAGATCACGACGGGCATGTCCGCGCCGCCGATCGGCAGCACGACCATGTTCCCCAGCAGCGCCGCGGTGACGAGGATCCCGAGGATGAACAGCGCCTGCGAGTGGGTGCCGGCGGCGAGCACGATTGCGCTCGCGAGCGCGATCACGAACAGCCCGAGGTTGATCACCACCTGGAGCGGCAGCTTGATCGGACGTCCCGGCAGTATCTCCTGGAGCTTGCCGAACGCGATGTTCGAGCCCCAGAAGGAGATCGAGCCCACAATCGCCGCGAACAGCGTCGGGATCTCGGCCTTCAGCCGCCAGTCGCTGAGCCCGGTGCGGAAGTGGTGGCGGTACTCGACCCAGGCGATGATCGCCACCGCTCCGCCACCGACGCCGTTGAACAGCGCGACCATCTGCGGCATCGCGGTCATGCGCACGTTCCGCGCCGCGGGGATTCCGACCGCGGTCCCCAGCACCAACCCGAGCGCGATCAGCCACGGGGTGCTCGACCCGCTCAACACGTGGGGTTGGATGAGCGTCGCCACGACCGCGATCGCCATACCGACCGCCGCGATCTTGTTGCCGCGCACGGCGGTGCGGGGCCCGGTGAGGCCGCTCATCCCGTAGATGAACAGCGAGAACGCGACGATGTACATCGCGTCGGTGAAGTTCGTGCGCTGAAAGAACAGGCTGGCGGCGATCACCGCTGGTCGCCCTCGCCCTCGGCGTCCTCGTCGCTCGGCAGGTCGGGCTTTCGCTTGAACATCCCGAGCATCCGGTCGGTGACGAAGAACCCGCCGATGACGTTGATCGTCCCGAACGTGATCGCGATCACCAGCAGCACGTGCTCGAGCACCCCGTGGGCCTCGTGCATCAACAACAATCCGCCGAGCAGCACGATCCCGTGGATCGCGTTCGTGCCCGACATCAGCGGCGTGTGCAGCGTGTTCGGAACCTTGGAGATGACCTCGAAGCCGACGAACGCCGCCAGGACGAGGATCGCGATCTCCGTGACCGTGCTCATGTCGCTCGATGCCTCCTCGGTCTCGCTAAGCGGCGGGGGCGCCGGCGGCGGCCTTGGCGCCTTCGTGGACGATCTCCCCGCCCCGGGTGATGCACGCCCCCGCGATCACCTCGTCGTCGAAGTCGAGCTCGAGCCGGCCCTCCTCCGAGATCATCAGCCCCAGGAGCGCCTCGACGTTGCGCGCGTACAGCTGGGAGGCGTGCTCGGCCATCGTGCTGGGCACGTTTAGCGGAGCGAGGATCTTCACGTCGTGGCGGACCACGGCCTCGCCCGGCTCCGAGAGCTCGCAGTTGCCGCCCTGCTCCCCGGCGAGATCGACGATCACCGAGCCGGGCTTCATCTTCTTGACGGCCTCTTCGGTGACGAGAATCGGCGCGCGGCGGCCCGGAACCAGCGCGGTCGTGATCACCACGTCGACCTTGCCGATCGCCTCGGCCATCAGCTCCTGCTGACGCGCCTGCTGCTCGGGGGTGAGCTCCTTGGCGTAGCCGCCCGCGCCCTCCATGTCGCCGCCGAGGTCAAACTCGAGGAAGTGGGCGCCGAGCGACTCGACCTGCTCCTTGACCGCGGCGCGCACGTCGAAGCCCTGCACGACCGCCCCCAGACGGCGGGCGGTGGCGATCGCCTGGAGTCCCGCCACGCCGGCGCCTAGCACCAGCACGGTCGCCGGCCGGATGGTCCCGGCCGCGGTCATCAACATCGGGTAGAAGCGACCGAGCTCCTGCGCACCGATCAGCGCCGCTCGGTAGCCGGCGATGTTTGCCTGGCTCGAGAGGGCGTCCATCGACTGGGCGCGGCTGATCCGCGGTATCGCCTCCATCGCGAAGCTCATCGCGCCGGTCTGGGCGATCGCCCTCACGCCGTCGGCGTTGGTCAGCGGCCCGAGAAAGCCGATGAGCACGGTCTCGGAGTGCAGCCGCTCGATCTCTTCCCCCGCCGGCGCCGCGACCTTGACCACCACGTCGCTCCCGTAGACCGTCTCCGGGTCGTCGCTCAGGACAGCGCCGGCCTCCTCGTACTGCGAGTCGGGGATCAGCGCGCCGGCACCGGCGCCGCGCTGGACGACGACCTCCAAGCCCTGTGAGATCAGCTTCTTCGCAACCTCCGGCACGAGCGCCACGCGGCGCTCTCCCTCGGCCGTCTCCTTTGGGACTCCGATCCGCATCGGGCGCCGGAGGCTACCGGAGATCTAACCAAGGCCGACTGGTGCGAGCGCGAGCGCCAAGGCGCAGGCGGCATCCGCGGCGAGGGCCGGGTACGACGCCGTCGGCCGTGCGGCGTTCCGCTTCGCTGGATGCCGTCGACGGGGGGGCACAGGCGCCGCGTGATGAACGACCGTAACCCGGTGGGGTGCTCTGAGGACGGCATGGGAGGTTGCCCGCGCGGGCGCTGGCCTGGTGGGCCGCGCCCGCGCGACAGG
>JAFASF010000118.1 GCA_019244745.1 Solirubrobacterales bacterium | reverse complement strand
CGAGCGCGCCCGGCGCCGCGTGGAGCCTTCCCCGGTGCTCCCCGCCGAGGACGATCGCCATGGCGTTGACCGCGAAGTCGCGCCGCAGCAGATCCTCGGCCAGCGGGGCCGGCTCCACGTCCGGGAGCGCCCCCGGCCGGGCGTAGGTCTCGCGCCGCGCGCGAGCGATGTCGTAGTCAAACCCGTTGAGGGTCACGGTCGAGGTCCCGAAGCGATCGTGCACGACGAGCGACCCGCCCAGCCGCGCGGCGAACGCTCCGGCGTCACCCTCTATCACCAGGTCGAGGTCGTAGGGCGTGCCGCCCAGCAGCAGATCCCGGACCGCGCCCCCCACCAGGTGCGCGTCGCCTCCTGCATCGACGGTCTCGAGGCGTTCGAGCAGCGGACCAGCCGCGGGCAGCAAGCCGACCCGCTGGAACAGCTCACGCTCGTCCGGGATCCTCACCCGCCCATCTTTACGAAACGCGTAAGACCTGCGCTCCCACGGGGTCGTGCTCGCCGAGGCGCTCACTAGCATGCAGCCATGCCGAGTCCCGGTTCGCGGCGCTGGCTGCGGCGGGGACTCGTCGCCGTGGCGGTCCTGCTACTCGCGCTAGGTGGCACGGTGGCGGTCCTCCTCCTGCATTCGCCCGGCAACATCTCACACCCCAGGGTCGAATTCAGCGTCCCCAAGACCACCGCTCCCCCTCCCCCGCCGGTCAAGCCCCGCGCGTTCGTGGACACGTTCCAGTGGCCCCGCTACGGGTACGACGCGGCTCGCACCCGCTTCTTCCCGGGCGGGCAGAAGCTCGACCCGCCGCTGCGCGTCGGTTGGACCTACCAGGACTACGCCCTGCTCGAGTTCCCGCCCGTGATCGACGGAAGAGTGCTGTATCTGATCGACGACGACGCGTCCGCGAAGGCCATCGACAAGACCAACGGCCACCTGATCTGGGAGCACAAGGTGGGGACCCTCGCCGCCTCGTCTCCGACGATCGACACCAAGCACGGGCTGGTGTTCGTCCCGGTGCTGTCGGTCAAACAGAACGCCGGCTCGACCCCGGGCAACGGCCGCTTCTTGGCGCTGTCGATGAAGACCGGCCGGATCGTGTGGTCCCGCGTTATCGGCGCCGGAACCGAGTCCTCGCCGACGGTCTCGGGTCAGAGCGTGTACTTCGGCGACCAGGCCGGGACCGTGTACTCGCTGCGGACGAGCGACGGGCACGTCAACTGGATCTACCACGCGAGGGGCGCGGTCAAGGGCGGGCTCGCACTCGCCGAGGGAAACGTGTACTTCGGCGACTATGCCGGGCGGGCGTATGCGCTGGACGCGGTCACGGGCCACCAGGTCTGGGCGGTCACCACGAGCGGCACTCAGTTCGGTTTCGGCTCCGGGAACTTCTACTCGACGCCGGCCGTCGCGTTCGGGCGCGTCTACATGGGCAACACCGATGGCTTCGTGTATTCGTTCGCCGAGCGGACGGGGGAGCTTGCCTGGTCCACCGAAACCGGCGCCTACGTGTACGCGTCGGCCGCGGTCGCGAACGTCCCGGGCATGGGGCCGACCGTCTACCTCGGCTCATACGACGGCCACTTCTATGCGTTCAACGCCCAGTCGGGAGCGATCCGCTGGACCCACTCCGCCGGGGGCAAGATCTCCGGCTCGGCGACGATCGTCGGCGACCTCGTCTACTACTCCAATCTGGGCTCGAGGACCACCGCCGGTCTGGACCTGCGGACCGGCCGTCAGGTGTTCTCGTTCCACGACGGGGCGTTCAATCCGGTAATCTGCGACCCAGGCGCGATCTATCTGAGCGGCTACAGCACGCTCTACCAGATGTTGCCCAAGCGATCAGCGCACCAGAATGGTGCCAGCGCGCCCCCCACATAGCCCCAAAACGTAACCAAAAAGCGCCGCAAATAGACGCTTAAAGAACGTGCGTTCGGGGGTTTCCTGCTATCATAAGTGAGTCTATGCGTTGTCGTAGTGGAAGTCATTGTCAGCGGCCGGCGGAGCCCGGTCGCCGGTTCTGTGCGGAGCACGCTGCCGAGCTCGATCGCATGCGCGAGGAGTTGAAGGACGCAGCTGCAGCCCGCATTGGTCGGGGCCGTCCTAAGCGGTCGTCCACCTGCTGTCGCCCCGGCTGTTACGAGCCTCGTGTCCCACCGGCCGCGTACTGTGATGCGTGCGCTGCCGCGGGATACGTGGAAGAGGCCGCCTGAGCGCAGCCTTCGCCCCGCCGGACCCAAGAAGCACACATCTAAATCCGCGCCGCCCGCGTCACCGCGGCTCGCGTACCGGGATGCCAGCACGCGCGAGGTGGCGCTTGGCCTCGCCCACCGTGTGATGTCCGTAATGGAAGATCGAGGCGCAGAGCAGGGCGTCGGCGCCGGCTCGGGCCGCCTGCGCGAGGTGCTCGAGCTCGCCGGCGCCCCCTGACGCGATCACGGGCAGGCTCACCGCCCGCGAGACCGCGCGCGTGAGCGCGAGGTCATAGCCCGCGTTGGTTCCGTCCCGGTCCATGCTCGTGAGCAGGATCTCGCCGGCCCCGCGCTCAGCGCCCTCACGCGCCCAGGCGACGGCGTCGCGGCCCGTGGGAGTCCGGCCACCCGCCGACCATGCTTCCCACCCGGGGTCCGTCCGAGCCTTGGCGTCGATCGCCAGAACCACGCACTGCGCGCCGAATGTCCTCGCCAGCTCGTCGATCAGCGCGGGCCGCGCAAGCGCCGCCGAGTTGACCGACACCTTGTCCGCGCCGGCGTCCAGCACGGCCTGGGCATCGCGGGCGGACCGGATACCCCCACCGATCGTGAACGGTATGAATACGTCATCCGCGCTCCGACGAGCGAGCTCGACGACGGTCTTACGCCGGTCCGAGGTCGCGGTGATGTCCAGGAACACCAGCTCGTCGGCCCCCGCGTCGTCGTAGCGACAGGCCAGCTCGACGGGGTCTCCCGCATCGCGCAGATCGACGAACCCGACGCCCTTGACGACGCGTCCGGCATCCACGTCGAGGCACGGGATGACGCGCTTGTAGTGCATCGGGCCTCAGGGTCCCAGCGCGTGCTGGGCCGCCGCGACCGTGAATCGCCCCTCGTAGAGCGCTTTGCCGACGATCACGCCGGCCAGGTTGACCTGGCGCAGGTCCGCGAGCGCCCGCAGGTCGTCCACCGAGGACACCCCGCCGGAGTACAGGAAGCTGCCCCGCACGGTTTCAGCGACGCGCCGGACGCCGTCGAGATCGGGCCCCTCGAGCATCCCGTCGCGGTCGATGCTCGAGTAGACGAACCTGCGAACGCCCCGCCCCCCGACCCGCTCGAACACCGACTCGATCGGAATGTCCGTCTGCTCGGTCCACCCGGACGCCGCCAGAAGACCGTCGCGGGCGTCCACGGAGACGACGACTCGGTCGCCGAGCTCGGCAACCGCCTCGTCGAGGAAGTCCACGTCGCGGAACGCGGCCGTACCGAGGACCACGCGAACCGCGCCGGCATCGACCGCTCCTCGAACCGCGGCCATCGTGCGGAGTCCCCCTCCCACCTGCACCGCGACGTCGAGGTCGCCCACAATCCTCGCAACGTGGTCGAGGTTCGCCGGAGTGCCCGTGCGCGCTCCATCCAGATCCACCACGTGCAGCGCTCGTGCCCCGCCCTGCACCCAGCGTCGCGCCGCCTCCAGCGGATCGGCGTCGTAGACGGTCTGGGAGTCGAAGTCCCCCTGAGCCAGCCGCACAGCCTTGCCCCCGAGGATGTCGATCGCCGGGACTAGGATCATGCCGCAACCGCGGCGCCGGTGCAGCGCGCGCACAGGCCGACAAACGCGGCCAGCATCGCGAGGCCGTGCGCCGAGGACTTCTCGGGGTGAAACTGCACGCCGAATACGCGGTCGCGCCTGACGATCGTGGCAAACCGCTCTCCGTACTCGGTCGTGCCGATCACGTCCTGCGGATCACGGGGCCGCGCCGCGAACGAGTGCACGTGGTAGAAGGGGCAGCCGCCTCGCGGGAGCCCGGTGGTCAGCGGCGAGGAGCGCTCGAGCGAAACATCGTTCCAACCGATATGCGGAAGGCGTAGGTCACCGGCCCTCAGGCGCGTGACCTCTCCGCCGATCAGGCCCAGGCCCTCCGTCGGCTCGAGCTCCTCTGAGGCGTCGAACAGCAGCTGCATTCCGAGGCAGATGCCGAGCAGCGGCGTGCCCGCTGCGGCGCGCGCGCGGATCAGATCGACCAGGCCGAGCTCGCGCAGGTTGCGCATGGCCAGCGGAAAGGCACCCACGCCCGGGACCACGAGACCGGCGCAGCGATCGAGATCCGTGCTGTCGTGGCTGACGGTGACCCGCGCGCCGACGTGCTCGAGGGCCTTCTGCACCGAGCGGCGGTTGCCCATTCCGTAGTCGACGAGGCCGATCACACCAGCGTTCCCTTGGTGCTCGGGACCTCGTGCTCGGATGGATCGACCGCGACCGCCAGCCGCAATGCGCGGGCGAACGCCTTGAACACGGCCTCGATCACGTGGTGGACGTTCGTCCCCGTCTCCACGGAGATGTGCACGGTCGCCTTGGCGTTGGCGGCCAGCGCGCGGAAGAACTCCTCGGCCAGCTCGTGGTCGAAGTTGCCGATCGCGCCGGGAGGAAGCGAGGCCTCGAACACCAGCAGCCCCCGGCCCGAGATATCGATCGCGCACGAGGCGCGCGACTCGTCCATCGGCACTGTGGCCTGTCCGTAGCGGGCGATCCCCACCCGGTCGCCGAGCGCCTGGTCGAGCGCCTGGCCGATGCAGATGCCGACGTCCTCGACCGTGTGATGGGCACCGGTCTCGAGATCGCCCTGTGCCCGGACGCTCAGGTCGAGGTGCCCGTGTCGGGCCATTAGATCGAGCATGTGATCGAGGAAACCAACGCCCGTTTCTCTCGTGCCAAGGCCGTCGCCGGCGAGAGTGAGGCTGACGTGGATGTCGGTCTCTCTGGTGGTTCGGTCGATCTCCGCGGTGCGACTCATCGGGCGCCATTTTCCCGAATGCGCGCCTCCATCGACCGGGCGTGGGCCTCGAACCCCTCGGCCCGGGCCACTGGTGCGGCCGCCCGGGCCAGCGCGGTGGCGCCACGGCCAATCCGGACCTCGCTGAACCGGCGGCGAAAGTGCGTTGTGGACAGCGCCGATGCGAATCGCGCGACGCCATCCGTGGGGAGGATGTGGTTCGACCCCGCGATGTAGTCGCCGAAGGCGGTGCCGGCGCTCGCGCCGACGAACACGCAGCCGGCGTGCGTGGCGCCGGGGGCGAGCGCTTCGGCGTCGGTTCCAACCAGTTCGAGGTGCTCGGGTGCGAACGCCTGCGCGAGGTCCAGCCCTTGCTCGGCGTCGGCGGTTTTCACGAGGCGCGCCACGGCTCCCGTGTCGAGGCCGGCGGTTAGCTTGGCCGCGACGGCTCGCAGCAGTTCCGGCGAGTGCGATGCGGCGACGACGAGCGTTCCCGGACCGTGCTCGGCCTGGGCGAGCAGATCGAGAGCAACGAGCTCGGCGTCGGCGTCGGGATCCGCGATCACGAACAGGTCGCTCGGGCCGGCGAATCCGTCGATTCCGACGCCTGTCGACACCTGGCGCTTGGCCTCCTGGACGTACAGGTTCCCGGGGCCGGCGATCACGTCGACCGCTTGCACCTCGCGTGTCCCGTGCGCGAGCGCCGCGACTGCCTGGGCGCCCCCCATCCGGTACACGGTGCTCGCGCCGGCCAGCCGGCACGCGCCCAGCACCACCGGGTCGAGGTCTTTGTCCCGGCCCGGTGGCGCGCACACCGCTACACGTGTGACTCCCGCCACTCGCGCGGTCACCACGCCCATCACGACCGTGCTCGGATACGGGGCACGGCCCCCCGGGACGTAGATGCCGGCGCGGTTCACGGGCGCCTCGCGAAGCGTTATCTCGTGTCCGTCGTCGAATACAACGGCTTGGTCGTCGCGCAGCCCGGCGGCCGCGACCAGGCCGACGTTCTCGATTGCCCGCTCCAGACCGGCGCGGACGTCTTTGTCCAGCTCGTCCGCAGCGCGATCCAGCTCGGCGGCTGTGACGATCAGCGGAGGCGGCTCGGCGTCCCCGGTGTCGAAGCGGCGGGTGTACGCGCGCAGCGCGTCGTCGCCGCGCTCACGGACGTCGGCAATGATGGCCGCGACCTCGGCACTGACCGACTCCGGCGAGGGGACGAGCGCTCGCAGCTCGGCGGCCAGCGCCGCCGAGTCGCCGTCGCGGCTCAACGCGAGGGTCTCACACCGCATCGATCCGCTCCGAGTCGCCGTCCCCGCTCAGCGCGAGCGCCTCACACCGCATCGATCCGCTCCAGCAGCGCGTCGATCTCCCGTGCCTTGAGCTTGTGGGCGACGCGGTTGGCGATCAGACGCGCGGTGCACCGGGCGATTTCCTCGCGCACGACGAGGCCGTTCTCGCGCAACGTGGTGCCGGTGGCGGTGAGATCGACGATGCCTTCGGCGAGGCCGGTGAGCGGAGCCAGCTCGACCGAGCCCTTGACCTCGACGATCTCAGCCTGGCGCCCGGTCTCGACGAAGTGCCTCGCCGCGACACGAGGGTATTTCGTGGCGATCCTGACGACGCCGAGCCGTCTCAGCGCCTCGGTGGCGCGATCCTCCCCCGCGGCGGTCGCGAGCACCATCGTGCACTCCCCGTAACCGAGATCGACGAGCTCGTAGACCTCGCGCTCCGACTGCTCCATGAGCACGTCCTTGCCGGTGATTCCGATGTCGGCGGCTCCCGCCTCGACGTACGTGGGCACATCGGAGGGACGCATGGTGACGATTCCCGAGTCCTCGAACAGGAGCTTTCGGTCGTTCTCCCGGACCTCGCGCGTGTCGATGCCGATGCGGTCGAGCAGCTCGACGGTCTTCGCGAACAGAGCGCCTCGTGGGACCGCGATCCGCAGGCCGTTCATCGGCCGCCCCGCTCTTCTTCGGTGAGAGCGATGTGCAGGCGCTCCACGTTGAGCGCGAACCCCACCGCCGGCAGGGGCCGGCCGAAGCGCCCCAGGAGGTCGTCGTAGCGCCCGCCGCTCCCGATGGGCACGCCATGCGCGGGGTCGTAGACCTGAAACACCGCGCCCGTGTAGTAGCCGAGGCTCCGCACCAGCCCGAGGTCGAAGATGAGCCGGTCGGCAACTCGCGGCTCGAGCAGCGCATGGGTCGCGCGCATCCCCGCCGCCGCCTGCTCGAGCGCTCCCGACAGCCCTTCGAGCACCTCCGGTCCGCCTCGGATGCGCGGCACCTCGAGCAGCAGCTCGACCTCATCCTGTGCCAGTCCCAGCGCGCGCACCTCGCGTTCCAGGCCGACGAAATCACCCCTGACGAGCGCGGCCAAGACGAGGTCGCGCGCTCCGGCCGCGGCCTCCATCGCGGCGAGCAGGCCGGGATACAGCGACGCGTCGCCGACCCCCACTTGGTACGTCTTCAGGCCCGCCGCGTCGAGCGCGTCGCACAGGAGGGTGAGCGCCTCGGCGGTGCCAGCCGGTGCCGGAGCACCGACGAGCTCGGCGCCGGCCTGCAGGAACTCCCGCGACTGTCCGCGTTGCGGGCGCACGCCGCGGTAGGCGTGCGCGAAGTAGCAGAAGCGCAGCGGGGGATCGACGTGCGCGTACCGGGTGGCCGCTATCCGCGCGATCGGGACGGTCATGTCGGATCGCAGCACGAGGACCTGACCCTGTTCGTCGAACGTCCGGTACGCAGGCAGGGTGGCGGCGAGCTCGCGGCGCTCGTACTCGAGCGCCGGCGTGTACACCTCGCCGTAGCCGGCGCGTTCGAACACGCCACGGATGCGGTCGGTCATCGCCCGCAACTCGCGCATCTCGTCTGGGAGGACGTCGCGGGTGCCGCTGGGTATGCGGTCTACGGCCATCGGTCGCGCTCTAGTCGGCGGCGACTTCAAACGTGCGCGGGCACGTCTTCCACGCGCGTGATCCGCGCGCCGAGTTCCCGCAGCCGTTCGTCGATGCGCTCATAGCCGCGGTCGATGTGACGGACGTTTCCGATCTCGGTGACGCCGTCGGCGCACAGGGCGGCGATCAGCATCGCCATGCCGGCGCGGATGTCGGGAGAGTCCACGCGTTGGCCGTGTAGCCGTCTCGGCCCCACGACGATCGCCCGGTGCGGATCGCAAATGGTGATCGCGGCGCCCATCAACTGGAGCTTGTCACAGAAGAACAGGCGGTTCTCGAACATCTTCTCGTGGACGATCACCGACCCCTCGGCCTGGCTCGCGAGCGCGAGCGCGATGCTGGTCAGATCGGCGGGAAACGCCGGCCAGGGCCCGTCCTCGACCTTGGGCATGTAGTCGCCAGCGTCGTTGCGAATCACCAGCTGCTGGTTGCCCGGGACGATCACGTCGGCGCCGCGAATCTCGGTCCGCAGCCCCAGCCGCTCGAACACCAGTCGGATCATCCGCAGGTCTTCCGTCACCGTGTCCTTGACCACCAGCTCGCCGCCGGTGACCCCGGCCAGCGCCAAGAACGAGCCGATCTCGATGTGGTCGGGGGCGATTGTGTGCGTGCACCCGCGCAGGCTGGAGGTGCCATGAACGGTCATCACGTTCGATCCGATGCCGTCAATCGCGGCGCCCATCGCCACCAGCATCCGCGCGAGGTCCTGGACGTGCGGCTCGGAAGCAGCGTTGCGGATCACGGTCGGGCCGCGGGTCAGTGCCGCCGCCATCAGCGCGTTCTCGGTCGCCATCACCGACGGTTCGTCCATCAGGAAGTCGCACGGCCGCAGGCCCAGCGGAGCCTCGATCCTGATGTCGTGGCGGTGGTGCTCGACGGTGGCGCCGAGCGCGCGGAACGCGTCCAGGTGCGGATCGAGGCGGCGACGCCCGATGACGTCGCCTCCAGGCGGCGGCATGTGAGCCTGGCCAAACCGGGCCAGCAGAGGGCCCGCGAGCAGGAAGGATGCCCGGATGCGCTCCGCCAGCTCGGCGTCGACATCGTGGCGATCGACCGTCGATGCGTCGAGGCGGACTACCCCGGGTCCCTGCCAGTCCACGCGCACACCGAGCTCCTCGAGCAACAGGATCATCGCCTCCACGTCCCGGATCCTGGGAACGTTGTGGAGGATGACCTCGTCGTCGGTGAGCAGGCACGCGGCGAGGATCGGTAGCGCACCGTTCTTGTTGCCCGCGGGCACAAAGGAGCCGGACAGCGGCACCCCGCCCTCGATTACGAACTTCTCCATAGGAAACAGGCCCGCCACCGAGGGTTGTGGAGGGTCGGGGCGGCCACCGCGCAGGGTACCCGCTGACGCGCCATTGCGACGAGTAGCCGGTGGCGCCTGCTGAGCTAGGGTAACGCGCATGCGGGTACAGATTTCGCGCGATGAAGCCTGGAACCTTCTTACGGAATGGACTAAATCCGAGTCTTTGAGGCGCCACATGCTCGCGGTGGAGGCTGCGATGCGGGCTTACGCGCCGCGATTCGACGGCGACGTCGAACTGTGGGGGCTGACCGGCCTGCTCCATGACCTCGACTACGAGCGCTATCCCGACCTCGGCGACGGCCACCCTCGCTACGCGATCCACGAGCTCGAGCAGCGCGGCTACCCGCCCGAACTCGTCCGCGCGGTGGCATCACACGCGGATTTCATGGGAGTTCCGCGCGAGACCCCGATGGAGAAGACCCTGTACGCGGTCGACGAGCTCTCGGGGTTCTTGCTGGCCTGCGCCTACGTCCGACCCGAGGGGCTGGTCGGGATGACGCCCAAGTCGGTCAAGAAAAAGCTAAAGCAGCCGAGCTTCGCCGCCGCTGTGAACCGGGAGGAGCTGCGGCGGGGTGCCGAGGAGCTGGGCGTCAACTTCGATGAGCACCTCGAGATCGTGATCGGCGCGCTGGCGGAGCGCCGCGAGGAGCTCATGGGCGCCGGCGCGTAGACCGGGCGAGGCCGCACCGGTCCGGAGCCCGCCGGCGCCTTGACCGCGCGAGGCCGGGCCCGTCCGGAGCCGGCCGACGCCTAGACCGCGCGAGGCCGCCCCAAACACCCCCTTGCTGCGATCGCCCCGGTCCGGAGCCCGCCGGCGCGTTGACGTCGGGTATGGTCGCCGACATGGCAGGCGACCCGCTCCGCATCGCTGTCCTCGAAGGCGATGAGACCGGCCAGGAGCTTCTCGATCAGGCGGTCCGGCTCCTGGATCCGGAGCTGCTCCGACTCGACCTCGAGCTCTGGCGTTTCGATCTCTCCCTGGAGAATCGGCGTGCCACGTCGAACGAGATCGTTGGCGACGCCGCGGCGGCCATGCGCGACCTCGGGCTGGGCCTGAAGGCCGCGACGATCACCCCCGAGGGGGCGGACGACGTGGGATCTCCCAACCGCATCCTGCGCGAAGGGGTGAGCGGCAAGGTCATCGTGAGGACCGGCCGCCGGCTCCCCGGAGTCTCGCCGGTCGCCGGCGTGCACTACCCGATCTCGATCGTTCGGATGGCGGTCGAGGATGCCTACGGCGCCGAGCAGTGGCGCGACGGCGAGCCCGGATCGCCTTCGGAGGTGGCCTACCGCACAGACCGTGTGACGCGATCCACGTGCCGGGCGGTCGCCGAGTACGCGTTCGCGACCGCGATGAAGATGAACGCACGGGTATATGGAGGGCCCAAGTGGACGGTCTCTCCGGTGTACGAGGGGATGCTCAAAGAGGAGCTCGACCGCGCCGCCGCCGTCCATCCCGACGTCGCTTACCAGCCCGTGTTGATCGACGCGACCTACGCCGGCCTGATGTCCGGGGCGGCCGATGCCCCGCTGGTGATCCCCGCCCTGAACCGCGACGGCGACTGCCTCTCGGATCTTGTCCTGCCCATGTTCGGGTCGATCGCGGGCGCCGAGTCCGTCCTGCTCGCCTTCGACGAGAGCTATAACACGACGGTTGCCATGGCGGAGGCGCCGCACGGCACCGCCCCGGCTCTGCAGGGCAAGGACGTCGCCAATCCGCTCGCGATGATCCTGGCGTGCGGCGCCGTGATGCGGCACGCCGCCGATCGGCATGGCCCCGGCGCCGAGCAGGCTTCACGGGCGATCTACGAGTCCGCGCTGGAGACGGTCGGCTCGGGCACGAGGACCCCGGACCTTGGTGGCCACGCCGGCACGACGGAGTTCACGGATGCCGTCATCGAGCGAGTGCGGACCAAGCTCGACGTCTGGTCCTCGCTGGGCTCGGCCGCCTGAGTCTGAGGCGCCGGCCCCGGCGCCCCCGCCGCGCCTGCTCCCCGCCTCCGGCGCCACGGGCCTCCCCCGCCGCGCCTGCTCCCCGTCTCCAGCGCCACGAGCCTCCCCCGCCCCGGCGGGCGCTTCCGGCCCCGGCGCAGGGCCCCGTTCCGTCCGATAGCGCCCGTACCCTCCCGAACATATGTTCCATTCGTCTGGTGAGCGCCTGCGCGCCTGGTTGAGCCGCTTCGACGACATCCTGGGCGACCCGCAGAGCAGCCCCGAGCCACAACTTCATCGCGAGCATCCCCACCGCCGGGCCCTGGCCTGGCGCCATTCTCGGCGCCCGGGAAGCGTTCCTCCGCCGCCTGCGCACTGCCTCTCCCCGGTTCGAGGGCCACGGGCGGTCGGCGGGCGAGACGAGGCTATGCGGTAGTCGGTCGAACGGGGCTGGGGCGCCAGGGACGCTCTCGCCGGCGCCCCTACCGCGACTCTCGCCTGCGCCGCTAACCGACTCGGAGCCAGCTCGTCGCGGCGTGCGCGCCGAGAATGGCGCCGCTCGGCTCGCCGCTCTGGGTGCCCGGGTGGGCAGTGACCAGACCGAACAAGACCACGAGGAACGTCCCGAGGCCCAG
>JAFASF010000109.1 GCA_019244745.1 Solirubrobacterales bacterium | reverse complement strand
GCCCCCACGTCCGGCATGAGCCTAAGCGCCCAGCACGTGGCCTCGGCGGCCTTTCCTTCCAACGGAATCGCCTCGCTGAAGCTGCCCACAAGGGCGTCCTCGATGACGTCAGACGCCGCCAGCGCGCCGTCGGTCCAATTCGGGTTGCCGCTCAGTTCGCTTGCCCGCCGCACCTCGGACGCAAACTTGCCCTTCGCGTAGTTTCGGAGGTGCTCTGCCAGCTGAGTCGCGCCCGGCTCAGTCAGGTTGTAGAGCCTTTCGCCGAACTCAAACGAGATCACGGGATCAACATAGGTCGTGATGCGGACAGATCCGCCTGCACGCGTCATCAATTTGGCCCACCTCGTCAAATGAGCGCCGAAGCGGCGCCGTCACGGCGCGTCTTTCGCGCTCCAGAAGCCGGACGTGGCCGGCTCACGCCCGGGCGGCTCGGCGACGACATGGGTGGCCCGGGCTCGTGTGCCCTTCTCGATTCGGCGCGGAATCTCGGCCTGGCGCTCGGCCCGCTCCTACTGGCGTCGGCCGCGCTCGGATATCGCGCGCTCCGATTGCCGAGCCGTAACGACCGCGACCGGAAGCCCGAATTGCTCGACGCGGTGGGGCAGGTCCCGGCGCAGCCAGTGTGACACCCGCGCAGGCAAGGTCGAGATGATGATCTCGTCAATGCCGAGGTTGGTGACCGCGTCGCGCACCGCGATGAACGGGTCGCTGTCGCCGATGATCCCTTCGACGTGGCCTCGCACCGCCTCCTCCAGGAGGGGAATCGCAAGCTCGAGCGTCGCCGCGGCCTCATCCGTATCGGGATCCCAATACGGCCGTGGCACTAGCAGCGTGAAGGAGCACGAAGAGCGGTGGGCACGGGCCCGGACGGCGTTCAGCAACAGCGGCGTCGCCGCCGTGCGATGCGCCACGATTAGCACGCGTGCGGGAGCGGAGGACGCCATCTCGACCCGGCGGCGATTATCGCAGGGCCTCGCCGGCGTCTACGGCGCTCGGACCCGGGGCCTCGTCGGCCGTACGCCCCCGACGCGACGACACCCGTCGTAGTACAGGAAGTGCGCACGGGTGTACGTGCGGTTGCCGGTGATGTTCGGGTTGAGATTGGACCCGAGCCGCAGGTCGCTCCCGAGGAACGGACTGAAGCGCGAGGAGACGCTTACATTGCACGAGATTCGCGCCATCTCGCTCGTCTCTTTGCAACCTCCGAAGCACGGCGGCCAGCCGCATGGGAGGACGCCCCATATTTGAGTCGGTCGCTACTTATCTCGCTAGGCGCGGCGCGATTCAGCCTCGCGGGTACAGGTAAGCCTGAGTCTGTGTGACCTTGGCCGCGAGCCGATCGTCCTCGAGTGACAGCTCGGTTTCGAGCACGATCAGCGTGCGCCCCCTGTGGAGCGGTCGCGTGGTGGCAGTGACCGATCCTTCTCTGACCCCGCGCAGGAAGTTGGTCTTCGATTCGATCGTGGCCGTGCCTTCAGCGGCCGCTGGCAGGTTGAGATACGCGGATGCTCCGCCGCAGGTATCGGCCAGCGCCATCAGAACGCCACCGTGCATCAAGCCACCGGCCGTACACAACTCGGGTCTCCACCGGACCCGCGCCTGGACGACCTCCGGCGTGGCCCTCACCACCTCGATGCCGAGCAGCACGGCGAAGGGCATCAGATCGCGGAGTTTCTCGAGCTCCGCGGTATTCACTAGTCGTGAGCGGCCGGGATCCTGAACAGGGTGGCGAGCCTGGCGGCGAGCATGATGTCTCCGGACAGCGCGACTCGACCCGCGAAGTACGCCTGCATGGGATTGGAGTTGCCAGTGGCCAGTCGCAGAAACTCGGCTCCGTCGACGGTGATCGTGAGCTGAGCATCCGGCCCCGCAGGATTGTGCTCCACTCGGCAAGCTTCGTCGGCGAGCTCGAGCTGGTACACGTCCACACCGCCATCCGGGCGACCGCTGATCCGCCAGCGAATCGATGAGCGCATACCCCGCGCCCGGTTCGGCTCCACATGCTGAGGCATCTGCCAGAAGATCGCCTCGAGCAGAACCCGGCGCAAGGGGGAGCGCATCAGCCGCTCGAGCCTCGTCTCGGAGGAGTCCCGAACGAACTGCGCGACGCGCTCGGACAGCTGCTCTGAGGCGGCGGTCAGCTGGCGCCTGATCTTGGCGGCCGCTTGCTCCAGATCGAACTCCTGTGTGCTCACGCCGCTGACAGTACTAAACGCTCCTCGCACCGCCGCCGTCGACAAGGAGCGCGGTACCGCTGATGTAAGCGGCGGGCTCTGAGCATAGGAAGGCAGCCGCGGCCGCGAACTCCTCGACTGAGCCCAGTCGCCCCGCCGGGAGCTGCGCGAGGGCTTCCGGATTGTCGAGCCCCAGCTCCCGGGCGCGATCGGTCGCGATCACCCCGGGAAGCAGCGAGTTCACGGTCACGCCGTCGCCCGCCACCTGGCGGGCGATCGTCTTCAGCGCGGCCAACAGCCCGGCGCGGTGAGCGGCAGAGAGGACCAGCGCCGGGTTCGGCTCGCGCACGACGCTCGAGGACAGTGACAGGACCCGTCCCCAACGGCGCTCCCGCATCCCGGGCAGCACCGCCTCGACCAGGGCCAGCGCCCCGAGCAGCAGCAGCTCATACGTCGCGCGCCACTGCTCGTGCGTGAACGACAGTGCGTCGGGCGAGGCGGGAGGTCCGCCGCTGTTCGTGACCAGGATGTCAACCGGGCCGAGCTCCGCGCTGACCGCTTGGACGAGCGCGAAGGCCGCGTCGCCGTCGGCGGTGTCATGCACGAATCCGCGTGCTCCGATGCTCGCCGCGGCGGCTTCGATGCGCTCTCGGGACCGCGAACTTATCGCCACCCGAGCCCCTTCGTCGGCGAGCGCTCTCGCGACCCCCAGTCCGAGCCCCTTCGAGGCGCCGGTGACGAGCGCAACCTTCCCCTCGATGCCGAGCTCCATGACGGCACGCGATCCTACCGTTCTCGGGTACGAAGTCGCCGGCGGCCAGCGTCGCCGGGGCCGAGCTTGGGCTTCGGCCCCGGCGATCTGCGGTCAGGGCTCTAGTAGGCGCAGGGTGTTGTCGCCATCGTCGACGAAGTAGATCCCGTCGACGTGGGGCGAAACTGTCAATCCGAACAGAACCCCCGCGCCGCCCATTTGGTCGGCCCCCACGGTTGTCACCTGCCGGCCGTCTGGTGAGGTCTCGACGATGTTGCCGTCGCCGCCGTTGGCGGTGAGGATGTCACCGTTGGGCGCGAGCGTCATCCCCAGTGGGTCGTTCAGCGGTGCGCCCGCGAATACGGTTTGCCCTCCGTTCTGAGCAGCGCGGTCCCGGAAGAATGCACCAGGTATCGCCGCGATCCGGCTGTTCACCGAGTCGGCCACGTACAGCGTTCCGTCGTCGCTCAGTGCGACACCGGTCGGTCCGACGACCACCGCGTTCGGGTCGGTGCGTTCGGCGAACCCCGTCCCGATCACGTCCTCGTCGAGCACAGCTGGGCGAAGTCCCGGAATCGCCAACAGCGTCAACCGAACCACGGTGCCCTCGGGGACCACCTTTGGCGACGTCGCGACCGTGTCGTTGAGCACGTTGGTCACGAACAGCGTGACGAAGATCCCATTGTCCACGGCGGTCATGTCCCAGGGCCCGTTGATGGGGCCACCGGAGATCGTCTCGACCACCTTGCCGCGGCTGTTGAGGACCAGCAGGCAGCCGGCCTTGGCCGTCTTGAACGTTCCATCGGACGTCGGGAGGCTCCCGACGATCACGAAGCCAGTCCTGGTGACCGCGAGCGCAGTGGTGAGACCCACCCCGCCCGGGCACGGCCCGGGGAGTTTCGTCGGATCGATCTGGGCGAACACCGGCGCGTTGCCTTCCGCAAACTTCTCGCCGGGCGGAATCTGGACGATGGTCGTGCCGGTGCCCTGGCTGTTGGCGCTGTCGTTGAAGTTGCTGATCAGCAGGTCGCCTCGGCGCAGCGACCCCACGCTGCGGGGCACGGTGACGATCCCATAGGGGTTTTGGTCGCCGTTAGGTGGGACCGTGGATGAGCTCGGTTGCGGATTCGGCTTAAACGATGAGATGAACGGCGACGCGGAGGCTTGGGTGGCGCCGATCCCCAGCCCCGCGCCCAGGCAGACCAGCGATAACAGGACTCCTCGGCGTGCCCTCGGTGGCAGCGAGCGCGCCAGCGCGATCCAGCTGCGCTCGGTGCAAACGGCAGGCCAATCACGAAACATCACTCCGACCCTCCTTCGGTGGCTGCACACGGCTCGACCCTTCAGACGCCGGAGCGAAGCCAAACCTTCCCGAGCTGCGAAACTTCTCCGCGGGCAATCTCGCGGCATTCGTTCCGCCGCGATCGCCGCTCGCCCGGTCGCCGGTACCATCGCCGGACTGGGGCGGTTAGCTCAGCTGGATAGAGCGCCTGCCTTACAAGCAGGAGGCCGGCGGTTCGAGCCCGTCACCGCCCACTTGGGATAAGCGCTGGAAATCTGCGTGTTGATACCAGCGAGCGTCCGCGGCGAGGCGCTTCTAAGCGGATTGGGCATCACGATCGGGCATCAAACAGAGTTTTCCTGGGTGTCACGGCCGCGATGAGCGTTGTTGGCCGGGAGCGGAAGCCGCTTCTTCGGCGTCTTGATTGCCGGCGGCGAAGATGGTTGATACGCAGAGGTTGGGCATCGCTGCGCCGCCGGTCGCAGCTCCTGCTCATCCAATACGGGCACCAGATCAGCGGTCCGGTCAGCTTCGGCTCGGCGAGGCAAAGCGCGAGGCCGGAGCCCTGTCTTTGCGACAAGCGCGACTGCCAGCCTGGGCTGATCGAGACCTGGTTCGTGCTCGCGCAGGTACTCATCGGGGGCGGGCACCCCCATGGCTCCCTATTAGCGAAACCTCGCTTCTATGTCAAGAGCGGGTCGCTATTTGCGGCTTTCGGAGCGGTCTCGCTGGTGGCCGGTGGAGGGTTGCCAGCGATCGGGTTGGGGGTGCTATTGGTCGCGG
>JAFASF010000297.1 GCA_019244745.1 Solirubrobacterales bacterium | reverse complement strand
GCCGGTTGTGCGCCATCACGGCCGGGCGACAGGCTCGCCCACAGGTACTGGAGCGCGTAAGCGCGGTACGGGCGCCAGTGCTCGGAGAGCCTCGCCGCGTTGATCGGGCGCCCGTCGTGGCCGAACCGCTCGAGAGCTCGACGCACGCCGAGATCGCTTGCCAGAAACGCGTCGGGATCCCGCAACGCCCGCATGGCGATGTACTCCGTCGTCCACGGGCCGATTCCCGGCAGCGCCAGCAGCCGTTCGCGCGCCTCTTGGGGGTCAACGCCCGGCTCGAGAACGACCGCGCGGGTCGCGAGGGCGCGGGCGAGCGCGAGCAGCGCGCGTCGGCGAGACTCGGGCATCGCGAATCGTTCCGCGTCGGTCTCGGCGATCTGAGCCGCGGTGGGAAACGCGTGTGTCACCGTGGCAACGGGGCGCTCGAGCGGGTCGCCGGATGCCGCGACCAAGCGGCCCGCGAGTGTCGCTGCACTGCGGAGCGCGACCTGCTGACCAAGCACGGCGCGCATCGCGAGCTCATGCTCATCGACGTGGCCGGGCACGCGCCGGCCCGGAGCCGCCCGTACCAGGGGGCCGATCAGCTCGTCGTCGCCGAGCGCATCGGTCACGGCGACCGGATCGGAGTCGAGATCCATGAGCGTGCGCGAGCGCTCAACGGCTGTGTCGAGATCCCGCGAATCGGAGAGCCAGTACCTCGCGCGAACCTGCTCGCGTCCGCTCCGGACCTCGACCACCCCGTGTCCGTGCGGCAGGCGGAGGCTTCGCCGGTACGCGCCATCCACCATCTCCTCGACGCCCGGCACCGCCCGGCGCGCGAGATACCCGATCAATCCCTCCACGTCGCACGGCGCCCGGTAGGGAAGCCGAACCTCGACCCACCCGCCCTCTGCATCCACCGACATGCGGCCACGATGGCACACCGATGCCGCGACCTACGGGGGATCGAACGTCCTCGAGGGCCGCGTGCCGGCGGGAGCCGGACGAAGCTCGCGGTGCTTCAGAGGTGTTGTCCGAGTCAGTCGGGCGGCGCCTCACGCTCCCACTCGTAGTAGCGAATCCACTTGCGCACCGCATTATCGGAGACTCCGTACTTGCGCCCGACAGCCACCAGGCTCGTCGATCGGACATCGTCCACGAGCTCCTCGTAGGTAGGGCGCGGCACCTTGCGCCTCTCGGGCCTGGCAGTTCGCGCTCTGCTATGGACGCCGCAGGCCTGCGAGCAGTAGCGGTGAGCCGCGTACTTCGGAACGAACTCCGTCCCGCAGTGCAGGCACGCTCGTGGCTCGCGGTCGAGGCGGGTCTTGCGGCCGCAGTGCGTGTCAAGCGTAGCGGCGCAGTTAGGGCAGACGATCCGGAGGTTCTCGATGCGGTTGTCGGTCGCTACGCCATTGATGTGATCCAGGATCAGGGCCATCGGCCGACCGTGCCATTCCTCGTTTTGGCCACAGAGTTCGCACTCGCGTGACTTGAGGCGAGAGTCTTACAAGCGCCGCTTGAGGTCCCCGCGGTTGTAGACCGAGTGCTCGACCAGGACCTCGTAGAGCGGCGTGATCTTGCGCGACCTCGGGCCGCGGAGGGTCCAATTGGGATGAAAGTGATCGGTCGAGATCTCGTAATGGGCGATGAGCTTCTTCATCGTCGTGAAGTTCCCACCGGCGGCCCGTAGGCCGAGCAACCGCAATGCAGCTGAGACGCTTGGCGAGTTCTCGATCGCCGCACGAACCTGTTCCTCCAAATAGCGTGACCGCCGTGGCATGCCCGAACATTAGTTCGTGCTTCGGACGGAAAGAGGGCTATTTGCAGGTCTTTTTGGAAGGACCCTCTACTGGGGAGCCCGGATTTGAACCGGGACCTCACGGCTCCAAAGGCCGGCGGGCTTCCGTTACACCACTCCCCAGTTCACCGAGCGATCGGCCTGATCCCACGTTATCTGATCAGGAAGGATCGGCCGCCGGCGCCGGCGCGCGATCGAGAGACTCAAAGGCGCCGGCTACCCGCCCCGCCGCAGGATCCGCCCGATCTCCGCCGGCAACAGCGGATCCGCCAGCGCCGCGCGCACGTCCCCCGGTCGCGCCAGCGCCCGCTCCGCGCGGAGGATGCCAACCTCGAGGCCGGCGTCCCGCGCCGCGGCCATACCGAGCATCATGACGTCGGGACTCCGCCACGCCTGCTCCGGCAGCGCGAACAGCTTCGGCAACGGCCGCGAGATCCCAATCAGGTACAGGCCGCCGTCGATCACCGGACCCAGCACGACCTCGCAGCCGTCCCGGAGGTCATCGAGCGCAGCGGACGCGTGCTCCGGTCTGAACTTGGGCAGGTCCGGCCAGACGATCAGCAGCGGGCCGTTGCTTCGCGCGAAAACCCGGGCAGCAGCGTCGGCCAACCGGCCGGCGATCCCATCTCCGTTCTGCGGAAACAGAGCCGCGTGCGGCCCGACCAGGAGGCGCAGCTCCTTTCCCACATCGGGCGGATCGTGCGCGACGTGCACCGCCCCCGGCGCCACCGACCCGGCCCAGCCGGCGGCCTGGGCGATCAGCGCGGACTGGAGCGCGACGCAGCGGTCGGCTCCGAGCAATGGCTCGAGGGCACGACGAACCTCGCCGCGACGGGGCGCCCGCGCCATGATGAGCACCGCCGGCCCGGCACCCGCGCTCATGCTTGCTCTAAGCGGTAGACGGTGCTCGCGGCCTGGGCCGGCGCCTGCGCCAGCCGCCCGAGCGCGCCGGCGAGCACGTCGGCGAAGATCTGCGAGCTTGAGCCCATCAGCTCGATCAGCATGGCCACCGGGGTCGGCTCATCTGGCTTGACCTCATTGGCGTAGTCGGTCACGAACCCGATCAGTCCGAACGGCAACTCGAGCTCGCCGCACAGCACGGTCTCGGGCCCGGCCGTCTGGCTCACCGCGGTCACGCCGCAGCTTGCGAGCTGCGCGATCTCCGTGGGAGTGTTGAACCGCGGTCCATCGACGTGCCCATAGACGCCGCGGTCGCGGAACGAGTGCCCGGCGCAACCCGCCACGAGCGCAGCGCGAACACCGTCGGAGAACGGACCGCCATGCAGGATCCAGTGGCCACGCTCCGGGTCGCCGGGCGAGACGAAGAACGTGCACAAAGACCCGTCGGGCAGCCGGTTCGACGCGAAATGCATGTCGTCGAATACAACGAGCGTCCCGAGCTCGAGCGTTGGGTCGACCGCGCCGCACGCGGTGCAGCCGATCACCGCATCCGCGCCGAGCTCCTTGAGCGCCCAGATGTTCGCGCGGTGGGTCACGTGATTCGAGAGGCGGCTATGACCGGCCAGGTGGCGCGACACGTGGATGGCGTCAACGCCTCCGAGGCCGCCGCGCATCATCGTGCACTCCCCAAACGGAGTCTCGAGCGTGACCGGCTCGGGGTCAGAGAATCCGGGCAGCGAATGAGTGCCCGAGCCCGTGATGATCCCAATGGGCATGGCGCGCGCGATGCTAGCTCCCTGCGCCCTTTCCCGTCCGAGGGCCGTCGACCCGGACTCCGGCAGGGTCTAGCCCGGGCATGGCCCGACGCGCATCGTCGCGGTCGGCTTGCCAGCAACCTTGCCCGCGTGTAACCTCCTCGCTAGAGCGATCAATCTAGAGCCGTAGGCGACGCGGGCTACTGGAGGCGACGTGGACTGGGACACCTGAGCCGACTTCCGCGTCGGTGGCGGCGCACCGACTGGACCGAGGAGGACCAACGATGCTTTCCTGGCTGTCGAAGCAGGTCGTGACCCACACCATGGCGCGCCTGCGCGCCGGCGATCCCGGCCCCACGCTGATGCTCGATGCCCCCGACGTCCAGATGACCTTCCCGGGCGATAACTCGTGGGCGGGAGTGCACAGCGGCAAGCCGGCACACGAGCGCTGGCTGCGCCGGTTCGCCCGCGTGGGCCTGCAGATCTTCCCCGACGAGGTCGTCGCCAAAGGGTTCCCGTGGAACACCACGATCTGCGTCCGCGGCCGCGACTACCTGCAATCTCCGCACGGCGAGACGATCTACGAGAACCGCTACGTGATCTGGGGCCGGATGGCCTGGGGCCGGCTTAAGGAGTACGAGGTCTACGAGGACACCGAGAAGACCAAACGGCTCGACGAGTATCTCGCGGCCAAAGACCCCACGCTAATGGCGGCATAGCTCCCAATGCCGACCACCCGGGACCGGATCGTCGAGAGCAGCGCGGAGCTGTTCCGCCGGCAGGGATACGCGGCGACCGGCGTCAAGCAGATCGTGGCCGAGGCCCAGGCACCGTTCGGATCGCTGTACCACTTCTTCCCGGGCGGCAAGGAGCAGCTCGGCGCCGAGGCCATCCGGACGTCGGGCGCGCTCTATGAGCAGTTGATCCCGGCCGTGTTCGATCCCGCCCCGGACATCGTCACCGCCGTGCGCGACTTCTTCGCCGGCGCCGCCCAGCACCTGAAGGAGACCGACTACGCGGACGCATGCCCGATCGCGACCATCGCGCTCGAGGTGTCGAGCTCGAGCGAGCCGATGCGCGAGGCGTGCGCGGAGGTGTTCGAGAGCTGGCTCGCGGCGGGAGCGGCGCGCCTCGCCGGCGCCGGCCTCGCACCCAGCAGGGCTCGCGAGCTCACGATCGCCATGCTCGCTGCGCTCGAGGGAGCGTTCGTCCTCGCCCGCGCGCTACGCAGCACGCACCCCCTCGAGATCGCCGGCGAGCTCGCCGCAAACGCGGTCCGGGCCGCGCTCGACGAGTGAGCGTGGGCAATAACTCGGAAATAGTTCGAGATATCTCCCACGCTGGGCCGCGACGGCGCGGGGCGCGCGGGGCGCCGGCGCGAGTTTCGGGCGCGCGACGCGAACCCCCGCCGGCGCCGGCAACCCCCCGCCTACCGCGGGACCCGGCCGCCCTCCGCCCCGGGCTCCGTCGCCGGCCCCCGCGGCGCCGCGATCCCCAGCACCCGCATCGCCTTCAACCCCAGCGACAGCTTCTCCCGCCCGTCGCTCGACGACACGTCGAGCCCGGTCAGCTCGCGCACCCGCTCGAACCGGTAGCGGATCGTGTGCCGGTGGGTGAACAGCCGCGCCGCGGTGGCATTCACGTTCGCGTCGCACTCCAAGAACGTCGACAGCGTGCCCAGCAGATCGGTCTCGTACTGCTCGTCGTAGGACACCAGAGGTCGCACCGTCTCCTCGTAGAACCGCCCCAACTCGGCCGGGTCGTGCATGTGCGGCAGCAACAGCTGGTAGGTGCCGGTCTCCTCGTACGCGAGCTCGGTCCGGTCGACATCCCCCTCGACCACGTTCGCGGCCAGCAGCGCCTCGTTGCGCGCTCGGCCCAGTTCGAGCGGATCGCGCGTGTGCCGGCTTCGCCCGATGGCGAAGGAAAACCCCGCGAGCCCCGACTCGAGCTCGCGCCGGACAGCCGAGGACGCGCGCCGGCCGGCGTCCCCATCCGGATCGGGAACGAGCAACAGGACCTCGCCGGAGTCCTCGACGCCAAACGCCCCGATCGAACCGGGCGCGATCGACCGGGCGCCGCGGGTCGCCACCGCGAGCAGCCGCCGGCGCCAGTCCTCCTCGGTCGGCGTGCGCGGGTGCGCCCGCACCACGACGACGCTGCCGCCCAACCCTAAATCCGTCCCGAGCTCCTTGCCGCGGGCGACCAAATCGTCCCGGTCGGCGATCGCACGCGAGAGCACCGCGCGCTGAAATGCCACAGCGGCCTCTTCCGATGCCCGCTCGGGCGCGCGGACCCGCTCCACCTCGGACGCGATCAGCGTCGTCACGAGCCGCAGCATCGCCGGGTCGGGGTCGTGGTCCCGGGCGCGCATCCGCAAAACCCCGACCGTCGTCTCCGCGACCTTGAGCTCGATCGTCGTCACGTCGGCGGCGTCACGCATCAGCGAGCGCTCATCGGCCGGCGAGCGGGCGGCGACCGCGAGCACGGCGGACGTCCGGTCGATCAGGATCAGGCTCGCGTCGAGCACCCGCGCCGAGGCGCGCAGCACTTCCGGCAGGCCGGCGCCCGCTTCGACGGCGTCGGTGATCTCCGCCAACGCCGCCAGGTTCGGGCCGAGGGCAGGCGGAGCCTCGCGTGAGGCGGCGCTCTCAGCCACGCAACCTCAAAACACCCGGGGCCACTCGACTACGACAAAGGCGCCGGCGATGATGCCGACGCCGACCAGGGCGGCCAGCACGTACAGGGACAGGACGACCACCGCGACCCGCTCGAGTGGGCGCCGGTAGGCGGTGATCGCGGGGACGACAACGAGCAAGCAGAAGATGGCCAGCCCGAACACGCCGGCGCAGGCCCCAACGAGGTAGGTGATCGCTTGGTTGCTCATGGGCTCTGCGGGAATTCTGCCGCAGGGGGGAGATGCCTGGGGGCCGCGAACTGCTCGTCGACCGGCACGGCGGCGCACGTTGCAGGGTACCGGCCCGCCAAGGAGCTGGCGCCGGCGGCGGCGCGCGCGTGGCCATCCTCACCGAAGAAAAGGCCGGCGACGGTGGGACCCGAGCCGCACACGATCGCGTGTTCCGCCCCGGCGTACAGGACCGCGTCGAGCGCGTCGGCGATCTCCGGTCGCAAGGAGAGCGCCGCGGGCTGAAGATCGTTGACCAGGAGCTCATGCGCCGGCGTCGCGCCCGGCCGCGCGACAACATCACGAACGTCACCCCGCAGCCGATCGAGGTCG
>JAFASF010000235.1 GCA_019244745.1 Solirubrobacterales bacterium | reverse complement strand
TACGCGCTTCTACGAGCGAATCGAGCCCCGAGCGCCGGCGGAGCTCGACTGCTACCGCAAGGGCGACTTGCTGTCGCGGATGGTCGCCGACGTCGACGCGCAGCAGAACCTGTATCTGCGCAGCCTCGAGCCGGTCCTCGTGGCGCTCTTGGCCGGTGCCGTCTCGGTCGGCGCCGCCGCCGCCCTCCTTCCCGCCGCGGGCGTCGTGCTCGCCTCCGGTTTGCTCATCGTCGGACTGCTCGTGCCCGCGCTGTCAGGTTGGCTCGGCGCTCGCGCGAGCCGGCGGCAGGCCGGCGCGCGCGGCGAGCTCTCCGCTGAGCTGGTCGAGCTGATGCGTGGAGCACCCGAACTGGTGGCGTTCGGCGCCGATCAGGCGGCACTTGCTCGTATCCGGACCGCGGATAGCACGCTCGTGAAACTCGCCCGTCGCAACGCGCTGGCCACGGGTGCGGGCGATGGGCTCGGATTGATGGTGTCCGGCGTGACGGTGGCCGGCGTGCTCGCGCTCGCTGTTAACGCGGCGGCGCACGGACACCTCGACCGCGTTCTGATCGCGACGCTTGCGCTGCTTGCGCTGGCCTCGTTCGAGGCCGTCATGCCCCTGAGCGCCGCGGCCCGCGAGCTGTTCGCGACGCTCGCGGCCGGGCGCCGGCTGCTCGAGCTGACCGGCAGCGAGGCCGCCGTTCACGACCCGGCGCTGCCGGCCGCGGCTCCGCGCTGGCCGTTCGCACTCGCGCTCGAGGATGTTCGCGCCCGCTATCCCCGCCAGCCGCGTCCCGCGCTGGACGGCGTCAGCCTTCGTCTCCGGGCGGGCGAGCGCGTCGCGCTCCTCGGTCCGAGCGGCGCTGGCAAGACGACGATCGTCAATCTGCTGCTGCGCTTCCTCGATCCGGAAGCGGGAAAGGTCACGCTGGCCGGACGGGACCTTCGGGACTTCGATCAGGAGGACGTGCGGCGCATGATCGCGGTCGCCGGCCAGGACTCGCACCTGTTCTCAGCGAGCATCGGGGACAACGTACGCCTCGCACGACCTGACGCGAGCGACTATGACGTCGGACAGGCACTCCGCCGCGCCCGGATCTGGGACTGGATAGAAGAGCTTCCTGACGGGATGGAAACCTTGGTCGGCGAGGAAGGGCGCGAGCTCTCCGGGGGCCAGCGGCAGCGGATCGTCCTGGCTCGCGCGCTGCTCGCCGGCGCGCCCGTCCTGGTGCTCGACGAGCCGACCGCGCATCTGGATCCACTCACCGCCACGGCCCTCGTGCGTGACGTGTTCTCGGCCGCCTCCGAGCAGACCGTCCTTCTGATCACGCACCGCGACGAGGGGCTCGAGTTCGTCGACCGGGTGGTCAGGCTGCCCGCGGACTGAGCGCCGGGGACCGCTAACTGGCCGCGGACGGCATGACCGCGGGGTCGTCCTCCCAGTCGATCTCCGCCGCCTCGCCCCGGTCGAGCACGTGTGGGCCACCGGTCTTGCTGAAGCGGTCCCATCCCCACTCGATGATCGCCTCGATCTTGTCGCGCGTTCCCGTCATGAGGCTGGCGTGCACGCCTAGCCAAGCCAGGTGCGCCAGCTGCCCGTGGACCTCGTGGTGCTTCTTGCCGACCGCGGCGATCGCTTCCGTCCGGCCGATCATCGCCATGATGCCCTTGTCGCGGTAGACGAACGGCTCTCGCGGCTTGCCATGAAAGTCCGCGAGGATGTTCTCCGCCGCCGCCTTGCCGCTCTGGAGCGCCACCGATCCGAGCTGCGGCAGCGGCTGCCCGTCGGGCCCGGAGATGTTCGCGATGTCTCCGATCGCGTACGCGCCGGGGCTCCCGGCGAGCGTCAGATCGGGCTGGACGTCGATGCGTCCGCCCCGGCCCTGGGCCAGGCCGCAGTTGGCGGCCACCGGCGCCGCCTTGATCCCGCCGCCCCAGATGACGCAGCGGGTCGGGACGAGGGTGCCATCGGAGAGCACGGCGTGACCCGTGTGGACCTCCTTCACGCCCGTGCCGAGGTGGACGTCGACGCCCTTTTTCTTGAGCACGTTGGCCACGTAATGATGAGCCTTGTCCGAGAACGGTTTGAGCAGAGCATCGCCTAGGTCGACGAGGTAGATGTGAGCCCTACTCGCGTCGACGTTTCGGTACTCGGCGGGCAACGTGAGCTCGATCATGTCGCCGATGGCACCGGCCACCTCCACGCCCGTGGGACCGCCTCCCACGATGACGAAATTCAGCGCGCCACGATCGATCAGCTTCGGGTCGCGGTCGACCTGCTCGAGTAGCCCGAGGATGCGCGAGCGGAGCTGGGTCGCGTTGTCGAGCGAGTAGAGGGGAAATGAGTTCTCCGGCGCGCCCTGTGTGCCGAAGAAGTTCGGCTGTGAGCCCGCGGCGAGCACGAGCGCGTCCCCGGACCATTCTCCACCGTCGCCCGACTTCACGGTCTTGCTCGCCAGGTCCACCTCCGAGATCTCAGCGAGCTTCACATCTACGTTGTCCTGATCCGCGAACACTTCGCGCAGCGAGTGCGCTATGTCGGCCGGCGCCAGCAATGAGGTCGCCACCTGGTAGAGCAGCGGCTGGAACTGGTGGTAGTTGTTGCGGTCAAGCAGCGTGACGTGCATGTCCTCGTGGTCGGCCAGCTTCTGCGCACAGCCAAGGCCGGCAAACCCTCCGCCCACGATCACCACATGGCGCCTGCCATTTTCCGAGCTCATGCTGCGACCTCCCGACATCATCTCGTCCGAACCGTTCGCTACTCGCCGGACGCTGGAGGTGGCTTCCCGCCGATTTGGGACGCGGCCGCTTCGGCTTGCTCCCGCGCTCGCTCGGCGGCATGAGCCTCCTCGGCCGCCGCGCCGGCGCGACGGCGTGCCTCTTCGAGCTCCGCCGCCCGCTGCTGCGCTTCGAGCTCCAGTTCCTGAGCCCGCCGGTTGGCCTCCTCGGCCTCGGCGCGGCGGCGCTCAATGAGGCTCGCGCTGTAGGCCGGGCCGCTCGCTGGCAGCTCGAGCTTGAACAGCGCGGCGATCGCGGCTACCTGCTCGCCACTCAACTCATCCTCGACCGAGCTGGTCTGCGACTGACTGATCTGCTCGGCGCTGTATGGAACCCGTAGATAGTCGTGGCTCAGCACGACCTCGGCGGCCGGAACTAACGACACCTGCCGTCCGAGCATTCCATGCTTGACCGAAAATAGAACCGGCTCCTGGCCACTGGCGTCGTAGAACACCTCATCGAGACGCCCGGCCTTCTCGCCGGCGCTGTCCAGCACGTCTTGACCGCACCACGTCTCGATGCGCTCAACCGTTGGCATGGCCTGTCACTCCTTTCGTATATGACGCCACCTCGGAAGCAGCAGCGGTCGATGAGACTCCCATGCGCTCGAGCAGGTGGTCTCCGACGCGCAAGGAGTTCGCCATAGTGGTCAGCGCCGGGTTGACCGCGCCGATGCTCGGGAAGAAGCTGGTGTCGACGAGGTACAGGTTGTCGAGCTCGTGGGCCTTGCAGTTGGCGTCGAGCACCGAGGTTTTCGGGTCGATTCCGAACCGGCAGGTCCCGGCCTGGTGCGCGCACCCAGCCACGGGGATCTCGTTCTTCAGGTACCAGTGGTGGGGGAGCAGGTGGTGGTGGTCGATGTCATCGACGTGCGAGAGCATCGACTTCAGCTGCTCGAACAGCCTTCTCTTGGGCTCCTCATTGGTGTACTTGTAGGCGATGGTGATCGTCCCGTCACGGTCGATCGTGACCCGGTTCTCGGGACGGGGCAGGTCCTCGGTCGACAGCCAGAAGTCGACGGCATGCCTGGCCACGTCGCGCAACGTCCAGTTCGGCGCGAGCTTCGTCTCCCCCGGCTTCTCGCCGCGGAACATCGGCGCCTGCGACTTGCCGACCATCTGGATGTTGCCCATGGGGAACTCGAAGTCCGGACCGGAGAAGTAGAAGTCGTTGACCCCGAGTGTCTTCTGGAACACGGTTGGGTTCTCCTCGCGCGAGAGCGCGAGCACGGCCTGGCTGTTGTGGAACATGTAGTTGCGGCCCACCTGGTCAGAGCCGTTGGCGAGACCGTTGGGGTGCTTGTCGTTGGTCGACATCAACAGCAGCCGGGCGGAGTTGGCCGCCCCGCATGACACGACGACGAGATCGCCGCTCACCGTTTCGGTGGCGCCGTCGCGCTCGACGATGACGCCGGTGACCTCGGTCCCGGCGTCGTCGGTGATCAGCCGCCCGGCCTCGGCGTTCGTCCACAGCTCGACGTTTCGATGCTTGAGCGCCGGCCGCACGCCGAGCACGTCCGCGTCGGACTTTGCATGCACGATGCAGGGAAAACCGTCGCAGCAGTCGCAGCGCATGCACGTGCTGAACGGCCGGTTGGCCTCGTCGAGCATCACCCCACACGGGGCGTGGAACGGATGGTGACCGAGCGCCGCGAGATCGTCGGAGAGCTTCTGGATGCGCGGCTCGTGCGACACCGCCGGGAACGGATACGGGGCGCTGGAGGGCGGTTCGGTCGGATCCTCTCCGCGCGCCCCATGCACCTGGTAGTACTCCTCGGCCAGCGTGTAATAGGGCTCCATTACGTCGTAGCCGATCGGCCAGGCCGGCGAGATGCCGTCGTGATGCTTCAGCTCGCCGAAGTCCTCCTCGCGCAGCCGGTACAGCGCCGCCCCGTACATCTTCGTGGCGCCGCCGACGTAGTAGTGAACCTGCGGCTGGAAGGCCTCGCCGTCGTCGTAGCGCCAGGTGTCGGGCGTCACGTATCGGCCGTTGACGAATACCTCCTCCGCTGATGCGTTCTGGAGCTCCTGCAGGAGCCAGTCCCCGCGCTCCAGCAGGAGCAGCCGCTTGCCGGACGGCGCGAGGTGGCGGGCGAGCGTCCCGCCCCCGGCGCCGGTGCCGATGATGATCACGTCGTAGTGGGTCATCGATCGGCCTCCTATCTCGACGCTTTCGGGACTGAGTGAGCCAGCGCGCCCGCACTCGGCGGCCCAAAGCCCTCGAGCGCGAGCTGCTCGGTGAGGATGATCCGCGCCGCGGCCTCGATCTGCGCGAGGTGTGAGAACGCCTGCGGGAAGTTGCCCAGGTGGCGGTCGGTCTCGGCGTCGAACTCCTCGGCGTACAGCCCGAGCGGGGAGCCCAGCCGCAACAGCCGCTCCATCAGATCGTGCGCGCGCTGGGCCTCGCCGACGATCGACAGCGCGGAGACGAGCCAGAACGAGCAGATGAGGAACGTCCCCTCCTTGCCCGACATTCCGTCGTCGGTCTCATCGGTGCGGTAGCGCAGCACGTAGCCGTTCTCGGTGAGCTCGTCGGCGATCGCGATCACCGTGCTGTAGAGCCGCTTGTCGTTGGGGGGGAGGAAGGCGAACGTGGCTGCCAGCAGCGTCGAGGCGTCGAGCGCATCGGTGTCGTAGTGCTGGCGCAGCACGCCGCGTTCGCTGACCCCGTGCTCGAGGATGTCGGCATGAATCTCTTCGGCCGTGGCGCGCCACTGCGACTGCAGTTCCGGGTTGCCCCGGATCTCGGCCAGCTTGGAGGCGCGATCCATGGCCACCCAGCACATCAACTTTGAGGACACGTAGTGCTGCGGCTTGCCGCGCGCCTCCCAGATCCCTTGATCGGGCTGTTGCCACACGCTCGCTGCGCACTCGGCCTGGGCCTGCACGATTGGCCACAGGCGCCGTGGCAGGCGCTGGCTGTGCACGGTGTGCTTGAGGATCGAGTCGAGCACCGCCCCGTAGACGTCGTTCTGGCGCTGATCGAAGGCGCCGTTGCCGACGCGCACGGGGCTCGCCCCGGCGTAACCCGAGAGGTCGTCGCGCAGAGTCTCCGTCAAGTCGCGCCGGCCATCGATCCCGTACATGATCTGAAGCCCGCCGTCGCTGTTAGGCTCGACGTCACCGACGAACTGCATGAATTCGTCGGCCTCCCAGTCCAGACCGATTAGATGGAGAGCCTGGAGCGTGAACGTCGCATCGCGCATCCACGTATAGCGGTAGTCCCAGTTGCGCTCGCCTCCGGGGGTCTCCGGAAGCGAGGTGGTGAGGGCGGCAACGGTCGCGCCGGTCGGCATGTAGGTCAGGCCCTTGATCGTGAGCGTCGAGCGTTGAATCGCCTCCCGCCAGCGGTGGTCGGCGAATGGGCGCGCGCGGCCGAGCCAGCGCCGCCAGTAGCGGACGGTCGCGTCGAGCCGGCGGGTGGCGTCATCGACGCTGGTGGCGCAGGCCAGCTCCTCACTCCAGGACAGCGTCACGTACGCCTCCTCGCCCTTGCTGAGCGTGCGCTGCGCGCGAACGCGGTTGGCTTCGATGCCGAGGTCGAGATCGGTGGCCAGGCGGATCGTCACGCCCGCCCCGGTCGCGTCGGCGGCATGCCGGCTGCCGTCGACGAGCGCCCATTCGGCTGGTGTTCGTCCGTAGTCGAACGCGGGCTCGCACACTAGCTCGACGTGCACCTCTCCCTCGAGGCAGGTGACCGTCCGGACGAGCATGTGATCGGCGTCGTAGTCGGCCGGGGGCCGCGTGTGCGGGGTGATCCCGTCCTCGTGCGTCCTTGGACCCATCGTCAGTGCGTCGCGGACCTGGATCCATCCGTCGCCGAGCTTCCAGGTCGTGATCATCACGTTCGTCCCTGGCTCGTAGTACCGCGCGGACGGCACGTTTATCCCATATGGCGCCAGGCGGAACAGCCCGCCTTCGCGGTCGAGCAGAGAGCCGAATACGCTCGGCGAGTCGAAGCGCGGAACGCACAGCCAGTCGATTGAGCCGTCTGGTGCGAGCAGCGCGCCGGTGTGGCAATTGGACAGGAACGCGTAGTCGGCGATCGGCGGAAACGGTGACGGCGCCGCGGCGCTCTGGGCGCGCCGCTCGAGGGCCGCCCTCGCCGCCCCGCTCGTGTCCGCCGGCCGGACCGCGGCCTCGGCTGGAGCCCGCTTGCCACGTTCGTTGGTCCGCGCCGGCTTCTTCTTCTCGCTAACGCTCATCTGCGACAGTCCTTTCAAATCCAGGGCCCGTGCCAACGGTCGATCCCCGCCAGCAGCTTGTCGGCTTCTTTCGGTCCCCATGTCCCCGGCTCATACGGGTGCACAGGCGGGGGCTGGTCGATCAGCGGTGCCATGATCCGCCACGTCTCCTCGATGCTGTCCTGACGCGTGAACGGCGCGCTGTCGCCCTCGAGCGCCGCTCCTAACAAGACCTCGTACGGGGTCGGACCCTCGCCGCCCTCTTCGGCAAACTCCATATCGAGCGTGATCTCCTGCGGGCCACCCAGATCGGCACGATGGGCGTCGACGATCAGCCTGATGCCGGTCGTCGGGTCGAGCCTGACCACGAGCTGGCTCTGGACCGGAGCTCGTCCGGCAGTCGGGAAGAAGGGCAGCAGCGGCGGGCGTTTGAAGATGAGCCTCACCTCGGTCTGGGTCACCGGCAGGCGTTTTCCGGTGCGGATGAACCAGGGGACGCCGGCCCAGCGCCAGTTGTTGATCTCGAGCCGAAGCGCCGCGTACGTCTCCGTGGTCGACCCGGGAGCGACGCCGTCGATGTTCAGGTAACCGCTGTACTGCCCGCGCACGTAGTGCGTTGGATCCGCCTCGGGCATCGCGCGGAACAGCGCGTACTTCGCGTCCTTCATGCTGTCCGGATCGCCGGCGGCCGGGGGATCCATTGCCGCGGCCCCCAAGAGCTGCATGAGGTGGTTGACGACCACATCGCGCAGCGCACCCACCGGATCGTAGAAGTGCCCTCGATCCTCCACGCCGAACGCCTCGGCCATCGTGATCTCCACGGCGGCGATGTGGTTGCGGTTCCACAGCGGTTCGAGCGTTGTGTTCGCGAAGCGCAGGTACAGGAACTCGCCGGTACCCATCTTCCCCAGGAAGTGGTCGATCCGGTACAACTGCGACTCGTCGATGTACTGGTGGATGTCCGCCGCGAGCTGGCGCGCTGACTCGAGATCATGCCCAAAGGGCTTCTCGACCACCACTCGAGCGTTCTTGGTCAACCCGGCTTCCGACAGTCCCTTGATGACCGTCGCGAACAGGAACGGCGGGATCTCGAGGTAGAAGACAGGTTGTTGGGCTTGCCCCATCGCATCGCCGACTCGCTTGAACGTCGCCGCGTCGCCGAAGTCGCCCTGGACGTAGGACAGACGACCAGCGAACCGATCAAACACGCTCGCGTCGATCTGCTCTCCGGTGTTCTCGATCGCCGAGCGAGCGTGGTTGCGCAGCTCTTCGACCGACCAGTCGTTGACGGCTACACCGATGATCGGGCAATTGATCAGCCCGCGGGCCTCGAGGCGATACAGCGAGCGAAACGTCATCACCTTGGCCAGGTCTCCGGTGATTCCGAACACCACGAGCACATCGGCCGCCACAGTCGAGTCGGTCGGGCCCGCTTTCGCCTGCTGCTGACTGGCGACTGCTGCCATGTATCTGTCTCCTTGTCGTGGCCGAAGGGCGGATGCCTCGGCAAGTGCACGCCGATCTGCGAGCTTTGCACGCTACGCCGGTTTCGACGGTCGATCATCACCCGGTTCGGATGAACCAGCCGGGCGCCGCGCTGGCTACGGTGCCGAAGCGATGGCAAAGCCCCGCGTGGTCGTCGCTGTGATGCTGCCGGCGGCAGGCCTCGACCTGTTGCGCCAGCGCTTCGTTGTGGATCCTGGCGGCAACGGAGCCGAGAACGGCGCGCTGCTCGCGCGGGTGCCGGGTGCGACCGCAATCGTGGCCGACCCGGCGATTCCGATCGACAAGAGGTTGCTCGAGGCGGCCGGCCGGTCGCTCGCGGTCGTGGCCAACTTCGGCGTGGGCTACGACAACATCGACCTGGACGCCGCGCGCCGGCTGGGCGTGCGCGTGACCAACACGCCGGGCGTTCTCACGGAGGCGACGGCCGAGCTCGCGGTCGCGCTGATGCTCGCGGCGGGGCGTCGGATCGCGGAGTGCGACGGCATCGTGCGTCGGGGCGAGTGGCCCGGGCGGACCGAGGAGATGCATTTGGGTCGCGCCCTCGGGGGCGCGACGATCGGGCTGGTCGGATTTGGACGCATCGGCCGGCGGGTCGCGCGCCTGCTGCGCGGGTTCGATGTCCGCCTGCTGTTCGCCAGCCGCGGCGCGCCGGCCTCCAGCGACGGGGCGGAGCGCTGTGAGCTACCGGAACTGCTCGCCGCGTCTGACTTCGTGAGCCTGCACGTCCCGCTCACGCCGGAGAACACCCACCTGATCGACGCCGAAGCGCTGGCCTTGATGAAGCCCGGGGCGATCCTCGTCAACACCAGCCGCGGCGCGGTCGTCGACACCGCGGCGATGATCGAGGCGCTCCGCTCCGGAAGGCTGGCGGCGGCCGGACTCGACGTGTACGAGGACGAGCCGCATGTCCCCGCGGAGCTGCGGGAGCTTCCGAACACGGTGCTCCTGCCGCACATCGGATCGGCGACCGCGGCCACGCGCGACGCGATGGCACGGTTGGTGGCCGAGAACGTGATCTCGGTGCTCGACGGTCGCGAGCCGCCGACGGCGGTGGTCTGAGTTGCCGGGTGCACACGTCAGCGCGCAGGAGTTCACCGCGCTGTTCGAGGAGCTTCGCAACTGGGGACGCTGGGGGCCCGATGACCAGCGTGGCGCGCTGCACCTGCTTACCCCCGAGCGTATCGTCGCCGCCACCCGGCTCGTCCGCGAGGGCCGCACCGTGACGCTCAGCCTTCCGCTGAACACCGACCGGGCGATGGACAACCCCGTGCCGGCCGATCACCACATGACGCTGGTGGGCGAGGCCGCGCCCGCGAGCGAGCCACTGCACTTCAACAAGGACTACGTCGGGCTCGACTACCACAACGACGGGCACACCCACATCGACGCGCTGTCGCACGTCGCCTACGGGGGCGCGCTCTACAACGACCGGCCGGAAGAAGCGGTGACCGAGGAGGGAGCGACGATCTATTCGATCGAGGTGCTGCGTAACGGCCTGGTCGGGCGCGGTGTGCTGCTCGACGTCCCCCGCCGGCGCGGGGTCCCGTGGCTCGAACCCGGAGAGCACATCTTCGCCGAGGATCTCGAGGCCGCGGCGAGCGAACAGGATGTCGCCGTCGGCGAGGGCGACATTCTCTTGGTGCGCACCGGCCACGCGCGCCGGCTGGCCGAGCGCGGTCCGTGGAACACGCCCGAGGCCAAGGCCGGCCTACACCCGAGCGCGATGCGATTCATGGCCGAGCGGGGGGTTGCGGCGCTCGGCTCCGACGGCAACAGCGACACCGCTCCCAGCAGCACGGATGGAGTTGACTTCCCGATCCACGTGCTTGCGATCACCGCGATGGGGATTCACCTGCTGGACTATCTCCAGTTCGAGGATCTCTGCGCCGCGTGCGAGCGGGCCGGACGCTGGGAGTTCCTGTTCATGGCGGCGCCGCTGCGGATCACGGGTGGCACCGGCTCGCCGCTCAACCCCGTGGCCGTGTTCTGATGGGGCGCGGTTATCGAGCGGAGATGGTGGAGCAGGCCGGACTTCCCGCGTGCACGCTCCACGACGAGGCCGCCGATCTGCACGCGACCTGGCTTCTCGGTGCCGGGATGCTCGGAGCCTCGCTCACTCATCGGGGCGAGCAGCTCCTGTGGCAGGGCGCCGGCGCGGACGGGTACGCGGCCGAGCGCAAGTTCATGGGGATCCCGTTTCTGCACCCATGGGCGAACCGCTTGAGCACGTTCGGCTATCGGGCCGGTGGCCACGAGGTCAGGCTCGATCGAGACAACCCGCTCCTGCTGCTCGACACGAATGGCCTACCGATCCATGGCGTCCTGACCGCATCGCGCAGTTGGGTCGCGGAACGGCACTTCGCCGGCGACGACGGTGCGACGCTGCTCGCGGCGCTCGACTTCGACCGCCCCGAGCTGCTGGCGGCATTTCCGTTCCGACACCGTATCGAAATGGAGGTCAGGCTGAGGGGTGGCGTGCTGCAGGTCGGAACGACCCTCAGCGCGACCGGCGATGACCCGGTGCCGGTCGCCTTCGGCTTTCATCCCTACCTTCGGATCCCCGGCCTCCCGCGCGCACAGTGGGAGGTCTCCTTCCCGGTCCGTCGCCGGCTGACTCTCGATCAGCAGCTGGTACCCACCGGTGCCAGCGAGCCGGTGAAACCACTCGAGGGTCCAATCGGCGAGCGCACCTGGGACGACGGCTTTGACCACATCGATCCGCCCGGCTTGTTCGAGGTACGCGGGGGCGGGTGGACGATCGCCGTGTACTTCGCCGAGGGCTTCCCCGTGGCGCAGATCTACGCGCCGCCGGGAGAGGAATACGTGTGCATCGAGCCGATGACGGCCCCGGCCAACGCCCTCAACGGGCGCGACAGCGCGCTCACGTGGGTGCGTCCGGGCGAGCGCTTCAGCGCCACGTTCTGCATCGACTGCCAGGCCGCCGACTGACCTCGGGTCACCGAGAAAGCGCCCGCGGTCCGGTCCGCCCACCGATTCCCTGTGCGTCCGGGATGCTCGCCCGATCCAGGTCGGCCGAGTCCCCGAAATGGCGAAGGACGGTCGCATCGAGGCGAGCGAGCTCATCCTCCACGGCGGGGCGGTGCTCCGGGCGGACCTCTTCGCGCAACTCATCGAGCATCGCGCGCATGCGCCGCATCACCTGAATAGCGGCGTAGCCGTACTCGCGAATCTCGGTGGTGCCGAGGGCGAGGTAGTCCTCCCAGCGGCGAACGGGGATCACGAGGCCGCATTGCACGTTCCCCTGGCCATTCCAGCGCTGCCCGGAAATGTCGACCTTGCCGATCAGGCGCAGGACCTCACCGAGATGATCAAGGACCTGGACGGCGGTGGTTGGATCGTTCACCGCCGGCGACAGGGCGTGGTCGGCGATGTCGACCATGATGCGGATCGCGAACGCTGGATCCTGCTCGATCGTGCGCTCGGCTCCGAGCGCCACCATCCCACCCAGCTTGCGTTCGTCCCGCTCGCCGGCACCGCTGCCGCCATAAATCTCGATCAACTCCGCCCCCGCCGGGACGAAATCGCCGATCGAGTGGCGGATCACGACGAGCTGCTCGTGAGCGCGCGCCCATCGGAGCAGGCCTCGGACGTCGATCGCCTGGATGGCGCCCGGGGTCGAGCTGCGCACCACAAGCGCCGGCTGCTTGCCGCCCCGCTCGAAGACGCCCCAGAAGATGTCGGGCGCCCCAGCCAGCGCTGCCTCGTCGCGCACGAAGTCGCGATAGACGTACCCGGCGACGAGCACCGCCACCGCGACCGGCCTCAGGCGGTGCAGATAGCGATCGAGGAAGACGAGAAAGAACAGGAGGGACACGATCACCAGCACGCCGGCGATCGACACCCCGAGGTTCGGGACGAAGTTGCTCTCGACGCGCCGAAGCAGCGCGAACGAGAACGCCAGGGTTCCGATCAGAAGCGCCAGCGATGCCTTGAGCATGCGGTCGCGGTACCAGAGGCGCATGTACCGGGCCGAGAACGTTCCCGTAGCCATCTGCACGACGAGAACGGTGACCGTGACCACGAATCCGGTCAGTGCCGCCATGGCACCGACGATCGCCGACAGGACCGTGCTCGCGGTCGACGAGGAGTAGGTCAAGCTCACCGGCACGTGCGCGGATTGCTCGACCAGCACGTCCACCTCCCCCAGGACCACACCGAGGACGCCGCCGAGCAGCGGCAGCACCCACAGGCTGCCTCTCACGTATTGCTGGAGCCGAAACCGGGTGGCCCAGCTCATCGGCCTCATGATCCTCCGACCTCTCGGGTCCGATCGGCGGCGCGCAGCGCTTCCAGCAGTCGCTCGCACGTTGCCTCGGGATCGGCCGCGGCGTCGACGGTGACGTCCGCGGCGTCCGCGTAGAGCTGCTCCCGAGCCGCACTGAGCCGCTCCAGGGCATGCAACGCATCCGGCGGCAGCGGCCGGTGATGCTGCCCGCTCTGTGTGATGTTCCGCTCCTCGAAGCTCGCGCTGGCGCGCAGCCACACGGTGACGGCGCCGGCGAGGATGCCGGGGTTGAGCACCACGCTCGCCGCGGCCGCGAACACCGTTTGGGTGGGGCTGCGCAGAGCATCACGTAGCAGGCGGTCTTCGTTCTCATGCAGAGCGGCCTGACCGTGTTCCTGCTGGAAGCGCGCCGCCGTCGCTCCCGTCGCTTGCTGGAGTGCGGTGTCGTTGTCCCAGAACGCCCAACCGAGGCGTGCCGCGAGCAGGCGCCCCACCGTGGTCTTTCCGACGCCCATCATCCCGATCACTACTACGTGGCGCTGTTCGATTTCGACCTCCGGTTGATCGAGGCGCGAGGCCGCGCCCAGGCTAAGCGATCGCGACCGCGGGCGGCTCATCCAAACGGGGTGATGTCCGGCCGACGGCGACGCCATAGTTTCGGCTCGTGAGGTCCAGCGAGCGTCCGGATGTCGAGCACCGCCGCCCCGTCGACTGACACCGGAGCCAGGTACCGCTACGGAGTGGTGTTCCTGCTGGTGTTCTTCGCTGTGGTGTTCATCATCCTCACGCCGGACGGCGCCGTTTCACGCGCGGTCGCGTTCGCATTGGTCGACGGAGCGCTGCTGGCGGTGATCGTCACGTCGCGTGAGCCTTCCGAGGTCCGTCGCCGCAGACTGGTCATCGGCGGCTGCCTGGCGGTCCTTATCACGATCGGGATCGCGGTCGGGTTAATCGGCCACGGCGCGGCGTTCGCGCTCATCGCACTCGTGACGCTGATCCTTCCGGTCAGCCTGTCTCGGGGGCTGCTGCGCCTCGTCCGCGAGCGTGGAGTCACGCTCCAGGCAGTCGCCGGAGCGCTGGCGATCTACCTGCTGATCGGACTCGCGTTTGCCTCGGTGATCGGCTTCGTGGCCGACATCGGACCTCCTGGCTTCTACGCGGAGACGACGAAAGCAACCGCCAGCAGCAACGTGTACTACAGCTTCACCGTGATGACCACGACCGGCTTCGGCGACCTCACGGCCGCCCACCACGTCGGCCGTGCCATGGCCGTGATCGAGATGCTCATCGGTCAGCTCTATCTGGTTACGGTCATCGGCATCGTGATCGGCCGGCGCGTCGGGCAATCCGGTTGAAGGCGGTCGGTCACCCCATTCGGGCGATGCCGGGGCGAGTCCCGCAGCGGATGATATGACGACGCAGCGCGGGCCGCCGCGCCCTTAGTAATGGGTCAAGTTCTCGCTTTTTCAATCACCGCGATGGCGAACCCGACGCTCGTGGCGGTCAGCACCCTGATGCTCCTTTTGCCGAACCCCAAGCGGCTGATGCTGGGCTACCTGCTCGGCGCCCTGATGACGAGCATCACGCTCGGACTGATCATCGTCTTTGCGGGCAAGAACTCGAGCGTCGCCAGCTCGGGAAAGACCACGATCAACCCTGTCATAGACCTGGGCCTCGGCGTCATCCTGCTGGTGATCGCGCTCGTGCTTCACCAGGGGAGGGACCAGCCGATCAGGGAGCGGCGGGCGGAGCGAAAGGCCGGAAAAGAACCTAAGACGCCTCGCTGGCAGCAGTACTTGAGCAAGGGCGATCCCAAGATCACGTTCGTCATCGGCGCCGTGCTCACCCTACCCGGCGCGTCCTACATCGCCGCGCTCGACGGCATCATCAAGCTGAAAGCGAGCACTTTGGCGACGGTGCTCCTCGTCCTGATGGTCAACGTGATCATGCTCGCGCTGCTCGAGGTGCCGCTGATCTGCTTCACGGTCGCCCCCGACTGGACGCCGGCCGCGATCGAGCGGACGAAGGCGTGGTTCAGGCGCCACGGCCGCAAGACCGTGATCATCGGCGCAGCGACGCTAGGTGCGCTGCTGATCTTGCGCGGAGTGATCGAGCTGATCGCTGCCTGAGCGACGGCGGGTCGGCTAGAGCAGATCGTCGCAGGCGGCGAGCGCGCAGACGTATGCAGCGTGCGTCCCGAAGGCGGTGGCAATGACGCTGGGCGGCCAGCGCCAGGGAGGTGGCGTCCGCCCGAGTACCGGAAACAACGTCAGTGTCGCGGTCATCAGGGTCCCGCCGAACGCGAGGCTGGCCCACGGCTCCCTGATCCTCTTTCGCAGTAACCCGTGCCACAGCCCGAACGCTGAACCGTAGCCCCAACGCAGCGCGAGCCCGAGCTCGTTCTCCTCCCGCGCGGTGACGTGCGGGAGGTGCATGATGCTGGCCACGATCTGTCCCGGGACCAGGCTGTCGTCGTAGTCCAGAGGTCCCGCTACCTGGGGGCGAAGGCGGCGTTCGGTGGCGTATGCCAGCGTCAAGGCGGTGGTTCCCGCCGTCCCGGCGATGACGCTGCGCAGCGGCCAGGGCAGGCTCATGCGGTGGACCTTCGCGCCTGCGACGGTGCGTGGCATCACCCGATTCGAATGAGTGGTGTGCGCCCCCCGGAAATAGGGAGGCGCACCACCTTGTCTCGAGGCGCGGAGTGCGGGAGAACCTCCGTGGGAGCGCGGGCACCATGCGGACCGATTTGAACCATTGCCGACAGCTTCGGTAGACAACGTCAGTCTCAGATCTGCTTGCCCACCGGGTTCGAAACGTGTCGCACCCGGCACGGCCACCGGCGCACTGCGGTCGCCAACTCGCGCTCGTGTGAGCGTCACCTGCGCGCCAAGCCCGACCGGGCATCGGGTGCCGCCGTTCCGATCCGGCTTCGTCGGCCGCCCGGCGCTGGTCAAACGCCTGCTCGACTCCCGCGACGCGGCACTCGCCCTGATCGTGGCGCCGGCCGGCTACGGAAAGACCGCGCTGGTCGCCGAGTGGGCGGAGGCCGACGAGCGCCCGTTCACCTGGATCACGCTCGATCCCCGCGACGGCTCCCCGGCCGATCTGGCGGGCTCTGTCGTCGAGGCGTTCGAGGAGGGGGCCTGGACCGACCGAGATTCCGGATACGTCCTGGTGCTGGACGACGCCCATGCAATCCGGCCAGCGGTCTTGAAGGCGGTGGCCATGGCTCTCCTGAAGGGGCTGGGCCCCAGCTCGCAACTCGTCCTGGCATCCCGGACCGAGCCGCCGCTTCCAGTCGGACGGCTGCGCGCGCACCGGGAGCTCGTAGAAGTGCGAACCGCGGACCTCGTCATGAC
>JAFASF010000457.1 GCA_019244745.1 Solirubrobacterales bacterium | reverse complement strand
CAACGATGACCCTCCGCTGCGAGTTCTCTGGCCGACACCATCGACCGCACGAGATCAGTCCCGGGATCCCGGGGCTCCTCGACATCCACCGCGGCGCGCGCCGACCCCTGGAGGCGGGGCGTCACCACCGCCAGCTGCCCGCGTACGCCGCCTTCGAGCACCGCCACACCCGTCGTTCTCCGCTGACAAGCCCACCGCCGAGAGCAAGCACCGGCCGCCGAAAAGACCCAACACCCAGCGCAAGATCAGCAGACCGGCCATGAATGAACGCAATCAAGGGAGTTCACGATGAAAACGACGATGACAACCGAGCCGGTAGCGCCCGCGACGGCCGCGTCCACCGCGGGCAAGACTGAGTCACCAGACGCGGGCAGCAACTCGGTGACGTCGTGGAAGCAAGCCCCCACGCTGACACTGTCCGCCGGGGGAGTCGAGTTCGCCTACCGCCAGCTCGGCCCAGACACGGGGGTGGCGGTGGTGTTCCTCACCCACCTGACGGCAGTCCTAGACAACTGGGACCCCCGCGTCGTGGACGGCATCGCCGCCAAGCGTCGTGTGATCACCTTCGACAACCGAGGCGTCGGGGCCTCCACCGGATCCACGCCGACGACCATCGAGGAGATGGCAAGCGACGCCATCACCTTCATCCGTGCCCTCGGCTTCGATCAGGTCGACCTGTTCGGGTTCTCGATGGGCGGCATGATCGCCCAGGTGATCGCGATCGAGCAGCCGCAGCTCGTGCGCAAGATGATCCTCGCCGGAACCGGCCCCGCTGGCGGCGAGGGCATCGAGAAGGTGGCCCGCATCACCTACCTCGACGTCGCTCGAGGACTGCTCACCCGCCAAGACCCCAAGCAGTTCCTGTTCTTCACCAGGACTCAGAACGGGCGCCGAGCCGGCAAGGAGTTCCTGGGACGGCTCCAGGAACGCACGCACGATCTCGACAAGCCCATCTCCATGCGCTCGCTCCGCGCCCAGCTGAAGGCGATCCGCCGCTGGGGTCAGCAGCAGCCCCGGAACCTCGCGGGGATCCACCAGCCGGTGCTCGTCATGAACGGCGACAGCGACAGGATGGTGCCCTCCCAGAACTCCGTCGACCTCGATCGGCGACTCCCGAATAGCCAGCTCATCCTCTATCCCGACGCCGGGCACGGCGGGGTGTTCCAGTTCCACGAGGACTTCGTCAAGCGGGCTCTCGAGTTCCTCTAAAAGAGTCCCGCACGCGCACATTCCTCGGACGACATGCGCGTCGGCCTCCCGCATGTCGTCCGCGCCGGCTCGCGGAACCGGGGGTCGACGACCGCGACGTGCTCGTCGACGTGCACGCGGGCCAGCGTGAACATGCTTGAGGCCAAGGTCCGCGACCGGAGAGTTCAAGCTGTTCCGCGCGGCCGCGCCTTGGTGGCTACCCGCCCTGTCGCTGCGCCTCGTGTCGTCCTTAGTTTGCGCGGGCAGCGAGTCTTCCGCTTCGACGATCAGGCTTGAAGGGGTGCCTAAGCAGGTGGCGGGCCTGCCGGGCCGGCGCGGTCGATCAGCACGAGTTCGCCGGGGGCGGGAGGGCTTAAGGGCCCACGCGGTAGGTGATATGCGTCGCTTTCGGGGAGTGGATCACGTCGACCGGCTCCAGCCCGGGATCCTCGACACCGTGGAATAGCGCTTCGCCTTCGCCGAGTAGCACCGGCGCGATGTCGAGCACGAGCTCGTCGATCACGCCCGCCGCAAACGCCTGGCGCACGGTCGAAGCGCCGCCCGCGATCAGGACCTCGCGGTCGCCCGCGGCGGCCACCGCTTGCGCGTAGGCGGCGTCGAAGCCGTCGGTGACGAAGTGGAACGTCGTACCGCCCTCCATTTCGATCGGCTCGTGGCCGTGGTGCGTGAGCACGAACACGGGCGCATGGTAGGGCGGCTCGTCGCCCCACCACCCGCGCCATTCCTCGTCCCACTCGCCGCGGATCGGGCCAAACATGTTCCGGCCCATCACATAGGCACCACGTTTCAGGGCCAGGTGCTCTCGGGAGCGGGCGTCTCCATCGTGGAGCGGCTCAGCCAGGTGCCACTGGTGCAGCTGTAGGCCGCCGACACCGATCGGGTTGTCGCGATCCTGTCTTGGCCCAGCGATGTAGCCGTCGAGGGAGATTGAGAGGTGAGCGGATGTCTTTGTCATCGGGAAAGAGACTGTCGCAGGGCGACAAAATCATCGCCACCCGCCCGCTCCAGCGCTCCACCACCGTTTCCTCGGTCTGCCGGTGGGGCGGGGCAGATCCTCATCGCGACGACAGAGACTGTGCCGAGGCTGCCGAAAGCCCACCTGGCGGGTTGCGAGCCGGTTCTCGACGCTCTGACCAGCCTCGTTGCGCCACGTCATACCCACCTCGACCGCGCCGTGCTCCCCGAGTACGAAGGGGAAGAGCCGTGGCGTTTGGCGAGTCGAGGACAACCCGTACGACTCCCGCTTTCGCGTTGCGACGGTACTTCGCGCCACTCAGCCCGGAGGCGCCCTTTGCGCGGAAAGGGCGCACCATCCCGACTCCGATGGGACGGAAATCCGTGTCCCCAACGATGCCCCAAGATGACCAAATGTGACCCCGCGCAACCTCATCCAATCTCACCGATCCTCGATAAATACGAGCTTTCGGGCCTCCACGGTAAAACTACGGAACCGAAGGTCGGGAGTTCGAATCTCTCCCGGCGCGCTACGAGAATCGTCAGTGTTGACGGGAACTGGTCGGTACTGGCACGGGGCTTGGGTCACGTCGAAGTACCAAGCGAGTACCTAACCCAGGAGGTTTGCAGCGCACGCTTGGATCTCCGCGGGGGCCTTTGCCGACGGCGCCTCTACCGCGATCGCCGCCGGCCTCGATCAGCTATCGGCCGTCCTGCCAGGCGAGCCTCATGTGCTGAATCCGCCGTTGCACGTAGCGTCACTGGGCGATAGGTTTGCCACCTTCAAAGCCGAGTTCGACAGCGGGGTATTCCCGCTGACGTCAACGGGAACGGAGGGCGACATGGCAACCTACATCGCGCTGATCGACTGGACGGATCAGGGCGTCCGCAACTTCAAGGACTCTGTTGATCGTTACCAGGCGGCGGAGAGTCAGATGCAGTCGATCGGAGTGGAATTCAAGAGTATCTATTGGACCCTCGGCGCCCACGACATCGTAGGTGTGGTTGAGGCACCCGATGATCAGACACTCGCAGCAGGCCTGCTGGCGGTCGCGGGCCAAGGCAACATCCGCACGACGACACTGCGCGCGTTCAGCACAGACGAGATGAGGGGCGTGATCACCAAGGCTGGTTGAACGCGACTATCTTTGCTCGACTCGGAGCGCAGCAGGAGGCTCCCGCGTGGCTATCGCATGAAGCGACCACCCTTCGGTCGAGACTGCTCCGTTGCACGGGATGCGAGAGCTCGGATAGCTCGCAGAGGCCGTCGCTGGGGACGAATCTTGGCCGAGGGATTCGGCGATGCGCCGCGGTGCATGAATAGGCCGGGAAGCGTCTCGGCGACCGGCCAGGCGCTGCAGGTGGGAGCCGTCGACGTCGACCACGCGGAGCGCGACGGCGACGGCGACACCGACGACCCGCCTGGCTTCCGCCACGAGCTGATCCGCCACCAGGTGCGGCGGGACCTCGTCGAGGATCCGGGTCACCTTGAGCGGGAGCGGAGCGTGCCGGCCGAGCTGCCCGGGGGCTGGAACGGAATCATCGCCACCTCGCTGCTCGGCGGCCCGCGCGGACCGTCCCGGGACTCCGAGGTTTCGAGCTCCTCGAGCGCACGATCGACCGCCTCACGCGTGGGAAGTAGCGATACAAGGTCGAGCGGCCGACCTTCGTCGCCGCCGCGAGCTCGCACGGTCACGTGGCGAGCCCCCGCAGCATCCTCGCCGCGACGAGGATTCGCTGTCGGCGGGCGACGACGCCGGCTGGTGGCGGCGGCTTGTCGCGTGGCTCGTCCGGATCGGCAGTCTCGGGCTCTGTCTCATTTTGTGCCCGCCACGTTGCCAGTGCGACAGGACCTTCCCTAATACGGCGACGTTGTTTCTCAACTAGTCCCAGTTCATTCACGGATGACCCGGTTTTGGCAGTCCGTCTGCGGGTAGGAGGGGCAAAACGGGACAAAGTGTCTAAGGAGGATTTCGTGGAACTGACTCACGCTTACGACTTTGAGGGACGCACGCTGATCGATCGCGACGGCGAGAAGATCGGGACCGTCGATGCTCTGTATACGGATCTGGAAGGGGGGCAGCCCGAGTGGGCGCTCGTCCATACCGGTCTGTTCGGGATGAAGCGGAGCTTTGTGCCGATCAAGGACGCGAGCGCTTCCGGAGAGCACGTGCGGGTACCCGTGCTCAAGGAGCAGGTCAATGACGCACCCAAGGTGGATCCGCAGGGGGAGCTGAGCGAGGCCGAGGAGCGCCAGCTGTTCGAGCACTACGGCATCGCGTACACGACCGAGGGGAGCACGACCGCCACCGGGGCGCCAGGCGGGGCCGCCACCGGGGGGGCAGGCCGGGCCGCCACCGATGCGCCGGGCCGAGCCGCCACCGATGCGCCGGAACGGACCGCGGCCGATGCGAGCACGGGCAGCGATGAAGCCATGACGCGCGCGGAGGAGGAGCTACACGTCGGTACCGCAGCGCGCGAGCGGGGCCGGGTACGGCTACGCAAGTACGTGGTGACCGAAGAGGTGCAGAAGACCGTGCCCGTCCAGCGCGAGGAGGTCCGCGTCGAGCGCGAGCCGATCACCGAGGCCAACGTGGAGGCCGCGACCTCCGGGCCTGACATCACCGAGTCAGAGCACGAGGTCACGCTGCACGAGGAGGAGCCGGTGGTCGAGAAGCGCACTGTGCCCAAGGAGCGAGTGCGGTTGGAGAAGGACACCGTCACCGACGAGCGCGAGGTCTCCGAGGAAGTGCGCAAGGAGCGCATCGAGACCGAGCGCGACTAGAAGAGAGCGTTCATGCAGCACACCAGGATCTTGACCTCGCGCAAGCGGAGATGACGGAGAAGGGCAAGCGCGGGGGGCTTGGCGCCGGCCTGATCGGCGGTGCCGGGTTCCTCGCGATGCCCGCCGGCGCTCTGGGCGCAGTTTGTCCTGTGCGCGCATGCTGCGCCTGATGGCGTTGGTCGTCCCGATCGCGATCGGGGACTCGCTCAATCCTTCGACGATTGCCCCAGCGCTCTACCTCGCATCCGGCGAGCGCGCCCGGAAGAGCGTCGCGGCGTTCACCGCCGCGGTCCTCCTCGTGCACCTCGCGGGTGGTGCCGCAATCGCGCTCGGACCCGGCCAGCTCGTGCTGTCTCTACTGAATCAACTAGGCCAAAGAATCGGTGACATCCTGGCGATCGCGGCCGGTGCGGCAATGACCATGGTGGCGGGAGTCATGTGGTACAAGCGCCGTCGACTCGCACAAAAGGAGCTGCCCAGCCCCAACCCGAAGGGTCGCTCGAGCGCCCTCCTCGGGGCGACAATCATCGCGGTTGAGCTTCCCACGGCGTTCCCCTACTTTGCCGCGATCGCGCTGATCATCGGATCAAGACAGCCTACCGCCAGCCAGGCACTGCCGCTGGTGCTCTACAACACGTGCTTCGTCCTGCCGCTGATCGCGATCCTCCTCACGCTGATGCTGGCCGGTGATGAGGCCGACACACGGCTCACCCGTGCCCGGGCCTCGTTACAGAGGCGGTGGCCGTCGGTCGTCGCGCTTCTCCTGTTGCTCGTCGGTGTCTCGTTCGCGGCGCTCGGCGCGGGTGCCCTTATCTAACATAACGGATGCCTACTCGACCGCCGTCACGACCCTAAGTCGTGTGGTCCTCGAGCGGCTCGCGACGGCCGGTCACCGAGTGAATCGCCACGCTGTACACGAGGTGGTTGGGTTCCCGACGCGCTCTCGGGCCCGCCCGATGCCGTCCACGCCGACCGTGCGGCCACTCCCCCGCTGGCCGATCTGGATCCAGAATGAACAAACCCGTTCCGCCATTTCACACATCTGATCCAGGCCGCCACGTGGCTTCTGCATCGTCGCCGCCGGAGGACTGAGCCGTGCGCTGCCGCGCCGGCCGGCGGGAGACTCAGAGCAGAGGTCTCGTCAGGCCAGAACTGGCCTAGGGAGATAGCTCAGGCTTCGTAGACGGCAGTGTGCGTTTGTGGCCCCTGTTCACCGGAGCGTTCCTCAACGACCGACGCCCGGTCGGGCGCGGCGGAGTAGAGGTGCCGGGCGCGGATTACGCGCCTTGCGGGGCGCCGGATCGGTCACCCGCGTGTGCCGGCAAGAGTGTTGCGGCGTGGAGACGGCGATGCGCTCCCTTGCAGGCGAGCCGCCCGTAGACTTTCGGCCCGCCGTGATGGCCCCGATGCGTGGACCCGACAGCCTGCCGCAGCCCGGCCAGCGCGCGGGGGCGGTCAACGAGGCAATGCCGTTTGACCACATCGTCGTGGTCATGATGGAGAACCATTCGTTTGACAACCTGCTCGGCGCGCTGCCGCGCGCCGGACAGCCGGCGGCCGATGGACTGACCTTCGACAGCTCGGGCCGGCCTACCAACACCAATCCGGGCGCCGACGGCACACCCGCGACGGTCACCGCGTTTGCGTTCTCGAACGCTGCCCAGGGACCGCACGTTTCGCAAACGTGGAACGCGACCCACGAGCAGATCAACGGCGGCAAGATGGATGGCTTTGTCCGGTCGGTCGACGCGACGCAGCCGATGGGCTACTACCCGGGTGAGGTCCTGCCGTTCGCCTACGACTTCGCCGCCACGTTCACGCTAGCCAACCGCTGGTTCTGTTCGGCGCCTTGCATGACCTTCCCCAATCGGCGCTTCCTCATGGCCGGGACGGCTTACGGCGACATCGCGACCGACGTTCAGAGCCTGACCGATCCACCACCGCCAAACGGCACGATCTTCGACCGTCTGCACGCGCACGGGATCAGGTGGCGCGAATACTTCACCGACCTCCCCTACGCGGCCATCATCCCGTCGATCGTCGAGAAGTACCCGGGCAATCTAGCCACACTCGACGAGTTCTTCGAGGACTGTGCCAGGGGAACGCTGCCGTCGGTCAGCTTCGTTGATCCTGAGGTCGGCGTCGTCTCCCTGGTCGGCAAGACGCTCGCCTCGCTGCCGGTGCTCGGGCCGATCTTCGGCGCTCTGGCCACAGTCGGCGGAGACGAGGAGGCACCGCAGGACATGTACTACGGCGAGGCATGGGCCCACCGCGTCGTCGAGGCCGTCCTGCGCTCGCCGGCCTGGCCGCGCACGGTGCTCATCTACACCTACGACGAGCATGGCGGCTATTACGACCACGTGCCGCCGCCGCCAGCCATCCGGCCAGACTCGATCCCGCCGCGGCTTACGCCGGGCGACGCGCCCGGCGGCTATGACATCTATGGGCCGCGGGTACCGGCCGTGGTGGCCTCGCCGTACACCAGGCCGCGCGCGGTCACCGACGTCGTCCACGACCACACCTCGGTGCTGGCCACTATCGAGGCCAAATGGAATCTGCCTGCGCTGACCTACCGGGACGCCAACGCCGCCACCGTCATGGACTTCCTCGATGTCAGCCACGCTGCATTCTTGACGCCCCCGGGCATCGAGGGTCCCTCGCTCACCGGCCCATCCGGGCCGGTGGCCTGACCGAGCTCGAGAGCGCAGCCGGAAGGGGCAGCTACCGCGCTCACGTCCCTTCCCGCGGTTCGGGGCGCACGACTCCTCCCGCGACCCACCAATCGTGCCAACGCCGCTCGCGAGGACAGCGCCGTTGCCGGCGATACTCGTGTGCGTCGATTCACCTCTTCAGGCTCGCACGCAACGTCGGCCCCAGGCCCCCGCGACTGCGGGTATCAGCCCGATCGCGCGGCTCGACTGGAGCTCACGAGCAAGCCGTTCCTGGAGCGAGCCGAGGGCTAGCTCCTCCTCGGTGGCGATTCCGCTTGCGAGAATCACCGGCGCGAGGCTCCTGACGACGCTGGAGAGAAGAGCTGGCCCGGCTGGATCGTCCGGAGTCAGATAGCCCTGCAATCCGAACGTCTCGATGTCCGTCAGGCCCGCATCGCGCAGCAGCGGACCGAGCTGGGTGCCAATCATCGGGTTTGCTCCCGCCTGTCTGAACGCTTGGATCACCCAGTCCCGGGCGGTGTCGAAGAGCGGCACCGGGGGCTCGCTTCGTGCCGATCCGACATCGAAATCGATCATCAGCATCAGACCGTCGTCGCTGAGGGCGCCGGTGTGGTGGCGGAGCACCTCGACCGGTTCCCGTAGATGGAACAGGATCAGCCGCCCGACCACCGCGTCGAACGCGTCGCCGTCGCGGAAGGTGCGAACGTCGGCCTCCACGAAACTGACGTTCTCGGTGCCGGCAGCCACTCTGCGTTGCTCCGCGACGGCGAGCAGCGGCGCGGCCTGATCGATTCCGACCACCGCGCCGGCAGACCCCACGAGCTCGGAGATCCGGAACGCGACATGGCCCAGGCCGGTACCGAGATCGAGCACCCGCATCCCGGGCGCGATACCGGCGCTGCGCAGGAACAAATCCGTCGGACGTGCGATGCTCGCGGCCTGCGCGTCCAAACGAGCCAGCTCGGGCTCCGAGGTCCCGAGCGAGTAGGGCTGCTGCGCTTCGGTCACCGTTCAAACCCCTTGTCGCTATTGGCCCCAAGATGTTGACGGGCATCCTACCCCCGCCCCACGCCTGATCAGAACAACCGACACGCTGACGCGCCAAGGGTTCAGCAGCGACCCGATCTCCTCCGTCCGAGGCCATCTCGGCATGCCGTTGCTGGTCTCGGATTGGGCGGAAACTAAAACCATGTGCCTGCCCCGACGGCGATCTGTCGTGACTACTTCCAGACCACCGTATACGGAGGAGTTTCGACGAGCGGCCATCGAGTTCGTTCGTTTGTCGAGCAAGGCGCAGCGGCAGATTGCGGAGGATCTCGGTATCTCCGATGTGACGCTACTCAAATCGGGTCAAGCAAGCCGAGCGGGACGAGGGTAAGCGGCCGGACGGTCTGTCGACCGATGAGCGTGAGATCGGGGTCGGCCCCCCGACCTCCAGGTGCTTGGAGCGCATCGGGCGAAAGTCGCGCTCCACGCGCGAGGTCTGTGCCTTCGGGGAGTACCGGCTGCGCGCAGCCGGTGGGTGTTCACGTCTCGGTGCGGGCGTAGCTGCGGAGACCAGCCCGCCAGGCGAAATCGCGGGGAGCGGGCACGTGCGTGACTTAACGCGCCTATGTTCGTCAAAAGGTCAACCACGTCCCTTGGGGGCGTGGTGCCTAGATACGTCGGTTGTTAGCGGCTTACGACTCGGGTGCTCCGGTCGCGGTTTGCGCGACAGGCTCATAGCGGGGCCTTTCGTATAGCGGCGGTCGGTCGGGCTAAAGACCAGCGGGCCGCATGGGAAGGGGCGCCGCTTGGGAGTGTTCTCCCGTGAGTAGATCCATCGCGAGGAGGAAGGATGATGCAACGCCGGCCGCTGGTCGATTGTGCTGTGACCGAGACCCTGGCGGCGGTTGCGCTGGAGTCGGTGAGCCAGATGTACGGCAAGGGGCCAAGCGCAGTGAGGGCGCTTGAAGAGGTCACGATCGCTTGCCCGGCGGGTGGGTTCACCGCCGTGATGGGACCGTCAGGGTCGGACAAGACCACGCTATTGCAGTGCGCGGCGGGGCTCGACCGCCCGACGGCGGGCACGGTGCGGATCGGCGAGACCGAGCTCGGTCGGCTGTCCTAGCGCCAGCGTGCGGTGTTGCGCCGCCGGCGGGTGGGGTTCGTGCTTCGGTCGTTCAATCTGGTGGGCTCGTTGAGCGCGGAGCAGAATGTTGCACTGCCGTTGCGGCTGGATGGCCGGCGGCCGAGGCGCGGGTCGCTGCCCATCGCCGCCGAGCAGCTCGCCGCTCGCGTACCCGGCGTGAGCGCCTCGATCGGCTCCGAGTCGCCGACCAGACCAACGCGTGGATCGTGTGGCTGCTCATCGGCGTGGTCGGCGCGTTCGCCGGCATCGCGATCGTCAACACGAGCGTCATGGCCATGGCCGACCGCCGGGCCGAGCTGGCGCTTGTTCGCCTCATCGGCGCAACCCGCAGGCAAGCGGCGCGCATGATCGCCGCTGAAGCCACCGTCACCGCCCTCGTCGGCGCCGGCGCTGGAGCGCTCGCTGCGCGCCTGGCCGTCGCGCGTATCGCCGATGGCCGACCCGGATGGCACATTGTCGTCCCGCCGACCCCGTTCGGCGGGATCGTCGCCGGCGCGGCCGCTCTGGCCCTGCTCGGAAGCCTCCCCCCGACAGATCGCTCTTCGAGACGACCCAGACGTCAATCGATCGCGATTGAGCTAGCGGAGCTGTCCATAAGCACGGATTGGAACTGGGGGGAGGGAGCCGCGCGGCTGGCCGGCGAAGTTGGGTAGCGCGATGGCGCGTCCTGCGCCGTGGCATACGATTGCGCCGTGGCGTTCACGCTCAGGAACATCAAGGAGGATCTGGAGGATGTCGGCTCTAGGTTCGAGGGCGCGCCGGACCTGGAGTTCCGGTTGGCGACCCGGGCGCTCGAGCTCGAGGAATCCGGCCTGAGCTACCAGCGCGTCCCGCCCGGCTATCGCTTTCCGTACGGCCACACCCACAAGAAGCAAGAGGAGGTGTACGTGGTCGTGCGCGGGAGCGGGCGGATGAAGGTCGACGAGGAGATCTTCGAGCTCAAGGAATGGGACGCGGTGCGCGTCCCGCCCGGTTCATGGCGAGGCTACGAGGCCGGGCCGGAGGGTCTCGAGATCCTCGTCATCGGCGCGCCCAATCTCGGCGAGTCTCCGCGCGAAGACGTCGATGGCCAGCGCGACTGGTGGGCCGACTAGCAGGGCTGTCCGGAAGTTTTGATGGTTAGGCCGCGAGTCGGAGGTCGGGCTCGCCGTCGGCGAATCGTCGCGAGGACCTGGGCGCCGCGCGCTCCGAGCTGTCGAGCCGATCTGACCGCATCGGCACGCGCGGCGGATTACCGTGCCCGGTGTGGATGGCGAGAGCGTCTTGGGGCACGCCGTGGAGGCCTATCGGGCCGCGCTCGGCGATCGGCTGCTGGCTGCCTACGCGCTGGGGAGCCTCGCGCACGGTGGGTTCAGCGAACTGGTGAGCGACGTCGACCTGGGCCTGATCGTCTGCGACCCGCTTCAGCCCGATGACTCAGACACGATCCAAGCGGTGGCCGAAGCGGAGAAGGCCAGGGGGTCGGCGCTCCAATCGCGGCTGTCGGTGTTCTGGGGGACGCCGTCCACGCTGAGCGGTAAGCAAGTGGGGGGCCGGTTCCCGGCGCTCGATCGCCTCGACCTGCTCGAGAGCGGCCGGCTGATCGCAGGCTGCGACATTGCCCGGCGAAATCTGCCGCGACCGAGCTCCCGAGAGCTGATCGTCACCGGCGCAGAGTTCGCGCTCGATTACCTGGCCGGCGTACGGTCGCCGGCCTCTGCGCAAGGCGCCTCGCTCGGATCGATGCGGCTGGCCGGTGGGGCTGCGGTCGCAGAGATCCGCACTCCTGAGCTCCTCGTTCGTCGCGGTGTTCGTCGAGTGACCAAGCTGGTGCTGTTCCCAGTTCGGTTCCTCTACACGGCCACGACGGGACGGGTCGGAACGAACGATTCCGCCGTCGATCACTACCTCGAGAGCGAGCAGTCGCCAAGTGCCGAGCTGGTCGTGGCGGCGCGCTCGTGGCGAACCGGGGTGCCGTTCGACGAGCACCCCGCTGCCCGTCTTCTCAGCGATCAGCTCGTGCCGCTCTACATCCACTACATCGACGACCACACCGCGCGCCTGGGGGCACTAGGTCGAAACGACCTTGCGGAGTCCTTCGAAGACTGGCGCGGCCGACTCATCGCCTGACGAGTGCCGGACCGCCCACCATCCCCGCCAAGAGCGAACGCTCGCCGTTCACCGATCTGGCCCGAGCGCGTCATCACGCGAGCGCATGACTGAAGCTGGAGACCCGGTCCGACACACGACGAATCGGGTACGCCCGGTCGTCCTTCGGGCGGGTAACGAAATCGAGGATCCTTCGAAGGTAGTGCTCGGCTTCCTCGACGCGCACAGGCCTTTCGAGTTCGAGATAAGCGACCGCTCGGCCACGGCGTCCTTCGGCGAGTTGGATCTCAGGCTCGCGAACCGGGGCGGCGCACGCGTTTCAGCGGTCGAAATCGTCGCGATCCTCGAGCGCCGCCGCGCGATCGAGCGAGCCCTACGGGCGATCGCTCCCGATGCTTCGCTGGCAGGAGCGGCGAGCGAAGTGCCGTGGCTGCCGATGAGGAAGCTCTTCGACACGTTCGGGGGCATTCGAGGAGTCGGCTTCTCGAAGATGACCAAAGCACTGCATCCAAAGCGACCGTCGCTGATCCCCATGCTCGACAGCGTCGTCCAGAAGTACCTGGCAGACGACGACCTCGGAGCCCGTGCTGCGTTCGGAGAGCGCGCGCTCGAGCTGGTACGCGGCTACAAGCGCGATCTGGACCGCAACCGGGCGGCGGTGCGAGCGGTCCGGCAGGAACTCGCGAGGCGTCGCTACAGCCTCACCGAGGTGCGAATCCTCGATCTGCTGATCTGGTCGGTCGAGGCGGCGGCCTGATGCGATGAGTTCGACGCGGCCAACCGGTCGTAACGTACGGCCGGCCACGGGCGGTCCCCGACGATCTACCAGTGGCCGCCACCCGCGAGGTGGCGACTGCTCAAGGAGGTAACGATGTCCGATTACGAGGTTGGAACCCGCGCGGAATGGCAGGCGGCTCGCGCCGAGCTTGCGAAGCTCGAGGCTGAGTACGCCGAACTCGGCCGGAAGGTGACCCAGCAGCGGCGCCAGCTTCCGTGGGTTCCCGTGGAAAAGGAGTATCAGTTCGACACCGAGGACGGGAAGAAGACGCTCGCCGAGCTGTTCGACGGGCGGTCGCAACTCCTCGCCTACAACATCATGTTCGGGCCCGACTACACGTTAGGAGCGTGCCCCGGCTGCACGAACCTGGGCGACGAGCTCGATGGCACGCGCGTGCATCTGAACCACCGCGACGTGACGTTGATCTGTTTCTCACGCGCCCCGATCGAGAGGTTGAGCGCATATAAGAAACGGATGGGCTGGCAGTTCCCCTATGTCTCGACTTATGGGAGCGATTTCCCGTTCGACTTCGGGCTCGCGCTCACGCCCGAGCAGGCGCAGCAGATCCCCGAGGTCAAGGGGATGATCGACAACCCTCCCGAGTGGCTGAAGGCCTGGGCAGGGCAGATCGGAGCCAAGCTCGAGGACGGACTGCGCGAGGGGCCGAGCTTCATCGCGTTCGCGCGCGAGAACGGAAGCGTGTACCACACCTACACGGTGATGGCACCCGATCCGTTCGTCGCGCCGTACCACTCGTTCTTGCTCAAGCGCACGCCGAAGGCCGAGGCCGAGGAGACTCGCGCGTGGCGGAAAGACGAGTACCCGGGCTGACCGCGCGGCGGGCTGCCGGCCGCCCGTGGCTGTGGCGCGCGCGGCTAGCGGTATACAACGAGCGCTCGAATCGCCCGGGGCTTACCCCGCTAATACCGAAAGCGCCGGTGCGGCGGCGAGAATGAGACCGTCGTGAGCGACGCGGCGAAGATCTCAAGCTCTGTCCAAGCTGGTGAGCCGCCGGCTGGGGGACTCAGAATTGTCTTCCTGGACGCGCGTGACGGTCCCTTGCCGGCGATGCTTTTGGGGTTGACCGTGCTGGCGGGGGTCTTGGACGCGATCAGCATCCTGCGCCTGGGGGGTGTGTTCGTGGCCACGATGACCGGGAACCTTGTGTTCATCGGCCTCGCCGCCGCCGGAGCGAAGGGATTTGCCGTCGGCACCTCAGCCTTGGCGCTCGGCGGATTCATCGTGGGGGTGCTGATCGGAGGTCAGGCGTGCCGGGTTGCTCGGTCGCATCGCGGGCGAGCCTTGCGCAACGTGCTGGCGGTGAAGCTCTGGCTGGCTGGGGCGGTCACGTTGATCGCGATCCTCACCGGCCCTCACTTCCCCACCGGCCTGCGCGACACGATGGTGGTGCTGTTGGCGATATCGATGGGAGCTCAGCTCGCCGTCATCCGGTATCTCAAGGTTCCCGACCTGCTCACCGTCGTCATGACCATGACCATCACCGGCGCGCTCACCGAGCGCGCAGGCGGCTGGAGTGACCCGAAGGTGTTGCGGCGCGGGCTAGCTCTCGTCGCCTTCGCGGTTGGCGCCCTGTCGGGAGCGCTGCTCATCCTGAACGTGGGCGTGGCGGCGGCGCTGTCACTCGGTCTGGGAATCATCGTCGCCGTGGCGATCGCCGCCCATCTGGTATCGCGCACCCCGACGACCTGGTCGGCGCCACGGTCGGCTTGAGCTCGGCCCCAGGCGCCCCATCACGATGCGGGCGCCCTGCAGCAGAGGCGCAGATACGTATCGTGGTGCCGGCATGTAGTCTTGCTCGCGGTGGGATATGGGGTCGTATGCATCTCCAGTGAGGATGGAGCGGGGGCGGCCGAAGCCGCCCGGCTCGTAGCGGGAACGCTTGGCTTTCGGCTGATCGACGAGGACATCGTCGCGCGTGCCGCGGTCGAGGCGGGCGTCGAAGAGGAAGTCGTTGCTGATGTCGAGCGGCGCAAATCGATCCTGGTCAGGCTGCTCGAGGGCCTCGGACCGGCGAGCATGGGCACGGGTGCCATCCTGACGCCCCCAGAAACCGTCGGGTACGATCAGCCCGCCAGCGACGAGCTGAGGACGTTGATCAAGTCGGTGATCGAGGAGACCGCCGCCGCCGGCAACGTTGTCATCGTCGCGCACGCCGCCTCGCTCACCCTCGCCACGCGCGACGACGTCCTCCGAGTGCTCATAACAGCATCGCCACAGACACGCCGACGCCGGCTCGCAGCCTCGCTTCAGGTCGACGAGGCGGAGGCGGCGCGTGTGCTCAAGCGATCCGATGCCGGCCGCGCAGACTACATAAAGCGCTTCTATGGCATCGGCACCGAGCGACCGACGCACTACGACCTCGTCATCAACACCGACAAACTCACACCCGACGATGCCGCCCGACTCGTTGTCGACGCGGTAAACGGATCAGCCCGAGGCTCGGGCCACCGCCCGCGCGGGCACGGTTAGTTCCTATCGCGCCCCCCAACCGGTGGTCTCGGATGTCGTCCGGTTGGTGGACCCCACGATCAGACCGAACAACGGCCGACCGGCCGATGGTCGCCGCGACTGTTCGGCGCGATGCTGTCTATGCGGCCGAACAAATCGCCGCAAGACCAACTTCAACGAACGGACCGAGACATGCGAAACCCGACGAAGACACACCAAAACACCGCGGCCCCGGCCGCGACGGGGCCCACCGCAGGATCAGCGAACTCATTCGCTCGAATGCACGTGAACCCAGCGGGCGACCCTGGCAGCTCGCTGACGCTTCGATTCGCCCGTCCCGACGATCGGGGCGCGCTGGCAGAGCTGGCTGCGCTCGACAGCTCCAGGCCGCCGGCCGGGCCGGTGCTCCTGGCAGAGGTCGCGGGCGAGCTCCAGGCGGCGCTGTCGCTCTCAGAGCACACGATTATCGCCAACCCGTTCCGTCCCACTGCCTGGCTGTGCGACCTCCTGCGAGCTCGGGCCGAGCAGCTCGAGACGGCACACCGAGCTCCGCGTTTCCGGCTGGGCTCATGGCTGAGGCCCAGGTTGTCGCCAGCGATCAGCTGACCGCCCGCGCGACCACAACCGGACGCAGTATCGAAGTCACCCAACAACAAAGGACATGACATGACAACGCCAAACCTCAACTGGACCAGAGTCGCCGCAGCGCTAGCGGTCGCTTCTCCCTGCAGCCCATTCTTCGCTCCCGACGGCGCGATCTACGGTCCTGATGGATCCACGCTCGTGCCTCCAGCAGACGAAACCATCCATCGCAACACCAACGGCTCTCAGCGCGAGCTCGGGAATGGACGAAATCGCACTCGGCGCCCTTGGGGCCGCTCGAGCTGGCCAAAGCGCTCACGAAGCCCGGTCCACCGGCCTCGGCCGGCGTGAGCGCCGAGGGTGTGTGCAGAGCTCGGGCGAACACGGACCGCCCGACGTCGCGGTCCCCGGGTCACATCAAGGCCCGGGGGCCAGCGGCGGCCGGCCGCTATCTCATTCCAGCCATTCGGTCTTGAAGGTGGGACTCGCGTGGACGCAGACCAGGTTTGAGCGTCCGGGTCCATCGTTGGTGAACTTGTGAGCGACACCTGCCGGGACGATGATGATGTCGCCGGGCCTCGCGGTGTGACGGCTGTCGCCCTCTTGAAAGGTGACACTCCCCTCTTGCAGGACCCAGGTCTCGTCGTAGGGATGGCGGTGTAGCCGAGGCCCCTGTCCCGGCTCACTGTGGTCCAGGATCAAGGAGATCGTCGCACCGTGCGCGGCGCCTTCCAGGTTTCCGGATGGCAGCGTGCTGGCGTTGATGACTGGCATGACGTGGAAGCTACCTGTCGTCGAGATTCGTCGCGATCAGGACGACCGCGCGTTCGTGGGCAGCATAGGTGTCCCGCAGCGCGGAGGTGACGCCGGTTCCTCGGCCCCCGACCGGAGGCGGGTTGGCGGTGAGCAGCATCCGCACCTGTTGGCCCAGCGGCTCCCCGCCCACCGCATCGGCCAGGACGGCCAGGGCATCGGCACGCACGCGAGCGCCCTCAACGAAGGCGCCGATAACTGTCTCCTGCGCCAGAGGTTCCGAGCCGAACACGCGGGCGTGCAGCACCGCGGGATTGAGCCCGTGCGCGCGAATAAGAGCGCGGCGCTCGCTGTCCGAAAAGCCCGCTGCGGCCGCAAGGTGGTCGATCGCGCGGGTGATCCCCTGCGCGTCGACGGGAAGCGATGCACGCATGGCGGGCGAGAGATAGGACACGAGACGATCGTGCTCGGCAGCGGCCTCGTCCAGCATGGCCTCGACTTGGCGGCGATGTCCTTCCTTCATTCAGAGCACGGTAGCCAGGGCGCTGGGCCCGCTCATGGAGAATGACGGGAGATCAGGCCGCGCGCTGGACCACGCCCGGCCAGCTCTCGATCGGATCGGTGGAGCGAACGACGTGCATACCGGCGGCCGCGTAGCGTTCAAACGCGGCATTCGCCTCGTCGGTGTAGTCCACCACGCCCGGGACGACGACAGGAGAGGTGCAGTCCTCGAGGAGATAGGTGCGCTCGGCGAGCCGCGGTCCCACCGCTTCCTCGTCGAGGAGGTCATCAATGGTCCAGGCTATGCAGTGGCTCTTTGCCTGCCCAGCCACCACGACGGCATCGAACTCGAGCAGCCTTTCGATGAGCTCGATGTTCCTCCCGCCCAGTCGATCATCATCTGGCCCCCTGGTTACCTCGGGCCCGAGCATCGAATAGTGCTCGGTGAGCGGGTTGTCACCTTTGACCTGGAAGTCGGGACTGCTCCGGCGCGCGATGCCGTGGAAGAAGATCGCCTCCTCCACCGCCGAAACGAGTGCGTGCCCGATGCCGCCCAGCATGGCGTGGTACGGCCAGATCGTCAGGTCGTACTTCCCTCCCTCCGCCAGCTGTCGCGTGTACTGGGCGAGGTGGCGCTGCTGGTAATCGACGTCAATCCCGAGGGCCTCCGCCACCGCGGCGTTCATCTTCCAACGACCCGCCTCGATGTCTTCGACCGAGACCAAGGTATATGGTGGCGGATGGTTGCCCGCCTCATCCACGAGCCAGACGGCATGGAATATCTGCATGGCGTGGTGCGTGTCGAGGCTCGGAAAGACCTGCGTGAGCGTGCCGAGGTTCCGATACACGAACTCGACCAGACGCCGGTTGTCGTCCACTGCCCCGGTCCCCGAGCGCCCGGCGACAAACAACTCGAAGTCGGGGATGCAGAACGTGTTCTGGACGTCGACGGCCAGAAGGCAGCAGCGGAAGGCGTCCTCCGATGCCGGCCGCAGACCGTGCCGCTCGGCCCACGCCTCGGCCTCATGCGCCCGCTCCTCGTAGGGAACCCGCCAAACTTCACCTACACGAGTCGGCTCGAAGTGCGGCGGAAGCGGGAGCTCTCGCATGTTGCCGCCCAGTCTACGAGTCACCGCCTCGACGCCACTGCGCTAGTCCCGGAATACCAGTACGCCCGGTGCCGCAACCTTACGCGGAGCCGTCAAACGCGCAAAGATCACCTCACCGCTATAACCATCGGGAGGAGAGCCTGATGCCGAGAGGCAGTCCCCCGCCGCGACACGCCCCGAAGAACCTCGCCGGATACCTCGAGGCATTGAGCCGGCCGGTGTTTCAAGCCGGAATGAGCTGGCGAGTGATCGACGCGAAGTGGGGCGGGATCCGCGAGGCGTTCAAGGAGTTCGACCCGCCTACGGTGGCGGCGCTCGGACCCGACGAGGTCGACCGCTTGCTCGAGGACCCGCGCGTCGTCCGAAGCCGGCCGAAGATCGAGGCCACGATCGACAACGCGCAGACGATGATCGACATGGACAGGGAGCACGGCGGGTTCCGCAACTACCTTCGCTCACGCGGCGGCTTCGACGAAACCGTCGCCGACCTGAAGAAGAACTTTGGCTTCATCGGCGACAGTGGCGCCTATCACTTTCTGTGGGTCGTCGACGAGCCCGTACCGGCCCATGAGGAGTGGTTCGCATCGCGCCCGGGCCGCTCCGGTCGGCGCCGGCGAAGCACCTGATCGATTCCTGCGCCCCCGGCAGCCGCGGAGCGCTTGGTTTCCGTCGGCGAGCGGCCTACGCTTTATCGCGGGATGCGGGTCGGGCATCTGATCACGTTGGGCGCGGTGCTCGCAGCGACAGCGGCGGCAGCTGCCGGCGCCGCCACCCTCCAGCACGTTCCACTTGCGATCCAAACGGCATCGCTGACCCAGAGCGGCCAGGACCTCGTCTGGACGGTGCGGCTCGACCACTCGTTCTCTCCGACCGCCATGCAGCGGGAGCGACGGTCGCTGTGCCTGCTGATCGAGCGGGCGGGCAACGGAACGGTCAGCGGCCAGGTCTGCATTGCGCCTCCCGCCCGCCGCCAAAGGACGCCGCTGCTGCGCTACATGCACATCACCGCGGCTGGGCCGGGGCCAGCTCACGTGGTCCCGGCGACCATCGCCCGTTCCAGCACGCGGGAGCTCACCGCCACATTCCTTCCCACTAGCTTCGGACTGGCGTACCGCCCGTTGCGCTGGCAGGTGATCAGCACGCTGGCCCCGCCAGGGTGCACCCCGTCGCGGCCTGATCGCGTCGGGTGCTACATCCTGTTCCCCGCCCGCCCGGCGCTCGCGCGCCTGCACACCCCCCGATTGCTCGGCTGCACGGCCAGCGGCGCGTCGTTCGTCACCGACGGTCCGACAAACCGGCGCGAGATCGCTTTGACGTTTGACGACGGTCCTTGGCCGGACACGGGTCAGTTCCTCGACGTCCTCGAGCACTATCGCGTGCCGGCCACGTTCTTCGAGATCGGCGACCAGATCGCGACCTACGGCGAGGGCGGAGCGATCGAACGGCGGATGCTCGCCGACGCGGACATGATCGGCGACCACACCTGGAGCCATCCGGACGTCGCCGGCGACGGGTCCTTCGCCAGACAGCAGATCGAGATGACGGCGGCGGCGATCCGCGGCGCCACCGGCGGGTTCACCCCGTGCCTGTTCCGGGCCCCGTACGGTGCGGTCAGCTCCGCCTTGATCGGCGAGGCGCGGTCGATGGGGTTCACGACCATCCAGTGGGACATCGATCCGCGCGACTGGGCCCTGCCCGGGAGCGACGCGATCTACCAGAACGTCGTCGGCAACGCGCACCCCGGCGCGATCATCATCCAGCACGACGGCGGCGGCAACCGCTCCGAGACGCTCGCCGCGCTCCCGCGCGAGATCGCAACGCTCGTCAGTAGGGGCTACCAGTTCGTCACGATCACCGACCTCCTCGGCCAGCAGTTGATCTACAGATAGCGGGCGGTCGGCGCGGCGGGACGGTGGTGGCGCGCGTGACGCCCTATCCGGTGAGCGGCATCACCAGAGCCGGCGTGTCGATCTCGTGTTCGTCGCTGACCGGAACGACGCCATTGCCGACCGCGAAGAACTCGATCACGTGCGATCCCCAACCGTGACTGCGTTCGACGATCTGAGCGCCGACGATGCCCACCGCTTGGAGCTCCTTGGCTTCGACCTGCATCCGTTCCATCGCCAGCTCGCGCGCTTCGTACAACGCTTGCGTGTAACTGGGCATCTCCTGGTTGCGCCCGATCTGCCTCCACGCGGCGCGGAGCCCCTGGTGGGCAACGTGGTAGACGCAGTTACCCATCACGAGCCCCACGGGACGGTAGCCCGAGCGCAGCAGCGTCGAGAAGTCCTGGCCCGAGAGGTCGGAGGTGAACGGCCTGCCGTTCGGCGCTCGATGCAGCTCGCCCTCGCGGTGCTTGACCGCGGTCCCGACGGCGATGAACTCGGCCAGATCGGCGCCCCACTCGTAGCGGCCGATATCCAAGCGCACGCCGACGATGCCGTCCGCCCCGAGTTGGTCGGCCTCTTCCTCCATCCGGGTCATCGCCAGCTCACGCGCGTGGTACATGGCCTGGGTCAGCACACCCATCTCTTGGTTCTTGCTCCAGTTCGCCTGCTGAAACCCGATGTGGTAAATCGAGCTTCCGAGCACGAGCCCAAGTGGCTCGAACCCGGCGTACTTGACGAGCAGGAACTCGTTGACCGAGAGATCGCTCGTAAAGAAGCCGCTCGCGACATCCCTCTTCATCCGCTCGATGCGTTCCCGGCCGGACTCGGGGATGCCGGCGAGCGAACCCGCCTGGTAGGAGTCCGCGTGCGGCGCCTCCGCCGGCGGCGCGTTCTCGACCGCCGCCGCCGGGGACTGCGGATCGTCCGCGGCCGGACGGGCATCGTCGTCGCGCTTCAAGAACCCCATACCTGGCACCTCCTATCGGATCAGCAGGCGCTCGAGCGCCTGCCTCGTCTTTTCACTGCGCTCCGCCTCGCGGGCCAGCGCCTGGCCAAGCGCGTCCAGCCACGTGTCGACATCGACCGCTTCGGTCTTGAGCACGATGCCACTCGAGGTCCGAGAGCACAGCGTTTCGATCGACCCGTCTCCCGCCCGCAACTCGAGGCGCCGGTCGCCGGCGTCGATCCTGATCCGCCGCACCACCTTTGGCCCGAGCATCCTGGTGCGCCAACGGTAGACGTGCACGGAGCCGGGTAGTGCCTGCTCGAGCTTGACCGCGAGCCCCTCCACGAACGCGTCGAGGTCACTGGCGTCGGCGCGCAACGACGCCGCGAGCAGATCGAGGTTGACGTCTTCGGTCATGTCTTGCCCTGGTGTCAGTCGGACTCTTTGACCGGCACGCTGGCCTCCGGGACCAGCTCGGCCGGCCGCATCTGGACGCCGGCCGCGGCGTAGGCATCGGGGGCGTCGAGCGTCTCGGCCTGGAGCAGCGCGTGGGCCAGGCTGTCGAGCTGCTCGCGATGGTCGGAGAGCAGCTGGGTCACCTCGTCGTGGGCATCGTCGACGAGGCGGCGGACTTCCTGGTCCACGAGGTACTGGGTCTGTGGAGAGGTCTCGCTGGCGCCAGGGAGCAGCGCGCCCTGCCCGTCGCTCGGCAACACGGCGACCGGGCCGACCTTGTCGCTCATCCCGAAGCGGCCGACCATCTGCCGGGCGATCTGCGTCAGCTGCTGGATATCGGACTCGGCGCCCGTGGTGATCCGTCCGTAGACGATCTCCTCTGCCGCCCGTCCGCCGAGGGCAACCTTGATTTTGGCTTCCAGATCCTCGCGCGAGTACGACACCCGGTCCGAATCGGGGGTGGAGAGGGTCACCCCGAGGGCCATCCCGCGGGGGATGATCGACACCTTGCGGACCGGGTCCGCGTCCGGGGTGAGCATCCCGACCAGCGCGTGTCCGGACTCGTGATACGCGGTGCGCTCGCGATCCTCGGGACTCAGCAGGATTCCCCGCGGCGCGCCCAGCAGGATCTTCTCGAGCGACTCGGTGAAATCGGCCATCTCCACCTTCTGGTGGTTGCGGCGCGCCGCCAGGAGCGCCGCCTCGTTGCAGAGATTGGCCAGGTCGGCACCCACCATCCCCGGAGTGGAGGCCGCGAGCGCGTCGAGATCGACATCGTCGGCGAGCGGAATCGAGCGCGTGTGGACCTGAAGGATCTGCCTGCGCCCGGAGCGGTCGGGGGGCTGCACGGCCACTCGCCGGTCAAACCGACCCGGGCGCAGCAACGCCGGGTCCAGGATCTCGGCACGGTTGGTCGCCCCGATCACGATCACCGCCTGGTTCGGCTCGAATCCGTCCATCTCGGTCAGGATCTGATCCAGCGTCTGCTCGCGCTCGTCGTTCGCGCCGGTGACCGAGATCGTGCCCTGCCGCGAGCGACCGATCGCATCGAGCTCGTCGATGAAGATGATCGACGGCGCGGCCTCCTTGGCCTTGGCGAACAGATCCCGGACCCGCGATGCGCCGACGCCCACGATCGCTTCAATGAACTCCGACGCCGCGATCGAGAAGAACGCGGCGTGCGCCTCACCCGCGACCGCGCGGGCCAGCAGCGTCTTTCCGGTTCCGGGCGCCCCGTACAGCAGCACACCGTGCGGCGCCCGCCCGCCCAGGCGCTGGAAGCGCTCGGGCGTCTTGAGGAAGTCCACGACCTCGGTCAGCTCGGCCTTTGCCTCATCGATCCCCGCGACGTCCACGAACGTCACCCGGATCTTCTCGGGGTCGACCCGCCGCGCCTGCGAACGGCCGAAGTTGCCCAACGCGCCCCCCACGCCGCCGCCCGCCGTCGCGCGCCGCGCGAGCAGCACGAACAACCCCACCAGCAGCAGGGTGGGACCGAACCCGAGCAACAGCTCCGCGAGCAGCGACGTCCCCGGATTGGGGTTCTTGGCGTTAACCTCGACGCCCTTGGACTGCAACTGCTCCGTCAGCTGGGTGCTGTTCCAGAACGACGGCACCTGGGTGGCGAACAGCGTCGTGGGCGTCGCCTGCGAGTCGTTCGCTGGATAGCGCTGCTTGCTCTTGAACGTGCCCTGGATCGAGTCACCCTTGGAGGAGATCGAGCTGATCTGGTCGGCGTTCAGCTGATTTAGGAAGTACGGGCTGAACGGCACAGTGACCCGCGGCTGACCGGGCGGCTGAAACGCGAGCACCAAGATCCAGTTGAGCGCCAGCAACACGACCACGAAGATCCAAAAGCCGCGCCAGCGATGCGGCGGGCGCGGCTGATGCTGCTCGGGCGTGCCGCGACCATCGGGCGCGGGCGCAACCCGCCATCCACCCTCGTCGCGGGGCATCGGCGACGGCGGGACGTTCTTGGTGCCGCCCGCCGGGCGGTCTGTGTCGGCGGCCATATCGATCATGATCGCACCTCGCCGAGCGCGCCCGTAGACTCCACGCGCAACTCGCGTCAGCTGACCGTGTTCGTGGGCTCAGGGACCCGCGGCCACAGCGTGCACCGAACGCTCCCACCACGAGGAGGAGATGACGGATGAAGCTGATAGGAGCAGGATTGCCACGCACGGGGACCCTGTCGCAGAAGGTGGCGCTGGAGATCCTGGGGCTTGGGCCGTGCTACCACATGGTGAACGTCCTCGGCGACCTCGACGAGGTGCCGGCTTGGAACCGCGCGCTCGAGGGCCAGGCGGCGTGGCAGGAGCTGTTCGAGGGCTTTCAGTCGACCGTCGACTGGCCCGGAGCGTTCTTCTACAAGGAGCTGATCGAGGTCTATCCGGACGCCAAGGTGCTGCTGAGCGTCCGCGACGCCGATGGCTGGGAGCGCAGCATGCGCGAGACGATCTGGGGGGTGCTCTACGGCGACATGTTGATTCGCGACCTCTCGAATGCCCGTGCCCGCGTCGATCCGAAGTGGCGCGGGTACACCGAGCTCATGGCGGAGATGTGGCGCCACAGCGGGTTGATCAGCGAGCGTGACAGCCATACCGGGTGGATGGGCCGCGCGATGGAGCGCTACAACGAAGAGGTACAGCTGACGGTGCCGCCCGAGAGGCTGCTCGTGTGGTCGGTCGGCGACGGCTGGGAGTCCCTCTGCCAGTTCCTCGATGTGCCGGTTCCGAGCATGCCGTTCCCGCACCTCAATGACAGCAAGGAGTTCGGCGAGCGCGTGGTTGACGGTTCGCTTCTGGCGCTGCAGGAGTGGCGCTCGCAGGACGCTCCCCCGGTCCCCGCGACATAACTCCCCGATGCGATGAGCCGCGCGCTCGTTGAAGAAGTCATCCGCATCGCCCGCGCCGCGGGCGAAGAGGTGCTCGACGTGTACGCCCACGGATGCGCCGCGGACGCGAAGGCGGACGGCTCGCCGGTGACCGACGCCGACCGGCGAGCCCAGGCCATCATCTGCGCGCGGCTGTCGGACATCGCCCCCGGTGTGGCAATCGTGGCCGAGGAGAGCGTGAACGGAAGCTCGTCTCTGAAAGTGGGCCCGGGGAAGCTCTGGCTCGTGGACCCGCTGGACGGGACCAAGGAGTTCCTCGACCGCAACGGGGAGTTCACGATCAACATCGCGCTGATCGAGGCCGGCGCGCCGGTCCTCGGCGTCGTCTTCGCGCCGGCGCTCGAGCGGCTGTTCGCCGCGGCGCCCGGCGTGGGCGCCGCGGTGGAGGATGCCGCCGGCCAAAGGCGTCTGTCGGCGCGCGCGACGCCGCCCGACGGAGCGACGATCGTCTCGAGCCGCTCCCACGGCGATCCGGACGCCCTCGCCCGATTCACGGCGGGCCGGCGGGTGGCCGCATCGGTAACGGCGGGATCCTCGCTGAAGTTCTGCCTGATCGCCGCGGGTGAAGCTGACCTCTACCCGCGGTTCGGGCGGACGATGGAGTGGGACACGGCCGCCGGAGACGCCGTGCTGCGAGCCGCCGGCGGACGCGTCACCGATCTCCGCGGGCACCCGCTCCGGTACGGCAAGCCGGGCTTCGAGAACCCACATTTCGTCGCGTCCGGGCGTGGCGATGGCATCGGGTGAGGAGCGCAGTCCGTGGGCCACCCGGCTGCCGTCGCAGGTGCAGGTCACGGTGCTCGCCGACCCTCGCCCACGCCCGCGCTGGGGCCGTATCGCCAGAGCCCCGACCCAGGTCAAGGCGCTCGCGGCGGGCGGCGTCGCGCTGCTCGTCGCGGCGATCATCGCGACGGTGGTCGCCTCGCTCCCCGGTGATCGCGTCGGTGGACCCGGGGCGGTGCCGGCACTGGCCCGCCTGCCCGGACCCGCCGGCGTAGCCGCGGCCTACGGGTTCCCGAGGCGTTGCCTGACCGTCACGGTGCTCTCCCGAGATCCCGGGTACGCCCGCGCCGATTTCAATCGCGGCACTGAGTGCGGCCGTTATAACGGGGATGTGACCGCGATCTTCGAGCGCGTCGCGGGCGCCTGGCGCCCGGTGCTACACGCCGTCGAGTACGTGTGCCCGGTCCGTTCGCTCCCGAGCGCCGTGCAGGCGCAGCTCGCAGTCTGCCAGCAGCCGTAGCTTTGGGCGTCCAGGGTTTCCTCGCCGAGTTGAGCGCATGGGCCGCCTCCAGCGGGCGTACTCCGCAGACCTACCGCTACGGCGCCAGATCCGAGAACGAAGCCGACCTGCTGCTGCCGGAAGGCCGCTCCGGTCCGCATCCGGTCGCTGTGCTTGTCCATGGTGGGTTCTGGCGCGCTCGGTTCACCCGAACGCTGATGTCGGCGCTCGCCGTCGACCTCGCAAAGCGAGGATGGGCGACCTGGAACGTCGAGTATCGCCGCGTGGGAACCGGCGGGGGCGTCCCCGAGACGCTCCACGACGTGCGCGCCGCGATCGAGGCGCTCATCCGGCTCGAGGAGGCTCGGATCGCGACGCGGCGGCTCCTGGTGATCGGCCACTCCGCCGGGGGCCAGCTGGGACTGTGCGTCACCGGCATGCCGCAGGTTGCCGCGGTGCTGTCGCTGGCGGGCGTCTGCGACCTCGGCGCAGCCGCGCGGGAGCGGATCGGCGAGGGGGCAGCCCTCGAGTTCATGGGCGGGACGCCGGAGGAGCAGCCCGGCGCGTACGCGATCGCCGATCCAATGCGCCTGCTGCCAACCCGCACCGAATCCCTGCTCGTCCATGGCGACGCGGACCAGCGCGTCCCCATCGAGCAGAGCCGGGCGTACGCCCGGGCGGCGCGCGCCGCGGGCGATCGCTGTGAGCTGCTCGAGCTGGCCGACATCGATCACTTCGCGGTGATCGATCCACGCACCCAGGCATGGGCCACGGTCGCCGACCACCTCGATCGGCTGCTGTCACGGCCGCGCGGCGCCGCGGGTCCTTAAGCTGAACCGATGCACACGACCGTCATCGTTGTCGGCGGCGGAATCGGCGGGCTGGCCACCGCCCTGGCGCTCGAGCGACGCGGACTCGACTGCCGCGTGTTCGAGCAGTCGGCGCAGATCCGCGAGCTCGGGGTGGGGATCAACACACTGCCTCACGCGATCGGCGAGCTCGCCGGGCTCGGGCTGCTCGAGCGACTCGACGCGGTCGGCCTGCGCACCTACGAGCTGATCTACACAAACCGCTTCGGCCAGGAAATCTGGCGCGAGCTGCGCGGCCTCGATGCGGGGCACGACGTCCCGCAGTTCTCCATACACCGTGGGGCGCTCCAGGGCGTCTTGCGCGATGCGGTGGTGGAGCGACTCGGTCCCGATGCGATCCGCACCGGCCACAGGCTGGCCAGCTTCGCCCAAGACGCCGATTGCGTCACCGCGCAGTTCGTCGACGCCTCGGGGGCGAGCGTCGCCACCGTGCGCGCCGGTGTGCTCGTCGGTGCGGACGGGATCCACTCGACGGTGCGCGACGCGGTCACGCCCGGCGAAGGACCGCCCCGCTGGAACGGGACGATGCTGTGGCGGGGCGCCACCGACTGGCCGACGTTCCTCACCGGACGCTCGATGATCATCGCCGGGGGCATGGAAGCGAAGGTCGTTCTGTACCCGATCGCGAAGGGTGCAGCGGGGGGCCGCCGGCTCACGAACTGGGCGGTGATGGCAAAGACGGGCGTCGAAGGATCTGCACCGCCCAGGCGGGAGGACTGGTCGCGTCCCGGCCGCCTGGAGGAGGTTCTCCCTCACGTGCGGCGCTTCGCGATCGGAGAGGTCGACGTCGCCACCCTGATCAAGTCGACGGCTCGTTTCTACGAGTATCCGGTCTGCGATCGCGATCCGATTCCCCGATGGTCATACGGGCGGGTGACGCTTCTGGGAGACGCGGCCCACCCCATGTACCCCGTCGGGTCCAACGGCGCCAGCCAGGCGATCCTCGACGCGCGCGCGCTCGCGGACTCGCTCGCCGACATCGAGGACGTCGCCGAGGCGCTTCGCCAGTACGAGAACGCCCGCCTCGGGCCCACCTCGGAAATCGTGCAAGCGAACCGTCGAGGCGGTCCCGAGGGGGTCATCGACGCCGTGGAGGCGCTCGCGCCCGACGGCTTCGAAGACGTGGAGGCCGTGCTCCCCTACGCCGACCGCGAGGCGATCGTGCGCGGCTACGCCCAGAAGGCCGGCTTTGCCGTGCCGGCCCCGACACGTTCGTGAGGCCCGAGGTGCCGACGCGATCGCTCGCGGATGGCTCGTCGATGCCCGTCCTCGGCCTGGGTCTCTGGCAGGTGCCGAGCGGCCGCGAATGCGAGGACGCCGTGCGGTGGGCCCTAGAGCTCGGCTACCGGCACATCGATACCGCCCAGGCCTACGGCAACGAGGAGAGCGTGGGGCGGGCGCTGCGCGACAGCGGGATCCCGCGCGAAGACGTGTTCATCACGACCAAGTTCCATCCGGGGCGCCGCGACCCGGCGGCCGAAGCCGAGCGGAGCCTCCGACGTCTCGGCATCGACGAGCTCGACCTCTACATCATCCACTGGCCGCAGGGGGGACCCACGTGGGCATGGCCCGGGATGGAGGAAGCCCGGCGGCGAGGCCTCGCCCGCTCGATCGGAGTTTCGAACTTCAGCGTTCAAGAGCTCGAGCAGGTGATCGCCGTGGCCGGTACTCCTCCGGTGGTCGATCAGGTGCAGTTCAGCCCGTTCGACTACCGCCGGGCGCTCCTCGAGACCTGCGCAGAGCGAAGCGTGGCGCTCGTCGCCTACAGCTCGCTCGGGACGGGCCGGTACCTGTCGGATCGGACCGTCGCGCAGATCGCCGACCGCGTCGGACGGACGCCGGCGCAGGTGCTGTTGCGGTGGTGCATACAGCGTGACGCGATAGTGATCCCCAAGTCGACCCACCGGGAGCGGATCGAGGAGAACGGGAGGCTGTTCGACTTCGCGCTCTCAGATGACGACATGGCCGCGCTGGACGACCTCGATCGAACAAACGGGACCGATCGCGCCCGCGAGCGAAAGTGGTGGCGGTGACCGTCACCACCGCCAGGGCCAGGCTGACCCTGTCGTCGCCCAAGCACGCGCTGACCGAGATTCGGTTGTGACCGTGTCGCGCCCTCCTCGGGCGAGAGTCGCCGACACCAGGCTGATCTGATCGGCATACAGCTGGGCAGCAGATTCCTCCCGATCGAGCGCCGCCTCATAGGCGGCGAACGCGAGCCCTCGCTCCGATGGATCGGCCGTCGAGAACCGCTCGTAAGCGGCGCGGACCGCGGCACACTCGGTTCTCCACGCGCAGTACAGCTCGAGGAGGTGGTCGACCTGCGCAGCATGAAGCTCAGAATTCACCGCTTTCACCTTTCCGAACCGACGACCGAATGTCCGTCACGGTAAGCCGCTCGTGGGACGCTGTGAAGCACCAATTACGGGCGCGATCTCTGGTCCAATATCGCCTGAGGGGTGTAGTCAGACCGGTTCGGAACTGACGCGGATGCCGGCGTTCGTCAGGTAGGGCTTGAGGTCAGCGAGGGCGACCAGGTCCTCGGGACCGAACACTCCGGTCGGGAGCGGAGCGCGCGCCCGTGCATCCTGGAGCGCCTGCGCGAGCGCGACGGTGGCGTGCGCTGCGCCGCGGTACTCGCCGGCGCAGCGAAGCGTCTCGGCGGCCAACCGGACCCCGTCGCGCCGGACACAGACCCAGTGGGCCACGGGTTCACTGCTCACGCCGGACCCAGACACGGAAGCGCCGCGAACGAACGCGGCCTGATCGAGCGCGCTGATCGTCCCTAGCCGGTTGCGGGCCAGGAGGGCGTCGTGGACCTCGACCTCCGCGAAGCAGACGTAGCAACGCACGCGCCGTGCTCCAGCCAGATCGCCGATCCACCCTCGCTCGGATTCGGCGAAGCTCAGGCATTCGCGCGTCCCGAACGGTGGCGGAAGCGGGATCGCCATCGTCTCGTGCTCGGCGCGCCGGGTGAGGTTGCGATGGACGAACTCGTGACCGGCTCGCCCGCTCGTCGTGCCGGACGACAACGTGAACACCAACTCGACCTCGTCCGCGTCGGGATGTGCGGCGAGTAGCCCCGCCGCCACAAGGTTGGTCAGTCCGGGAGCGATACCGGCGCCGAGAACGACCGTGCCGGCCGGTGAGGTGCGCGACGTGTAAAGCCGCTGCGTCCACGCGGTCGGCGGCGCCGCGCTGTTCAGGATGAGACCTCCACGATCGATGATCGATTGCTCGGCGACGACGCCGGGGTGGGGCACGGTATCGACGATCACGTCTGCCTCCGCGAGGCTCGGGGTAACCGTCGCCGGGAGGTCGAGATCGATCCGCCGCCAATCGCGGCAGCGAGACGGGAGGCGGCTTCCCCGCAGAACCTCCCACCCCGCGCGCTCGAACGCGCTCGCGGTGAGCGAGCCGAGCGCGCCGTCGGCCCCGATGACCAGAACCCGCTCCCCCGTACTGGCAAGCATGTGCATCGGGCCACCCTAGGTCAGCCATTGGCCCTCCGCCCAGGACCAATCACGGGCTACGATCTGAGACCAATGGAGCTGCTGGTGGAGTTCGAGCCGGGCGCGCCTCTGCATCGGCAGTTGGAGCGGCAGCTGCGCGACGCGGTCCGGGCGGGGCGGCTGCGGCCAGGAGTGCCGCTGCCGGCGAGCCGGCTACTGGCGGAGGAGCTGGGCGTCTCCCGCGGGGTGGTGGTCGAGGCCTACTCGCAGCTGATCGCCGAGGGCTATCTCGCCGCCCGACGGGGGGCTGGGACCGTCGTCGCCCATTCCTCCCAGTACCGCGACAACCGGGCCCTCGCCAGCGAGGCCACCCAGCCACCGCGGATCGTGTACGACCTCCGTCCGGGACAGCCTGACTTTGCCTCGTTCCCGCGCCAGCGAATGCTCAGCGCGCTGTCCCGGGCAATGCGAGAGCTGCCCGACAATGCCCTGACCTACGGCGACCCGCGGGGCGCGAATGAGCTCCGGGTCGCGGTGAGCGACTACGTCGGCCGGGTGCGTGCCGCGGTCGCCGCGCCCGAGAACGTGATCGTGTCATCGGGCCTTGCTCACGGAATGACGAACATCTGGCTCGCCCTTCGTGATCGGGGCGCAAAGCGCGTCGCGGTCGAGGATCCCGGGTGGCGCTGGCAGCTGCGCACGGTCGAGCAGACGGGCATGACCCCGGTTCCCGTCAGGGTCGACGAGCACGGACTGGTGGTCGAGGAACTCGAGCGGCTGGACGTGGACGCGGTAGCGGTCACGCCGGCCCACCACTTTCCCACGGGAGCGGTCATGAGCCCCGGGCGTCGCGCGGCCCTGCTGGATTGGGCGCGGCGCCGCGACGCGCTGGTCGTCGAGGACGACTACGACGCCGAGTACCGCTACGACCGCGAGCCCGTGGCCGCGCTTCAGGGCATGGATCCCAATCACGTCGCGTTCTGCGCGACCACCAGCAAGACCCTCGCACCCGCGATGCGACTCGCCTGGATGGTCCTGCCGGAGCGCTACGTCGCCGACGTGACGAGGCAGTACGTGGTCACCTGGGCCAGCCCCTCGTCGATCCACCAGGTCGCGATGGCGAACTTCCTCGCCTCCGGCGAGCTCGACCGCCACATCCGTCGCACCCGCCGGATCTACCGGCGCCGGCGAGATGCTCTGGTAGCTGCGCTCGCCGAGCAGCTCCCCGAGGTGAGGATCCGGGGCGCCGCCGCGGGACTGCAACTGGTCGCATGGCTTCCCGAAGGGGCGGACGAGCCCGCGATCGCCGGCGCCGCCCGCCGGCGCGGAGTGGCCGTGCATGCGCTCCACCGGCACTTCACGTGCGGGCCGGATGTGCCGCCGGCGCTGGTCCTGGGTTACGCGCAGCTGAACGAGATCGCGCTGCGCCGGGCCGTGGGAGAGCTGGGCGCGGTGATGACGTAGCGCTCGCGCCGGGCGGAAGCGGCGCATCGTGGCGTCATCGGCGTCCTCGACGCTCGTGCCACTGCTCGGCGCGAATCGCCCGCCGCTCGTGGTCGCACCGATCTCGAAGGCCTCGGGAGTGGTCGGAGCCGTGGTGAGCCAGGGTCGATGGAGCTTCCGGCTCGCTCGCATCGCCGCGAGGAACTCGTCACGATCGCGGCCGGTTGGCGAGCGCAGCAGCACCCGTGAGGTCGGCCGTGGCCCCGTTCTAGATCTGTCCTCGGTAATCCCAGAGCGCTTGCGTCTCGCCGAAGCTCAACATCCGCCAGCGCTCCGCGTCGGGGTCCCAGACCGAGACCGTGACGTCGACGACGCTGTGTACGCCCTCGAGGGCGCCCACGGCTGCCCGGGCATCAACGCCCTCGGCAAGCACCTCGCGGGTCATCACGTCGACGACCTTGAACGAGCGAGGCTGCCGCGGTTCGGGCTCGGGGACGGGCTTGAGCTCGGGAAAGAAGAAGCCGGGCACCCCGTCCGGGCCGGGCTTTCGCTGCGTCCTCTCGAGCGGGACCATGTTCGCGCCGGTGCCCTTTGTTTGGGTTTCGAGCACCCAGACCTTCCCCAATTCTTTCCCTTTCCTGACCCGTGTTCGTCAATCTGCCCCGCTTACTCGAGGTTAGCAGCGGCTTCGGGCTGCACCTGCGATCCTGAAGCCGGGCGGAGGGCATCACCGTGGGCAAGGCACAGAGAGGAGCAGGCAATGACCGGAAAGGCTGACTTCACGCCGCAGGAGTGGGAGACGGTCCTCGAGGGACCGCCGAGCGCCGGCATGATCGTGGTCACCGCGCAGCGGGGCGGCACCTTCCGCGAGACGATCGCGATGGCCAAGGCATACGCGGAGGCGCGCCAGCACCACGGCGCGAGCGAGCTGATCGACGAGATCGTGGCGGCGAAGCCGGAGATCGACCACACGCGCTTTCACTCGGTGGAGGAGCTCAAGCAGCATGGCCTGCAGCATCTCCGCGACGCCGTGGAGCTGCTCGAGGGCAAGGCGACGCCGGATGAGGTCGAAGACTATCGGCGGTTCGTGCTGACCCTGGCCGACAAGGTCGCCAGCGCCCACCGGGAAGGAGGGGCGGCGGTCAGCGATGCCGAACGCGCGGCTATCGACGAGATCTCATCAACGATCGGGAACCCTGCCGGAACCTGATCCCACGAACACACCCTGCCGGAACCTGATCCCACGGGCAAATTCGCTCGGCTCCCGCGCTCCACTCAGGCGCTACCTTTCCTTTA